>JBBIIA010000136.1:0-11873 GCA_037446775.1 Deltaproteobacteria bacterium
ATCACGTGATGCAGGGTCCCGGGCGCGTCCAGTCGCGCTTGCCTTGGCATGCCGCAAGTCTACGCCCGCCCCAGCTCCATCGCAACGCTCTTCTGCACGAACGTCCCCTTTGGTTCTTTCGGGCGCCGCAGGCGCCTGGTGCCGGTGGGCGCCGACGGCCGGCGGGGGCGGAGCGGGCCCAGTCCCAGCCCCTTTCGTCAGAATACGCTGCCGATGGTGAAGTGCCAGGCGCTCGGCGACTCGCCCCGTTGGCGATCGAGCTTGTAGGCGAGGTCCAGGGCCAGGGGGCCCACCGGGGTGAGGTAGCGCAGGCCCCCGCCAACGGCGTGGCGGAGGTCGGTGAAGTTCGGGGCCTCGACGGTCCGGTTCCACACGTTCCCGGCGTCCCAAAAGGCGGCGCCCCCGAGGCTGCGCCAGAGGGGGAACCGCAGCTCGGCCTTGAAGTTGAGCATGGCGTCGCCGCCGAGGGGTGCTCCGTCCGCCCCCCGGGGGCCGATCTCGTCCCGGGCAAACGCCCGGACCGTGGTGCGGCCGCCGAGGAAGAAGCGCTTGTTCACCGGCAGGTCGGCGGTGCCGCCGGCGGTAAAGGCGAAGCCGCCCCGGGCCAGGCCCGCCAGGGTCACCCCGGCGGCCGTCGCGTAGCCGCTGAGGCTCGCGACGTACCGTTCGTAGCGGACCTCGGACCCGAGCCACGCCGGCGCCACCTCGGCCTGGAAGGTGTGGTGGTAGCCGCGGGTCGGGTTGAAGGGGTTGTCCCGGGAGTCCCACGCCACCACCGGCCCGAAGGCGGACAGGATGTACTCCTCGGGGGTGTCGAGCTCGGAGCCAGGAGCCACCTGCCGCAAGCGGTTGGACTCGAGGGAGTACTGGATCGACCCCTTCAGTTGCTCGTGGAAGGTCCGTTCTAGGCTCGCCTGGAAGCCGAGGGTGGCGACGTCGAAGGTCTCCCGGTCCTGGTCGCTGCGCACCACGCTCAGCCGCAGGTCCATCGGCCGCCCCACGATCCACGGCTCCCGGAAGTTGACCGCCAGGGAGCGATCCAGGTGGTCGAAGTCCACCCGCGCCCCGAGGCTGCGGCCCCACCCTCCCAGGTTCCCGTGGGACACCGAGCCGACGCCCTTGACCCGCTCCTCGGTCCCGTACCCCAAGCCCAGGGTCACGCTGCCCGCGTCCTGCTCCACCACCTCCACCCGCACGTCCCGGACCCCGGGCTCGCCGCCCGGGGGCAACTGCTCGATGCGGACCCGCTCAAAAAACCCCAGGCGGTACAGCCGCTGCCGGCTCGCCAGGGCCTCGGCGCCGCTCCACGGCTCGCCTTCCCGCAGGGTGAGCTCCCGCAGGATGACCGCCGACTGGGTGCGGGCGTTGCCCGACACCACGGTGCGACCGATCCGGGCCGCGTCGGCCCCCCAGACCAGGCACTCCGCATCCACCTCTTGGCGATCCGGGACCCGCTCCACCGCGCACTCCACCCGGGCCTCCGGGTACCCCCGGAGTTCCAGGGCCCGGAGCAGGGCCAGGCGCGCCTCGGCGACCGCCCCGGGATTGGCTACCCCGCCGGGCTCCAGGCCCACGGCGCGCGCGGCTTCCTCGGGGGAGAGCCCCCCGTCGATCCGGTACCCCACCCGCCCCCAGCGGTACCGGGGCCCCTCCTCCACGGTCAAGAGGAGGCGCACCAGCCCCTCCGCCGCCACCTCCAGGTTCGTCAGGAAGACCCGGGCGTCCAGGTACCCCAGGGTCGCGTAGTACCCCGCCAGGGCCTCCAGGTCCCGCTCCAGGGCGGCATGGGTGAAGGGGGGGCGGCGCAGGATGCCCCCCTCGATCACCGACATGTACCCCTGGAGCCGTTCCCCGGGCACGGCGGCGTTTCCCGCGAACCGCACCGCCTCCACCCGGGCCTGGGGCCCCCGGCTGACCTGGAAGAACACCCGACGCCGGCCGTACCGCTCCCCGAGCGTCGGCTCCACGGCGGCGCCTAGGTAGCCCTCGCCCCGGAGGGTTTCGACCAGCTGGGCCGAGACCCTCTCGGCCCACGCCCGGTCGAGGGGTTCCCCGTACCGGGACCGGACGACCTCGAGGAGGGGCGCCGCGGTCCACTCATCGAGCCCTTCGATCCGGACGTCGGTCGCCGGCCCGGAGACCATCGGCAGCTCCAGCACGGCGCCGGGCCCGGCGGCCCGAAATCGGGCCGGGCCGGCGCGGGCGGCGGGAAACCCCTCCCGGCGCAGGACCCCCTCGACCCGGCGGACGCCCTCCCGCAGCTTCAGCCGCGACGCCGGATCCCCCGGCCGCAGGTCCAGGAAGTGGAGGAGCCGGGGCATCTCCAGGGGCACCCCGTCGGCTTCCACGGCCGCGATGGGCAACGGCTCTCCCTCTTCGATCCGGAAGGTCGCCCGCACCCAGTGGGGCGACCCGGTGGGCTCCACCGTCCACCCCACCCGAGCCTGGGGAAACCCCTCGGCTTCGTACAGCGCTTCCAGGGCCCGGGCGTCCGCTGCCAGCACCCGGTCCCGGGGCGGGCGGTCCACCCGGGTGCGCAACCGGCCGACCAGCCGGGCATCGGACAGGGCGCGGTTTCCCCGCAGGACGACCGTCCGCACCAGCGGCTGGGGCACGACCTCCAGGTGGAGGGCTACCCCCTCGCCGTCGGGCTCGCCGCGCACCAGCACGGTGCGGATCGAGACCTTCTGGCTGAGCAGGGCGAGGCCCCGCTGCACCCGCCCGGCGTCGTACCGATCGCCGGGCGCGAGCAGAAAGAGGCTGCGGACCTCGGCGTCTTGCACCCGGCTCGGGTTGGCGAGGTCGATGCGGGTGACCACCCGCCCCGCCAGCTCGGCCGGGGCCGGGGGGGCGGCGGCGACGATGAGGAGGAGCCCCAGGCAGAGGGCGGCGACGCGCCTCATCGGAAGGAGAACCGCACGCGAACCTCCCCGCCGAGGGAACCCCGACTCTCGGGCCCCCGGTCGGTCCAGGTGCCCAGCAGGGAGAGGCGGGGCGTGACCGCGTACTGGACTTCCAGGTCCTGCTCCCCCTCGCCCCCGAGGGCTGCCGAGTACCGGGCGTACAGGGAGCGGGTCACGGCCTTGCCGACGGTGATGCGCGGGACGGTGGTCTGGGCCGAGGGGGAGTAGGCCGGATCGATGTGGAACTGGTCGAAGCCGAGGATCGCGCCGACCCCGCTCTCGAGCTCGTCTTGCAGCCGCCCGGTCACCAAGCTCGCGGCCTCGGCGGCGGTGACGGCCTGGGCTCCGGCCATCTCCTCCGGGGTGCTGCCCACGGTGAGGAGGGCAACCAGGTCGGTCTGGGGCATGGGCGGGGAGCTCGCCAGGGTCACCCGGTAGTCGTCCAGGGGGCCCGACACGTCGACGCTCACCGCGTGCTGGCGCACGGTGGTGCGGGCGTGGAGGTCCAGGAGGGGCACCGGCTGGGCTTCGCCGAGGAACTCCACCGCGCTGCGCAGCACCTCGTACTCCTGGGCTCGCAGCCGAACCGTCCCCTCCACCACTTCGGCCCGCCCCCACAGGGCCGGCTCCGGCAGATACCCCCGGGCCCGCAGTTCCACCGCCAGGGAGAGCTCGGCCAGGTTGTTCTCCACCCGCAGGTTCTCGGCACCCCGCGCCAGCACGTCCACGTACACCGCCCCCGCCTTGGCCCCGGTCTTCACGGTCCGCGGCTTGCGCTCGAGGAGGTCCAGGATCGCCGACTTCCAGTTGAGCCGGCGAGCGTACAGGAACTCCAGCACGCGCACCTCGCCGCGCACCTCGGGCCGCGCCGCGGTGCCGGTGACCAGGAGGTCGGCGTCGAACCCGTAGGAGACCTGGGGGGGCCACTCGTACTCGGCATCCCGCACCTCGGCCAGGAGCCGGAGGTCGCCGGGGCGGACCCCGTCGAGCCCCACGACGCCCTCCAGATGCAGGCGGCCCGCCCCGACCTGGGCATCGGCCCAGTCCAGGACGAGGCCCCGCTCCGAGTCCAGAAACCCCGACGCGTCGATGTCCTCGGCCGCGAACCGGCCCAGGGAGAGGGCGGCCCCGGGCAGCACCCGCACCGGCCCCTCGAAGCGGGGGGCAGCCCAGTCGCCCCGCACCTCGACCGCGGCCCGCCCCTCCCCGGAGGCGGCGACGATGGCGGGGACCCACCGGCGCAGAGTCGAGAGGTCGAGGCTGCCGTCCACGTCGAGCCCCCAGGCGCGACCCGGTTCGACCTGGCCCCGGACCGACAGCTGAAGGCCCTGCCCCCCCAGGGTCAGGGCCTCTACCCGCACCGTCTGGCCCTCCAGGTGGAGCCGCACCTCCTCGCGGGCCGCCAGGTCCAGGGGCGGCAAGCGCAGGGTGAGGCTCGCGAGCCGCAAGCCGCCCCGGAGCGCCTGGCCCGGCGCCCACCGGAGCCAGGCCTCTCCCCCGGCTCGGCCCGCCAGATCCTCGGGCCCCGCCACCCAGCCCTCCAGGGGCACGTCGGCCAGGCCGATCCGGACCGCCAGGGGCTCGGCAGGCGTCCACCGGGCTTCGGCCTCGATCCCCCGGGGCTCCCGGGCCCGGGCAACCCCTTCCCGCCCGTCCCACCGCCCCGACCACGCCCACCGCGAGGGCGCCAGGGGGCCCCAGGCGAGCGCCTCGATGGTCCCCTCTCCCCGCCCCTCCACCACCCGTTCCCCGACCCCCCGGGCGGACCCCACCCCGGAGACGGCCCCCTCGATCCCGCCGTCCGCCGGGAGCCACTGCCCCGGGCGGAAGTCCTGGAGGAGCGCGGACGCCGACCAGGCGAGGCGGGCCGGGTCCTCCAGCACCCCGGTCACCTCCAGCCCGGCCGAAGCCAGGCGCAGGGTCGGCCGCTCGGCCCCGTCGAGACGAACCGTCCAGTCCGGGAGGGGGACGGGACCGGCGGCCAGGCCTTCCGCCCGCCCCTCCACGGCGACCCCGGAGAGGGCGGCGAGGCGATCCGCACCGGCCCGCCGCCCCCACTCGGGCACCGACACGGTGGCCCGGGCCGTCCCCCACCCGCGCCCCGCCGACAGGCGCGCCGCCCACGGCAAGCGGGTGAGGTCGAGGGCCGAGAGGCGCCCCTCGAGCCGAAGGGCCGGGTCGGCGCCGGGCCCCAAGAGCCCCTCGAACCGAGCCTCCCCCTCCCACGCCTCCGCCGAGGCCCACCACCCCTCGGGGCGCCGCTCTAGCGCCGCGATCACCGGCCCCACCTCCAGGTCCCCCCACCCCAGCCCCTCGGCCCGCGCCGCGACCTCGACCTCGGCGAGGACCGCGCCACCCCGGAGGGTCCCGGCGACCCGCCCCTCGCCCCCGAGGGACCCGATCCGGAGCCCCTCCAAGACGAGCCCCGGGGGCAGCTCGCTCCCCGGGAGCCCGGCCACCTCCCCAGCGACCCGAAAGGGCAGCGCGTCGGCGAGCTCCAGCTCCCCCCGGGCCCGGACCCGTCCCCCAAGGCCCGACAGGGAGGCAGTGAGCCGACGGTCCTGCCAGGCTCCCTCCACCGCCAGGGGCCCCAGGGCGTGGCCCCAGGCCGCCCCATCGTCCACCGTCCCCGCCACGGCGACCGCCGGCGCCCGATAGGTCCCGGCGCCCGACCACGTCCCCGCGAAACGCCCTTCCACCGGCAGCTCGAGCCCCGCCTCCCGGGCGACCCGGGGAAGCGCCAGGCCCATGACCGTGCCGGCGGCGCGAAACCCGTCCCGGTCGCCCCGCCCCGCACCGGTCGCCACGGCGCCCCCGGCCGCCACCTCGGCCCGCTCGATCGCCCACCCCTCGGCCGACGCCTCGCCTTCGGCCTTGATGGACTCCACCTTACGGCCGGCCACGGCCGCTCCGGTCACCCCCACGGTCCCGGCGAAGCGCGGCGAGACCAGCGGCCCCCGCAGGGTTCCCCGGGCCTCGGCCGCCCCGGACACCGGGACGGGCACCTCGAAGCCGACCAGGCGCGAGGCGAAACCGGCGGCCCGGGCCAGGTCCCCGTCGGTCCAGGCGACCTCGAGGTCGAGCTCCCCGCCGGGCAGCAGGGTCGCCGCCCCCTCGCCGGTCACCCGGCCCAGGGGCCCCAGGAGCTCGGCCTGGGCAAAACGGGCCTCCCGCAGGTCGTACTCCACCCGGCCCCGGAGGCGCCCCAGGTCCTCCCCCCCCACCACCGCCGAGGCGAGGTCCACCCCGACCTCGAAGCGCAAGGCGTCGTAGGGGCCCCCGAAGCGCCCCCGGACCAGACCCCGGGCGTCGATCCCCGTCGGCACGTACTGGCGGACCAGCTCCAGGTCCCGCAGGGTGGCCACGGTGTCGAACCACAGGCCCTTGCGGTACTCCACCGAGCCCCGGGCGATCTCCACGGTCGCCGAAGGGGTGTGCAGGCGGGTGGCGCCAAAGGCGACGCTGTCGGCGCCGACCACCGCGCGGGTGGACAGGTCGCCCTGGGGCAGGGCGAAGACCGTCCGCTCGGCCCCCGGGTCGCCCACCGTGACGTCGAAGTCGGTGACCGCCGCCGCGACCCGGCAGTCGAGTCCCAGGGAGGGGGCCAGGGAGCCCCGGGCGGCAAACGTCCCCGACGCCCGTCCCCCGACCGGGAAGGGGCCGTCCACGAAGAGCGCCATGAAGCGGCGGAGGTGGTACCCCTCCACCCGGCCCTCGGCGTCGAGGTCGATCCCGGAGCCCCAGGTGACCCGGGCCGAGGCCCCCGTCACCCGGCCCGCGTCCGTGCGCAGTTCCAGCCCGGTGGCGTTCACCCCGTCCCGGTCCGCGACCAGTTCGGTGCGCCCCCCGGCCACCGCCACCGGTCCGAAGCGCCCGGGCCCCAGGGCCACGGTTCCCTGGAAGGACGGCGCGTCCCGCCGTCCCTCCAGGCGCCCCTCGATCACCGCGTCGCCCCTGACCGGCGCGAACCGCTCCAGCCCCAGGGCGGCGAGCCACGGCCGGGGGAGCTCGCCGAGGTCGGCCTCGGCCCGGACCTCCAGGTCGAGGGCTTCCCAGGGCCCCACCCGGCCCGACGACCGGAGCCCCAACCGCTGGGAGCGCACTGCGAGCTCCTCCACCTGGGTGACGGCGAACCGCCGGCGCCCCCGCAACGCGACGACCTCCAGCGCCTCCTCCACCCCCTGCCACGACACCGCCCCCCCGGCGACCCGGACCGCGCCCTCGTTGCCGACCCACTCCGCCGCCACCTCCGGCAGCCGAAGCCGCAACGCCAGGGCCGGCACCGCCAGGTCGAGGGCTGCCTCCCGGACCAGGAGGGTATCGAAGACCACCCGAGGCAGGCGGTCTTCCCGGCCGCGCCGCTCCTCCCCGGCCCCCTCCCCCGCCGGGACCTCGCCTTCGACCCGCAACCCCTCGGCCTCCACGCCGAGGTGAATCGACCCCAGGAGGGACCGCAGGACCGCCACCCGCACCTCCAGCGAGCGGACCGCCCCCCGCCACCCGCCGCCGGGCGCCCCCGCCTCCAGCCCGAGAACCCGCACCCGGGCGGCCCAGGGGTCGAAGTCGAAGTGGTCGAGGCGCACCTCGACTCCCGCGGCCACCGCCCAGGCAGGCAGCCGGGAGGTGAGATAGGCGTCGACCACGGGGCTCCCGAGGGCCCACAGGGCCGCGGCGGGGGCCACGGCAACGGCCGCGACGAGAGCCAGGCGCCTCGCGCGCAACGGACTCCTTTCACCGGAGGGGAGCAAGAAATCTCTGCAAAATCGGGACCTTCAGGATAGCTGTCGGCCGATTTCCGTGTCAAGCGGACCGGGCCGGGGGCCCAGGGCAATCGCCATCCGGACGGCCGGAGTCCCGGCCTCCCCCACCCCCGAACCATCGAAGGCCGCGCCTCGCCAGGTTTGACACCCCCGCGGCCGGGTCACTACACTGCCCCGTCCGTGCTCTCCCTCCCGCCGTCGAGCTCCGCTCCCATGCGCATCGCGATCATCGCCCACACCGAGCTGCCCCTGCTCCTCTTCGAACCCACGGTGGGAGAGGACGAGGTGCTGTTCGTGTCGGACGACCGCAACCTCCTGCGCCGGGTGCGGCGCCGGGGGTTTCGCACCGCCAGCGGCGACCTGGGGGAAGCCGCGCTGTACCGGCGCCTCGGGATCTCGGGGACCGACCGGGTCCTCGTCCACCTCCCCAAGGCCGCCGACCTGGCCCGGTGCCTGCGGGCGGTCCTCGAGGCGTCCGGCGAGGTTCCCGTCGCCGCCCTCCTCGCCCCGGGCGCGGTTCCCCCCCCCAAGTGGCGAGAGGAGGTCTTGTTCCTCTCCACCCAACGCCTGGGCACCATCTGCCTGCGCTCCGAACTCGAGAAGGCCGCCAGCCGCCGAGCGCTGGGGGCCCTTCGCACCCTGTTTCGGGGCGCCGAGAAGGTGCTCCTCCTGGTTCAGGACGACCCCGACCCCGACGGCCTCGCCTCCGCCCTGGCGCTGCGGACCCTCCTGGGGCGCAACCGCCTCTCCGCGGTCATCGGGGCCTTTGGCGAGGTTCGGCGCCCGGAGAACCTGGCCATGTGCCGCCTCCTCGAGATCCACGTCCAACGCCTCTCCCCCGCCGACCTCGGGGGGTTCGACCGGGTGGCCCTGCTGGACGTGCAGCCCTTCCACTCCCCGGACATCCCGACCCAGGTCGACCTGGTGATCGACCACCACCCCCGGCGGACCGGCTACACCGCGCGCATCCGCGACGTGCGCCCCCGGTACGGCGCCACCTCGACCATCATGACCGAGTATCTCCTGGCGTCCGACATCCCGATCTCCCAGCGGCTAGCCACCGCGCTGCTCTACGGCATCAAGACCGACACCCAGCTCCTGGGGCGGGCCACCACCCCCATGGACGTGGCCGCCTTCGCCGCCCTGTACCCCCTGGCGAACCACGGACACCTCCGCCGCATCGACCGCCCCCAGTTCCCCCGGCGCGACCTGCCGTCCCTGAGCATCGCCCTGCAGCACTCCCAGATCGTGGACGACATCCTCTTCGCGTACCTCGGGCCCCTGACCCGGGAGGACGTCATCCCCTACATCGCGGACTTCTGCATGGAGGTGGAGGCGGTGGAGTGGTCCGTGGTCTCCGGCGTGGCCAGCGGCAAGCTGAGCATCTCGGTGCGCTGCTTCGGGGCGGCGCGCAGCGCCGGGGAGGTGGTGAAGGCGGCGTTTGAAGCCTTCGGCAGCGCTGGCGGCCACAAGGAACTGGCCAAGGCGGTCATCCCCTTGAGCCGGATCCCCTCGGACTGCCTGGACCACGAGAACTGGGTCCGGGACCGCTTCCTCGTCGCCCTGTACGAGAAGCCCGTCGAGCCCCCCGCGGAGCCCGGGACGTTGAGCCCTCGGTAGGAGCCCCCCGGGCCTGACGCCGGGTCGCGCTACCCGGGGCCCCGGGGTCCCTCGGCGAGGAAGGCGTCGGCGCTCCCGTACCCCAGCGCCCGGGCGAGCTCGCCGACCTGGGGCGCCGAGAGGAGGTCTTCGAGCCCCGCCCGCGCGAAGAAGTAGCGGGCCACCGGCCCGGGCATCCCCGGCCCGGTCCGGGCCCCGTCGAAGAAGCCGTGCTCGAGCCGAAAGAAGAAGGTGGAGAGGTCGTAGGCGCGCCCGCTCTCCTCGATGGACGCGGCGAGCCGGCCGGGCAGGGACCGCAGGTCGAGGTGCAGGGGCACCGCCGGCGCCCCCTGGACCGCGGCGTAGGCCTTCTCCTCGCCAAACCGCTCGAAGAGATACAGGCGCTCGTAAAACACCGCGTGGCGCGGATTTACCGTGATCAGCAGGTGGTCGAGGCCCACCCGCTGCGCCCAGGCGAGGACCGCCTGGTGGAGCAGCCAGAACACCCCCCGCCGCTTGCCGTCCTCGGCCACCAGCAGGAACCGGTAGGAGGAGTCGGCCGCTAGGGAGGACACCTCCCCGAGCCGCAAGCCCTGGTCCCGAAAGGGGGCCAGGTCCTCGCGGTAGAGGGCGTCGGCGGGGAGGCCGAAGGGCGAGTCGACGATCAGGGAGACCGTACCCAGGAGGTCCCGCTCGTTGCGGGCGAGAAAGACCAGGGTCTCCGGCAGGAGATGGTGGGGGAGCACCCGGAGCTCGGCCGGGTGGGGGCCGCAGTACCCCATTTCGAGGTAGGTCTGGTAGGTCAGGCGGAACGCCGCTTCGTACTCCTCCACCGCGTCCGCCACCTTGACGTTGGGTTTCGGCGCCCCCTCCTCGGCCCCCAGCCGGAGACTCCGACGCCGGTCTCGGCGGAGCCGTTCCACATCCACCACCGCGGACCCTCCCACGCTCATGGGGCCCTCCCGAGCCTAGCCCGCCGCTCTAGTCGTTTTGATGTAGACAAGAAACTTACCCACCCCCTATCATCCCAACCCTTTCAAGGCAGCGTCGCCGCGGCTCTTCCCCGTCCCGGCCCGGAGCGGGTCAGGGCGGCAAGGGGGCCAACCCCAAGGAGAGGAGGAAGCCCATGCTCGCCAGTATCCTCCACAAGCTGACGCAATTCCAGCCTCGCGAACGGGGGGCCCTCGAGCCCCTTGTCCCGGACCTCCCCCTGGAGCGCCTCCGCTACGAGCAGGCCCGGGAGTGGCCCGAGATCAGCGGGGCCTTTCGCCTGCTCCACGACTGCTACGCGCGCCGCGGGCTGATCACCCCCACCCCCCGCGGCCTGCGCTACACCCACCTCAACCTGCTGCCGACCAGCTCCACCTTTCTCGCCAAGCATCGAGACCAGGTCGTCGCCACCTTTTCCCTGGTGGTGGACACGGCGCCCTTCGGCTTGCCCATGGAGGTGCTGTACGCCGCCGAGCTCGCGCCGCTGCGCGCCCAGGGGCGCCGGGTCGCGGAGATCTCGGGGCTGGCGGTCGATCCGCCCTACCAGCCCATCGGCGTCCACCTGGTCTTCAACCTGGTGCGGATCCTGTATCGCTACGCGCGCAAGGTCGACGTCTCCGACCTGGTCCTCGCGTGCCACCCGCGGCACGCTCGGTTCTACCAGCGGGTGTTCCTCTTCACCCCCCTCGGCGAACGCCGGTCCTACCGCGCCGTCAACGACGCCCCGGCGGTAGCCGTGCGCCTGGACCTGACCGACCTGGAGGCGCGCTATCGCCGGTCGAGCAACGACGCCCACGCCGATCTGTACCGCTTCCTCTTCACCGACGAGGTCCTGCGCTGCCCCGAAACCCCCGTGCAAGCCGCGCCCCTGTCGCGCTCGGTCCTGCGTCGGCTGTGCGCCCTCCAGCCGGAGACCGCCGCCGCCCTGGAGGAGGGGCAGCCGGGGCTCCTGGGCACCCTCACCGGCGACCCGGCCCCGGCCCCGGCCCGCTCCCCCGCTCCGGCGGCCGGGGCGGCGCCCAGGGGCATCCCGGTGTTCGTCCCGACCTAGGGGAGGCCCCGGGGGGAGCGGCCGGGGCCGCCTCGGCGGCCCGATGGGCTCGATACTGGATGCCGGGGCGTTCCTCCATCCCCCATCCCAACGTCCAAGCGTCCCGCCGTCGATCCTCGCCGGTGGACGGAGGACCGCCGTTCGTGGCACAGTGCCGCCGAGGTCCGCCCATCGATCCCCCCCAGGTCGCGGTCCAGCCGAGCCGGGGCCGCGACGAGGAGACAACCATGGCACAAGAGGTCGACGAGCTCTCGGTGAACTTCGAAGAAGAGGGCGTACTAGTGGTGCAAGAGCTCGCCAAGGTCGTGTTGTCCAAGGGCGCCTGGGCCACGGTCCTGTTCAAGTACCGCCAGTGGGAACCCGCCAAGGAGCAGTACGGCCCCGAGCGTTTCACCATCCGCCGGTACCGCAAGATCCGGGACGAGTACCGCCAGCAAGCGAAGTTCAATATCTCTAGCCGGGACCAGGCGCGCAAGATCGCCACCGCCCTCGACGCGTGGCTCGACGAACCGGAACCCTGATCTACTACTTCGGAGAATCGTCGCAGCACGCGCGGAATCTCAGGCGGCC
>JBBIIA010000137.1:0-11728 GCA_037446775.1 Deltaproteobacteria bacterium
GCCCCGCCCCGAGGGGAGTGACGACCAGCCGCCGGCCGCCCGGACCGGGCCGCGGAGCGGCCGGGAGGGTCGGGAGAGCCCGGCTCCCGCGCCCCCCCCGCCCCCGGCGGCTCCCGAGGGTCCGCGGGACGGTGCCGAGGAGAAGGGGGGCGGCGGCCGCCGCCGGTCGCGTAGGCGCAAGCGCCCTTCTGGGGCCCCTAGGAGGACCGACGATGGCTGAGTCATTTTACGTCACCACCCCCATTTACTACGTCAACGACGTGCCCCACATCGGGCACGCCTACACCACGGTCGCCTGCGACGCCCTGGCCCGGTACAAGCGCGCCGCCGGCTACGACGTGTTCTTCCTCACCGGTACCGACGAGCACGGGCAGAAGGTGGAGAGGGCCGCCGCCGAGCGGGGCGAGCGGCCCATCGACCTCTCCGACCGGGTGGTCACCCGGTTCGAGGACCTGTGGGCGATCCTCGACGTCTCCCACAGCCGCTTCATCCGCACCACCGAAGCCGCGCACCGGGCCTCGGTGCACGAGCTCTTCCGGCGGGTGCAAGAGAACGGCGCGGTGTACCTGGGGGAGTACGAGGACTGGTACTGCACCCCCTGCGAGACCTTCTGGCCCGAGAGCCAGCTGATGGAGGGCAACTGCCCGGACTGCAACCGGCCCACCGACCGCCTCAAGGAGCCGAGCTACTTCTTCCGGATGTCGGCGTACCAGGACGCCCTTTTGGCCCACATCGAGGCCAACCCGGAGTTCATCCAGCCGGCCAGCCGCCGCCACGAGATCGTCTCCTTCGTCAAGGAGGGCTTGCGGGACCTCTCCATCTCCCGCACCAGCTTCTCCTGGGGCATCCCGGTGCCCGGGGACCCGTCCCACGTGGTGTACGTGTGGTTCGACGCCCTGACCAACTACATCACCGGGGTGGGTTTTCCCAGCGACGGGAGCACCTTCGAGCGCTACTGGCCGGCGGACGTCCACGTCATCGGCAAGGACATCCTGCGCTTCCACGCGGTGTACTGGCCGACCTTCCTGATGGCCGCCGGCCTGCCCCTGCCGAAGAAGGTCTTCGCCCACGGGTGGTGGACCGTCGAGGGTAAGAAGATGTCCAAGAGCCTCGGCAACGTGGTGGACCCCGCGGCCATGGCCCAGGAGTACGGGGTCGATGCCTTCCGGTACTTCGTGCTCCGGGAGGTCTCCTTTGGCCTCGACGGGGACTTCAGCCGCGAGGCCCTGGTCCACCGGATCAACGCCGACCTCGCCAACGACCTCGGCAACCTGGTGTCCCGGGTGCTCGCCATGGTGGGCAAGTACCGGGACGGGGTGGTCCCCCGGGTCCTCGCCTATGGGGATGAGGGCATCGACGAGGAGCTGCGCGACGCCCTCGGCGAGGTGCTGGCGGCGGTGGACCAGGCCATGGGCGAACTCGCCCTCCACAAGGCGCTGACGGCCGTGTGGCGGTACGTGGGGCTCTTGAACCGCTACGTGGACGGCACGGCGCCCTGGGCCCTGGCCAAGGACCCGGCCAAGGCCGGTCGCCTCGACCAGGTGCTGTACAACGCCTGCGAGGCCCTGCGGGCCATTGGGCTCCTGGTCTTCCCCTTCATGCCCGGCACCGGGCGGGAGATCTGGCGGCGGCTGGGCATCCAGCGTCCGGCGGACGAGGGGCGGCTGGAGGAGCTGGCGGCGTGGGGTGGGCTCGCGCCGGGGGGGCGGATCGAACGGGGGGAGAGCTTGTTTCCCCGCATCGAACGGGCGTGACCAGCCCCGGAGACCCCCCGGGGCTGGTCGACACCCACGCCCACCTCACCCTGGAGGGCCTGGGGGACGACCTGGACGGGGTGCTGGCGCGGGCCCGGGGGGCCGGAGTGACGGCGGTGATCACCGTCGGCATCGACCCCGCCGACAGCCGGGCGGCGGTGGCCCTGGCCGAGGCCCGAGACGAGGTGTGGGCGACGGTGGGGGTGCACCCCCACGACGCCGCGGCGGTGAGCTTGGCCGACCTCGACGACCTCGCCGCCCTCGCCGCCTCCCCCAAGGTGGTGGCGTGGGGGGAAGTGGGGCTCGACTTCTACCGCAACCGCTCCCCCCGGGCGGTGCAGGAGCGCTGGTTTCGGGAGCAGGTGGTCCGGGCCCGGGAGCTCGGCCTCCCGGTGGTGGTGCACGACCGGGAGGCCCACCGGGAGATCCTGGAGGTGCTGCGGCCGGAGGCCGCCCGGGGGTTGCGCGGGGTCTTCCACTGTTTCTCGGGGGATCTGGCCTTTGCCCGGGAGGTGCTGAGCCTCGGCTTCTACCTGTCGATCCCGGGGACGGTCACCTACCCCAAGGCGGAGGAGCTGCGGCGGGTGGTCGCCGGGGTCCCCGAGGACCGGCTGCTGCTGGAGACCGACTGCCCCTACCTGGCGCCCCAGCCCGTGCGGGGGAAGCGCAACGAGCCGGCGCTCCTGGTGCATACGGCGGCGGAGGTGGCCCGGGTGCGGGGCCTGGCGGTCGAGGACGTGGCGCGGGTCACCACCCGGGCCAGCCGGGCCCTCTTTGGGGTGGGGGAGGTGGAGGGGCCCCGTCTCGCCTATCCGATCCGGCGCAGCCTGTACCTGAACCTGACCGCCCGGTGCACCAACCGCTGCGCCTTTTGCGCCAAGCACCGGGCGCCCGAGGTGAAGGGCCACGACCTCACCCTGACGGTCGAGCCCACGGTGGAAGAGGTGCTGGCGGCGGTGGAGGAGCAGGGCGGGGCGGCCCGGTGGGACGAGGTGGTCTTTTGCGGCTTCGGGGAGCCCCTCTTGCGCCTGGACGCGGTGCTGGCGCTCGCTCGGGAGCTGAAGGGCCGGGGCGCCCGCCGGGTGCGGGTGAACACCGACGGCCTGGCGAGCCTGGTCCACGGCCGGGACGTGGCGGGGGAGTTGGCGGGGGCGGTGGACGCGGTGTCGGTGAGCCTCAATGCCCCCGACGAGGCGACCTACCAGCGCCTGTGCCGGCCCGGGGTGCCCGGGGCCTACGGGGCGGTGCTGGCGTTTTTGCGCCGGGCCCGGGAGACCGTCGGGGAGGTGACCGCCACCGCGGTGGCCGTGCCCGGCCTGGACCTGGCCGCCTGCCGACGGGTGGCCGAAGAGCTCGGGGTGGCCTTTCGCCCCCGGGTGTTCGACGAGGTGGGGTAGGGGCTCACTCCCCGGCCCGAGACGAGGACCGCGCCCCCGGCGATTCGCGGGGCGGCGTCTGTTGTGAGGAGGGAAGTGCCATGAGCCGAGCGCCGATCACCCGGGAGGGGTACGGCCGCATCCGCGACGAGCTCGAGCGCCTCAAGCGCGAGGACCGGGTACAGATCATCAAGGAGATCCAGGCCGCCCGGGCCCACGGGGACATCGGGGAGAACGCCGAGTACCACGCGGCGCGGGAGAAACAGGGGTGGATCGAGGCGAAGATCCGCGACCTGGAGACCCGCCTCGCCAGCTCCGAGATCGTCGACGTCCCCCGGGGGCCCAAGGACAAGGTGGCCTTTGGGGTTCGGGTGCGCCTGGCGGACCTGGAGACCGACGAGGAGCGGGAGTACTTCGTGGTGGGGCCCCACGAGTCCGACGTGGAGCAGGGGCTTTTGTCCATCACCTCCCCCCTGGCCCGGGCCATGCTCGGCAAGGGCGCCGGGGACGAGATCGTGGTCAAGGCCCCGGGCCGCACCGTGGAGTACGAGATCCGGGAAGTCCTGGGGACGTGACCCGGGGACGGGAGGGCCCGGGGCCGGGTGCTCGCCCCCGGTCCCGAACCCCCGGCCCGCCGAGGAGGGAGAGACCCGATGCCCGCCGTGTACCAGACCGACCTCCCGGAGTTGCGGCTCGCGAGCCGCGGCAAGGTCCGGGACATCTACGACCTGGGCGAGCACCTGCTGATCGTCGCCACCGATCGGGTGTCGGCCTTCGACGTGGTGCTGCCGACCCCGGTGCCGGGCAAGGGGGAGGTGCTCACCCGGCTCGCCACCCACTGGTTCGGGCGCACCGCCGGGGTGGTGGCGAACCACCTGGTTTCGGTGGACCCGGCGGAGTACCCGGCCCCCGCCCGCCGCCACGCCGCCCTCTTGCAGGGGCGCAGCATGCTGGTGCGCCGGGCCCGCCCGCTGCCCGTGGAGTGCATCGTCCGGGGGTACCTGTCGGGCTCGGGGTGGCAGGACTACCAGCGCACCGGGGCGGTGTGCGGGGTGGCCCTGCCGCCGGGGCTCGTCGAGTCGGCGGCGCTGCCGGCGCCGATCTTCACCCCTTCCACCAAAGCCGAGGTCGGCACCCACGACGAGAACATCCCCTTCCCCCGGATGGAGGCGCTCCTGGGAGCCTCCCTGGCGGCCCGGGTCCGCGACCTCGCCCTCGCCGTGTACGCCCGGGGCGCCGAGGAAGCCGCCGCCCGGGGCATCCTGATCGCGGATACCAAGATGGAGTTCGGCCTCCTCGGCGACCAAGTGATCCTCATCGACGAGCTGATGACCCCGGATTCGTCGCGGTTCTGGCGGGCGGCCTCCTATCGGCCCGGGGTTTCCCAGGATAGTCTGGACAAGCAGTACCTCCGGGACTACCTGTTGGGGCTCGCCTGGGACCGGACCGCCCCGGGGCCCGAACTTCCCCCGGCGGTGGTGGCGGAGTCCGCCCGGCGCTACCGGGAGATCCTCGCCATCCTCACCGACCCGGCCTGAGCTCCCGAGGCTGGGCTCCTTCCCCCGAGGCCGCCATGGAAGCCCCCGTCTCGGTCCTCGCTGCCGTCGACCTCTCCGAGATCTCCGCTGCCGTGGTCGAAACCGGCCGCCGCCTCGCCCGACGCCTCGGGGGCCGTTGCCACGTGGTGCACGTGATGGCGGGCCCTTCGGGGGAGGAGGAGGCCGCCCTCCTGCTGCCGGCCCTTCGCCGGTGGGTTCGCCGAGAGCGCCGGGAGGCGTCCGAGGCTTTGGCGGCGCTGATCCGGGGGACCGGTGACCCGGAGCTGAGCTTCGAGGTGGCCGAGGGGCGCACTGCGGACCGCATCGTCGAGCGCGCCCAGGAGCTCGGCGCCCGGCTGGTCGCCGTGGGCGGGCCGCCCCCCACCCTCACCCTGGGCCACACTGCCGAGCGGGTGGTGCGGCGCAACCCCGTCGCCACCCTGGTCATCCGTCGGCCGCCCAGGGAGGGGTACCGAAACGCCGTGGTGGGGGTCGACTTCTCCGACTGCGCGGCCCTGGGGGTTCGGGTGGGGTTGGACCTCCTGGAGGCCGAGGGCCGCCTCACGGCGTGCCACGTCCTAGACACCCTCGGCCTGCCACTCTCCGGGGCGGTGCGGGCGGCTGCCGCCGCGATGGAAGCGCGCCTCGGCGAGTGGGTGGGGGCCCGGGCCGAGGGGCATCCGGTGGCCGTGCGGGTCGAGGTGGGGCCTCCCGGCAAGGTCCTGGTCGAGGCCGCCCGGGAGGTGGGGGCGGACCTTCTGGTGGTCGGCAGCCGGGGCCACTCCCGCTGGCGGGCCGTGCTCCTCGGCTCGGTGGCCGAAGCGGCGGCCCGGCGCGCGCCGTGCGACGTCCTGGTGGGGGGGCTGGGGGACGGGGAGGGGCTCTGGTGACCCCGGCGGGCCGGTGGCGGCGCTGGCGGCGGCTGCCGGGGGTGTTGCTGGCGGCGGCCGGGGGGGTGCCCCTGGGGCTCTTCGCCTACTGGGTCCGCCGGGACTGGGGGCTGGCGGCGTGGAGCCGCCTCACCGCCCGGGCCCTGGGCCTGGTGGTGGAGCGGGAGGGGCCGGCCCCGCCCCCCGGGTGCCTGGTGGTGGCAAACCACGTCGGATACCTGGACATCCTGGCGTTGGGAGCCGCCGTGCCCGGGGCCTTTCTCGCCAAGGCCGAGATCGCCGGGTGGCCCTTTTTGGGCACCCTGGCCCGCTGGGGCGGGACGGTCTTCGTGGACCGCGACCGACCCCGGGGGAGCCGGCCCCTGGTCCAGACCCTAGCGGCCCGCCTGGGGGCCAGGGACCGCGTGCTGCTCTTCCCCGAGGCGGGGGTGTCGCCGGACGGGGTGGGGGTAGGGGAGTTTCGGCCCATGCTCTTCGAGGCGGCCGTGGCGGCGGGGTGCCCGGTGACCCCCGTGGCCCTGTGCTACCGGGAGCCCCGGGACCCCCGGGTGTGGGCGTGGATCGACGAGCCGAACCTGTGGCGCCACCTGTGGACCCGGGTCCTTCCCGCCCCCCGCCTCCGGGTGGTGGTGCGCTGCGGGGCCCCCCTCACCGGGGAGCCCGGGGGAGGGCGCAAGGACCTCGCCGCCCGGGCTCGGCGCGCCGTGGCTGCGCTGTTGGAAGAGGGAGGCCCGCCGTGACCACCGACTCCCCCCGACCCCCGGACCCCTGCGCGGGGGCGGCCACCCTCGTCGACGTATTGCGCCACCAGGAGCGCGCCCAGGGGGACCGCCGGTGGCTCACCCTGTACGCCCAGGACCGGGTGGCGGCGACCCTCACCTTCGCCGAGCTCGGGGGGGCGGCCGCAGCGTGGGCCGCCCACCTGGCCGACGTCGGGGTGGCGCCGGGGGATCGGGTGCTCCTGGTGCTCGCCACCGAGCGGTCCTTTTACGAGGCGTACTGGGGCATCCTCCTCGCCGGGGGGGTGCCGGTGCCGGCCTACCCGCCGGTGCGCCTCGGCCGCCTGGAAGAGTACCTGGCGTCCCTGGCGGGCCTCGCCCGGAGCGCGGGGTGCGGGGTGCTGGTGACCAGCGAGGTCCTGCGGCCCCTGGTGCGGCCGGTGGGGGAACGCCTGGCCGGGGGGCTCGCGGTGGTGGTCCCCGGCGACGTGGCCCCCGGGGCGGCCGCCCCGGATCGTCCGGTGGCCCCCGGCGACCTCGGCCTCCTCCAGTACACCTCGGGAAGCACCGGCACCCAGAAGGGGGTGATGCTCACCCACCGAAACCTCCTGGCCAACCTGCGGGCGAGCGGCGCCGGGGCGGCCCTCGGGCCCGGGGACGTGGCGGTGTCCTGGCTGCCCCTGTACCACGACATGGGCTTGATCGGCTTGATGCTCGGGACCTGGTACTGGGGCATCCCCCTCATCGCCACCTCCCCCGTCGACTTCCTGCGCCGACCCGTCCGCTGGCTGCGGCTGATCGCGGAGCACCGGGCCACGGTCTCCGCCGGCCCCAACTTCGCCTACAGCCTGGTGGCCCGCAAGGCCCGGGACGCAGACCTGGCGGGGCTCGACCTGTCGAGCTGGCGGCTGGCCCTGTGCGGGGCCGAGCCCATCCACCCGGTCACCATCGAGGCCTTTGGCGCCCGCCTCGGCGCCTTCGGCTTCCGGCCCGAGGCGTTCTTCCCGGCTTACGGTCTGGCCGAGGCGACCCTGGGGGTCACCTTCTCCCGCCTCGGCCGCCCGCCCCGGATCGAGCACGTGGACGCCGGGCGCCTGGAGGCCGAGGGGGTCGCGACCCGGGTCCCCCCTGGGCCGGGGGCCCGGGCGGTGGTGAGCTGCGGCCGGCCGCTGCCGACCGTGGAGGTGTCGGTGGTGGACGAGGGCGGCGCCCCCCTGGGGGAGGGGCGGCGGGGCCAGGTGGTGGTGCGGGGTCCCTCGGTCATGGCCGGGTACTACCAGAACCCCGAAGCGACCGCGGCCGCCCTGGCCGGGGGCGGGCTCCACACCGGGGACCTCGGCTTTTTGCTGGACGGCGAGCTCTTCCTCTCGGGGCGCCAGAAGGACTTGATCATCAAGGCCGGCCGCAACTACTTCGCCGAAGACCTGGAGGCCGCGGCGGCCGCGATCGAGGGAGTGCGGCCCGGGGGTCTCGCTGCTTTTGCCGCCGAAAACGCGGCCCGGGGCACCGAGGAGGTGATCTTGGTGGCCGAGGTGGCCGAGGGCGCCCAACGGGAGGGGCTAGAGGACCGGCTCCGGCTCCAGGTCGCCGAGGCCACCGGCTGCCGGCCCGACCGGGTGGTCCTGGTGCCCCCCCGTACCCTGCCCAAGACCTCCTCGGGGAAGATCCAGCGTTTCCAGGCCCGGGCGTGGTTTCTCGACGGGTCCCTGGGGTCCCGGGGGGGCGATCGCCACACCGCGGGCCTCACCACCTACCTGGCGGCCTGGATCAAGGACAAGCTCGCGGGCTGGCGCGGGTGACCGGGGCGGGTCACGGGGGGCACAGGCACCGGGGGGCGACGGAGGTCACCAGGCGGGCGCGGCCGTACTCCCCGGTGCGGCGATCCCGGCTCCCGGTCTCGGTCACCAGGTCCAAGGAGATCCGCCGCACGACCCGCTCCAGGGGCACCCCCGCCGCCACCCGGGAGCTGGTGGCGGCGGTGACCCGCTCTAGAACCTCGCTGGTCCCGTCCCCGTCGAAGTCCCCCTCGTAGCGAAAGAGCGCCACCCCGACCCGCGGGTTGGCCACCCCCAGGGCCACCTCCCGCACCGGGCCCCCGTTCACCTCCCGCCACAGGGTGTACTGCTCCCCCCGGGTGCAGTCGGTCCCGTCCACCGCGCCGTCTCCCGTCCGGTCGAGGGTGAAGCGGTAGGTCTCGGCGGGGGCAGCCGCGTAGGTGCCGGGGACCGTCGGGTGGGGGTCTCCGGCCTGGCGACCCGGCACGGCGGTGCCCGGGGCCTGGGCCCCCTGGGCGGGGTCGAGGTCGGCGGTAAAGACTACCTGGAAGGGGTGGGCCAGCAAGAGGCTCAACTGGCCCCGGTCCCCCGCGGTCCCGGCCCCCAGGGACGCCAGGGCCCGGGTCAGCTCCTCCAGCCCGATGCGGGCGTTCTGGTGGGCGTCGGCGAGCTCCTCCTGGCCCCCGAGGGCCCGCTGCTGGCCGACGCACACCTGAACCACCGCGGCGAGGACGAGCCCCCCCACGGCCAGGGCCACCAGGAGCTCCAGGAGGCTAAACCCCCGGCGCGGCGCCACGGCTCAGTACCGGCCCCGGGAGGCCACCAGGGTCACCTCGCCATCCGGGATCCCGGGCTGGCGCCAGCGGACCGACACCGTGACCCGGGTCAGGTCCGGTTCCCCCGGGAGGGCCCGGATCTCCCACGTCCGGGAGAAGTGGGGTGCCCCGCCCACCGCGCCGGTCTCGTCCACCTCCTCGGTGCCGCTGGCGGGGGAGTGGCTCGCCAGGGCGCCGTAGGCGAGGGCCCGAAAGCCCTCCAGCCGGTCCTGGCACAGGGCCACCGCCTGGGTGCGGGTGGCGGCGGCCCGATTGGCCCGGGCCGTGGCGACCACCAGGGGCACCAGGGTCCCCGCGCCCACGGCGAAGATTGCCAGGGCCACCAGGGCCTCCACCAGGGTGAGGCCCCTAGGGGATCGTCCCGCGCCCACCGCTACTCCCAGCCCGTCCCGGTCCACCGGTACACCCGGGCCCGGCCGGTGGTGACGGTGACCGTGATCCCCCGCTCCCGGAGGGAGCGGGAGGGCTGGTCGGCGGTGGGCGTGAGGTACACCGCCCCGGCCAGGGCGCCCCCGGAGGGGGAGAAGCGCGCCACGTCCTCAAAAAAGCTCACCCCGTCGGCGGGCAGGGGGTCGCCCCCGGGGCTGGTGCCGGCTCCGTACGCCGCGAGACCGATCCCGGGGTAGGCGAGGGGAACGGTCACCGCCTTGAGGACCTCGTCCGGCGGCACGGTCAAGCGGTCGTCCCCGTCGTGGTCGTACGCCACCCGGTAGCCCTGGGCGGCCGGGGTGAAGGCCACCAGCACCGGGACTCCCCGCTCCACCGCCAGGGTCTTGGCGAGGCGGAAGTCGGCCACCAGGTGGCGGGCGGCCGCGTTGACCCGGTAGGTGGGGAGGTTGGCGAGGATCCGGGGGAGCCCGACGGCGGTGGCCACCGCCACCACCGCCAGAGCCACGGTGAGCTCCAGCAGGGTGAAGGCCCCGGTCCCCCTCACCGGACGCTCCAGTCCCCCACCCGCTGGTCGGAGCGGCCGGGCCGGTACACCCGGGCGGCCGCCGTGCGGGTCATGGGGCGGCCCCCCGAGAGCACCACCCCCCGGGCGAGGAGCTCGAAGGTGTCCCGGTAGGCGCCCGAGGTCACTCGCCGCGCCGTGACCGACCCCTGGCCCAGGGGGGCGAAGCCCCGGTCCCAGGTGCTCGGGGTCCCCGGCTCCTCGTCCCCCGGCGCCCCGCTGCCCCCGGCCAGGGCCTCGAGCCACGGGTGGTAGGAGAGCCGAAAGGCGGTCCCGGCGGGAGGCACGGCGAGCCCCGCGGTGAGGCGCAAGCGGACCTCGGGGCCGGCGGGGTTCCCCGAGGACCCCTGGACCTTGAAGGACCGCCCCGTGGCCAGGTCCCACAGGAGCCAGTGCCGAAAGGCGTTCGGGTTGGCCTGGGCGGTTACCGCCCAGGGGGCGAGGTCGGGGACGGCCGCCCCGTCGGCCACCACCACCTCCGGAGCGGTCCAGGTCCCGGCGAAGGGGGGACGCTCCACGGTGAAACGCCCCGAAGCCGGGGTCCCGGCCGCCACCGCGAGGATCACCGGGGTGGCCCCGTCCCCGGAGTGGCCGGTCAGGCGGAACTCCCCACCGGCCTCGTCCACCAGGGTCAAACCGGCGAAGCGCTGCCCGGACCAGGAGAACCCCGGCGGGTTCGCCCAGGCGGAGGTCAGCTCCGCCTCCAGGGGGAAGGCGGCGCCCCGGGGCCGCAGGGTCCCCCAGCCGCGGGCGGCGAAGTGCCCGGCCTCCTCCAGGGCCGCAGTCGCCACGCACAGCGCCCCCCGCCCGTCCCGGTCGTGGGCCGAGATCTGCACCTCCAGGGTGGTGGACTGGAGGGCCGCGGCCCCCAGGGCGCTCAGAAGGGCGAGCACCGCAAGGGCCGCCGCCAGCGCGAAGCCCCGTTCTCTGGCCATGGGTGCTCCTTGGCGAGGGAGGGGAGGCGAAGGCTAGTGCGGAGAAGTTTGGCGTCAAGGCCGAAGACAACAAAAAACCCGGGCACGGGGGCCCGGGCGCGAGGGGCGAGAAGGGGGGCGGTGGCTAAAACCGCGCGCGGACCGCCAGGAAGTGGTGGCTCGCCATGGGGGTTCCTCCGAAGCACCGGGCGTCCACGACGTCCGTCTCCGCGGTGCACACCTCGATGGCTAACACGTCGCCGCAGTCGCCACAGGTGTCGCGCACCCGCCACCGCCGGGTGAGGCCGGCGGCCGGGGTGTCCGCCGGGGTGGTTCCCACCAGTGCGGACACGGCGGCGAAGGGCGCCCGGCGCAGCTCCTCGAGCTTGTCCTGGGAGAAGGTCGCGGCCTGGGTGGTGGTGCGGCCGAAGGTGTTGCCCCGGATGGTGTGGACGAGCACCGGGATCAAACCCGCCAGCGCCACCGACAGCACCACCAGGGCGATCAGGAGCTCGATGAGGGTGAAGCCCCGGGAGTCGCGGTTCAGTTCCATGCTCCCTCCCACCGCTCGGTGCGGGCGTTGCCGGTGGCGGCTAGAATCCGGACCCGGCGGTGCAGATCCGCGGCGGTGCCCGCGTTGAGGTACACGGCGCCCTCGGTGGAGACGGAGCCGTTGGGACGAAACAAGATGCTGGTGGTGATCGCGTCCGTCGGGGCCGGAATGGCCGCTGCCGCAACGCCGTAGGCGATGCCCTGGTAGTAGCCGGAACCGTCGATGTCGACGGTCGTGACCATGATTTCCGTTGCCGCGTCGTACACACCGTTGTTGTTCGCGTCGACGAAGACCTGGTAGGTGCCGCCGGGCAGGAACTCGAACACCACCCGCTGCCCCTTGTCGATGGCCGTGGTGCGGGCCAGCCGGAAGTCCGAGAGCACCTGCCGCGCCGCCCCGTTGGCCCGAAGCCCCGGCATCG
>JBBIIA010000138.1:0-11717 GCA_037446775.1 Deltaproteobacteria bacterium
ATCCTGTTCATCCTGTCAAAGAGACCTCCCTCTCGTACCTCGACGGTCTGAGGCGGAGCCTCGCTAGGTCATGGTGTAAAACGACATGTCCGTCGCGACCGTGGTGGTCTGGCCGTCTTGGTACTGGTAGATCGCCTGCACCCGCTTGGTGGAGACGCTTTCATCGTACAGCGCGACGTACAACTCCTTGTAGCGGTCCTTGACGAACTCCCGGCGGATCTTGCCGGTTTTCGTCAGTTCGCCGTCGTCCACGTCCAGGAGCTTGTACAGGATGGCGAAACGGTGGATGCGGAAGTAGTCCTTCTCCACGTTGCCGTTGATTTTCGCCACTTCCCCTTGGATAAGCTCGGCCACCTTCGGCTGCTGGGACAGGTCCATGAAGGTGGTAAACGAGATCCCCCGGTCCTCCGCCCACTTGCCGACCACCACCGGGTCGACGTTAATGAGGGCTGACACGTAGTCCTGCTTGTCCCCGAAGATCACCGCTTCCTTGATGTACGGGCTGAACTTCAGTTTGTTTTCCAGGAACATGGGGCTAAACATCTCGCCCTTGTTGTTGTGCATCACGTCGGAGAGGCGGTCGATGACGACCAAGTGGCCGTTCTCGTCGATGTAGCCGGCGTCTCCGGAGTGCAGCCAGCCGTCGGTGACCAGCTTCCTGGTCTCCTCGGGCAGGTTGAAGTAGCCGGCGCACACCGAGGCCGACTTGGACATGATCTCGCCGGCCTCGGAGATCACGCACTCGGTGCCCGGCAGGGGCTTGCCCACGGTGTCGGGCCGCACGTCCCCGTCCCGGTGCACGTAGGCGATGCCGGTGATCTCGGTCTGGCCGTAGATCTGCTTCAAGTTGACGCCGATGGCCTGGTAGAAGGTAAAGAGCTCCGGCCCCAGGGCCGCGCCGCCGGTGTACGCCCGGCGCAGCCGGTACAAGCCGATCTGGTTGATCAAGGGGTCGAGCACCAGCTTCTGGCCGAGCCAGCTCAAGACGGCGAGGCCAAAGGGCATCGGGCGGCCGTGCATCTTGTACTGGGCGGCTCGCTCACCCACCCCCATGAAGTAGTGGTACGCCTTGCGGTTGAGCCAATAGGACTCGTCGATCTTCAGCCAGATGTTCGAGCGGATCGTCTCCCAGATCCGGGGCGCCCCGAACATCGTGTGGGGGCCGATCTCCTTGAGATCGGCCATCATGGTCTCCACCGATTCCGGGAAGTTGATGGTGATACCCCGGGCGAGGGCGACGCCAAAGGAGTTCATCTGCTCGCCGATCCACGCGAACGGCAGGAACGAGACGTACTCGTCGCTCTCGTCCAGGGGGTCCACCTCGGTGAGCCGAAGGCCCATGTTGATGTAGTTGCGGTGCACCATGCAGGCGCCCTTGGGCAGCCCCGTGGTGCCCGAGGTGAGGCAGAGGTGGCAGACGTCATCGGGCTTGCCGAGGGCCACCATCTCGTCGACCCGGCCGGGGTTGGCCGCGAGCGCCCGAGCGCCGAGCTCGTAGAGGTCGTCGATGAACAGGAACCAGTCGTCCTGGCGGTAGTTGCGCATGCCCCGGGGGTCTTCGTAGATCACCTTCTTGACCGTGGGGATCTTCGCCCGCACCTCCACAAGCTTGTCCACCTGCTCCTGGTCGGTGCAAAAGACCACCGTGGCGCCCATGTAGTCGAGGATGCCGGCGATCTCGTGGGGCAGGCTGGTCTGGTAGATGCCCGCCGAGATGCCGCCGGCCGCCTGGGCACCGATGGCCACCACCAGCATCTCGGGGATGTTGTCGGTGATGAGGGCGAGCACGTCGCCCCGCCTAAACCCGAGGGCGTCGAGCCCGGCGGCGGTCTGGCTCACCCGGTCGTAGTACTCCCGCCAGGTCCAGCTGCGCCAGATTCCAAAGTCCTTCTCGCGCAGCGCCACGCGATCCGGGTTCTCCTGCACGCGGCGGCGCAACAGCTGCGGGATGGTGCACTCGAGCATCTGTTCGTTGGAGAGCATGATCGCTAGTCTTCCCCGATGTAGGCTTCGATGACGCGCTGGTTCTTGCTCACTTCCTCCGGGGTTCCCTCCCCGATCAGCCCACCGAAGTCCAGGACGTAGATGTGGTTCGAGATGTCCATCACCACCCCGAGGTCGTGCTCCACCAGCACCACCGTGATGTTGCGCTCCCGGCGGATGTCCATGATGAAGCGCACCATGTCTTCTTTTTCTTCGATGTTCATCCCCGCCATGGGCTCGTCCAAGAGCAAGAGCTCCGGCCCCAGGGTCAGCGCCCGGGCCACCTCGACCCGCTTTTGCACCCCGTAGGAGAGATTGCCCACGGTCTGTTTGCGGTAGGGCTCGAGTTCCATGAAGTCGATGATGTCCTCGACGTAGGCCCGGTTCTCGGCCTCGACCCGGGAGGCCTTGCCGACGAACAGGAGGGCATGGAAGAAGCTGTAGTGCAGGTTCCGGTGGCGGGCCAGCAGCAGGTTGTCCAGGACCGTCATGCCGCGAAAGAGCTCGAGGTTCTGGAAGGCCCGGGCGATGCCGAGCTTGCACACCTGGTGGGGCGAGGCCCGGGTGAGGGACTGCTCCCCGTAGTGGATTTCGCCGCTGGTGGGGTGGTAAAAACCAGACACGCAGTTGAGCATGCTCGTCTTGCCGGCCCCGTTGGGGCCGATGATCGAGGTGATCAACCCCGGCTCAATGGTCAGATTGACCTGCGTGAGGGCGTTTAGGCCACCAAAGGAGAGGGTGACATCGGTTGCGATGAGCTTCTTCATGTACGCTTGACCGCTCGTCCGCTGCAAGGGTTCGCGACGCTACCCGCCTACCAATCCCCCGGTGGGTACCACTGGCGGCGACGTATAACATCGTTCGGTTTTTTCCGTCAAACCCTTTTTGCACCTTACGTCAAGTGACGCCAGTCCTTCCGCCCCGACCTCTGCCCGACCCCGGGAACCCGCGCCCGTGCTCGCTCGCCGCCCCCTTCGCCCCGCGCTCGCGCGGCTCTGCCAGGCCGCTGGCGCCTCGTCGGACCACGGCGGCGCCCGGCCCGCTCCGCCGGGGGACGTTGACCGCAGCCGTAGCCCTACGGTATAAGCGTGCGCACTGCCGTTTGTTTGGAGCGGGTCTGCGGCGCCCGAGCGCCCTCAGTTCACGTAAACTGTTGGAGGCCCCCGCCGCCACCGACTCTCCGGCGACGGCGCCCCCCCAGCTTGGCCCCCTGGGCCCGTGGAGGAAGCCATGTCCGAACCAACCGTTCTCACCCGCCGGGACGGCGGCATCCACACCGTGATCCTCAATCGCCCCGAGGCGATGAACTCGGTGAACGTCCAGATGCTCGCGGATCTCTGCGCCGCCATCGAAGCCGTACAGTTCGACCCCGACGCCCGGTGCGTCATCGTCACCGGCGCCGGGGATCGGGCCTTCTGCGCCGGGGCCGACCTGAAGGAGCGGGCCGGCATGAGCGAGGTCGAGGTGCGGCGCTACATCGAGACCATCCGCTCGACCTTCACCCGGGTGGAGAACCTGCCGGTCCCCGTGATCGCGGCCGTGAACGGAGTCGCCCTCGGGGGTGGCACCGAGCTCGCCCTCGCCAGCGACCTGCGGCTGGTGGCGGACACCGCGACCCTGGGCCTGACCGAGACCAGCCTGGCGATCATTCCGGGCGCCGGCGGCACCCAGCGCCTGCCCCGAATCATCGGCAAGGCCAAAGCGAAGGAGTTGATCTTTACCGCCCGCCGCATCGATGCTGCCGAAGCCCTGGCCCTGGGCCTCGCCAACCGGGTGGTTCCCCTGGGCGCCCTGGAGGCGGAAGCCCGAGCCCTGGCGGACGCCATCGCCAAGAACGGGCCGGTGGCCCTGCGGGCAGCCAAGCGCGCCATCGACCGGGGGCTGGAGATGGACCTGGCGAGCGGCCTGGTCTTCGAGAGCACCTGCTACGAGATGACCATCCCCACCGAGGACCGCACGGAGGGCCTCGCGGCCTTTCGCGAGAAGCGCAAGCCCGTCTATCGGGGACGCTAGCCAACCCAACCACCGGGAGGAGCCCGCCATGTGCAACACCCTGCGACTGCACCGCGCCCGCCTCCCCGAGCGAGTGGTGATCGGCGAGTGCTGGGCCCGGGACGGCCTGCAAAACGAGACGGTGATGGTCCCGACCGACCAGAAGGTCGAGATGATCGGTCGGCTGATCGACGCCGGCGTCCCCAAGATCGAGGCGACCAGCTTCGCGCACCCCAAGTACCTGCCCCAGTTCGCCGACGCCGAGGAGGTGCTCCGCCGCATCCCCCGGCGGCCCGGGGTGGACTTCCGCGGCTTGTGCGCCACCCAAAAGGCGGTGGAGCGGGCGATTCGCTCTAAGGACGAGGGCTACGGCGTCCAGGAGATCGCCCTGATCATCGCCGCCAGCGAGGCCTACAACCAGGTGAACGTGAAGATGACCCTGGACGAGAACCGACGCCTCGCCGAGGAACTGGCCCGCACCGCGCGGAACTCAGGCCACGCGGTGTTCGGCTGGGTGGTCACCGCCTTTGGCTGCCCCCTCCAGGGCGACGTGGCCCCCGAAGCCACGGCCGCCATGGCCAAGTGGTGGTTCGACATCGGCGCCTCGTACGTGGGATTTGGCGACACCACCGGTTCCTCCAACCCCGTGCAGGTGAGCCAGCTCTTCGAGCTCTTGACGGGCGGGGGGCTCGACCCCAACCGCCTCGTCGCCCACTTCCACGACACCCGAGGCTGGGGCATCGCCAACTGCCTCGCCGCACTTACCGTCGGCATCTCCCACTTCGACACCTCGCTGGGGGGCATCGGGGGCCAGGCCAAGACCGGGGCAGCCCAGGTACAGCAGGGCTACACCGGCAACACCACGACCGAGGACCTGGTGGGGATGTTCGAGGAGATGGGGATCGCCACCGGCATCGACCTTGCTGCCCTCCTCGCCGCCGGACGCCGGGCCGAAGAAGTCCTCGGGCGCCCGCTCCGGAGCAACCTGCTCCTCGCCGGCCCGGTACAGCACCAGGGGGTCGCCTACGACCGGGAGAGGGGCGTTCTCCCGGCTCGGGGCTAGGCCGTTTCAAGTCCTCCCGGGGGACCGGCCGAGATCGATCGCGCCCGCTTCGGGCGCTTCGATGACCCAGGGGAGCACCACCAGCAGTTCCAGGGACAGGCAGGGCCCCGGGGGCCAGGGTGGGCCTGGCGGCGGGGAGGTGCGCAGGGTCACATGGGCATCGGCGGCCAGGCGCTCGAACACGTCCACCGACGCTTCGGCCTCTAGAAAGCCGCGCGGAGGGCGACCGGCGAGGATCGCGCCGAGCAGCAGATACCGCCCCGAGTACAGGAACCGATGCCCCTCCAGGGGGGTGACAAGGCGTGCGGCCACCTCCTTGGCGGCATCGACGCCGAGATCCGCCAGGAGTTCTCTCAACTCGGGCGGGAAGTGCTCCGGGCGGGCGGAGGCGAAGTTTCGACAGGGGGCGCAGGGACAGCGCGCAGCCGCCCCCCCGCCGGTGATCTCGTAGGCCCGGCGGGTGGCGGCGGGATCGCTCTCCACGGTCCAGGAGAGCAGGCGACGGCGCACGTTAGTCGGCCGCCGTCAACCGGAACTGCCCGACCCGGGTCGCGGGGAGTTCCACGGTGGCTCGGTAGTCCAGGCGATCCAGGGAGCGCCGACCCCGCCGCGAAGCCCCCAGCACCGCCTGGGTCGCCGCCGCTTCGCCGACCCGCTCCGGCGCCCCCGCCGGGGTCACCACGAGGAAGGAACTGGACGGGGAGAACACCCGAACCGCGGAGTTCCTGGCTCCGGCACCGTCCGCCGCCTCCACCGCCCCCAGGAGGAGCGCGGGGTACCGAGCCAGCCCGGACGCGCCCTCCCCTTCCAGCACCAGGTACCGGACGCCGCCCACCTCGCCCCGCTGAAACCACAGCTCCCAGGGGACCGCGGCGCCGTCGGCCCGGGCCCGCGCCCACGCCGCCGCCTCGGTCACCCCCCACTGCGCCAATAGGTCCCGGCCGACCGTCTGCTGATGCCAGGGACACTGGGCGGTGAGGATTACCGCGTAGCCGCCCCCGCGCTCGAACACCGCCCCCCGGTCGGCCTCGGCCACCAGCGCCTCCCGTAGCCTCAGGTCTCGGCCGCAGAAGCAGCGAAACGGCCGGGACGGTTGGCGCAGCTCTCGGCGCAGCTCGGCCCACAGCTCCGGCTGGTCGCCCCCCCAACTCCGGCCATCCCGGCTCCACGCGCGGGGATCCAGCCGAGCCGAGCGCCCGGTCCGGGGATCGCGCACCGCCAGCGCCCCCCCCTCCCGGCTAACCACCAGGTCGCCCCGGTGGAGTTCGACCCAGGACCAGAACGCCTCGGCCTCCTCCAAGTCGAGGTGGGCCTCCGACACCGCCGCCAGGGCAGCACCGCTCCCGCCGAGCCCTTCGGCCGCAGCCCGAAACTCCCACTCCCGATAGGTGACGGGGACGACCTCCTGGCCCCGCCGGAGGCCGACGCCCCCCTCCGCCGGGTGAACCCGCAGGCCCGCCCCTGCGGCGGCCCGGGGCAGCTCCCGAGCCAGGCTCCCCGCAGGGAACCGCAGCCACAGCGCCCGCGCCGTCCGGTCCAGGCGAGCCGCCAGGCTCGGCATCCAGTCCCCGAGGGTGACCCGAGGCACCCAGGGGGTCCCAAGGTCCCAGGGGTACGCCCGCACCCAGCCCGAACCCTCGGGCCGTCGGCCCAGGGGCACCATCGCCACCTCCTCGCCCGACGCCAGGCTGCCCCGATCCCTACCGGCGGCTACCATCCGGGCCAGGGCTGCCCGGAATGCGGTCGCCCCCTCCAGGGCGCCCAGGGAGAGCTCGCCGGGGAGCGCCGCCAGGCCCCGCCGGCACACCCCCGCCGCCGCCGCGTAGTCCTCCCGCGCCGTGGCCTCCCAGGCCCACGCCCAGTACACGTCCAGGAGGAAGTCCGCCCGTTCCTCCGGGTCGGCCCCGACGCCCTCCAGGGCCCGCGACGCCGCGGCGTACTGCCCGAGGTCGTACAGGCACTCCGCCCGCAGCCACGCGGCATCCCCGGCCACCGCGGACCCCCGGGGGATCTCCTCCAGGTAGCGGAGTGCTTCCCCGCACCGCCCCGAGTCGTGGGCATCCCGAGCGAGGCTCAAACGCCCCCGGTCCACCGCCGTCGGCGTGGGAGCCCCGGGAGACCCCGCGGGCCAACCGAGCGTGACCAGGAACAGGAACAGCCAGAGGGAACGCATAGATCTCCGATTACACCCGCCCCTCAGCCCCTGTCAACCGGGGGAGACGGGCCCCCTCGCCGGGAGCTCCAGGAGCCCCCCCTTCCGCCACCCCGGCACTCCCCTCAAGCCACGGGGACGAAGGGTCCGGATTCCCGGGGCACGCGAGCGGGGTCGAAAGCGGCGGCGGCCCAGGCAAGCACCTCGGCCGCGGGGGCCTTGGCGAGGTCGGCGGGCGGGCACTGGCCCAGGAACCGAAGCGCCGCCCCGAGGAGGGCGCCCCCGCACCGGGCCAGGTCGCGGCCGCTGGCGAGGGACACGGCACAGTCGCGCTTGCTGAGCTTGGCGCCGTTGGGTCCGGTGACCAGGGGCAGGTGGGTGTACCCGGGGGTAGGCATCCCCAGAAGGCGTTGCAGATGGATCTGCCGGGGCGTGGAGCCGAGGAGGTCGGCACCGCGAACCACCTGGGTGACCCCGGCCTCGGCGTCGTCCACCACCACCGCCAACTGGTAGGCGAAGAGCCCGTCGGCGCGTTGGACCACGAAGTCCCCGGAAGTCGCCTCCAGGTCCCGGCTGAGGGGCCCAAAGACGCCGTCCACGAAGGCCACCGGGGCCGGGGGCACTCGAACCCGCACGGCCCGGGTCGGTCGCTCCGGGGCGATGCCGCCCCGGCAGGAGCCCGGGTATATCGGCCCCTCGTCCCCCGGGTGGGGCGCCGAAGCGGCCCGGGCCACCTCCGCCCGGGAGCATCCGCAGGGATAGGCGTGCCCCCCGACCAGGAGCGTCTCCAGGGCTGCCCGGTACGCGCCGTGGCGTCGGCTCTGGTAGACGACCTCCCCGTCCCAGGCAAAGCCGAGCGCCTCGAGGGTCGCGAGCAGGTCCTCGGCCATCCCCGGCACCACCCGTGGCGCGTCCAGGTCCTCGATCCTCAGGTGCCAGCGCCCCCCGGCGCGCCGGGCCAGGGCAAAGCTCCCCACGGCGGCCACCAGGGAGCCCAGGTGAAGGGGGCCGGTGGGGGACGGCGCGAACCGCCCGACCGGCCCACGCGTCACCCCACGGCCTTCCGGAGGGTCCGGGGAGCCCCGGAGCGGAGCCGCGCACCGCATCCACCGCAGCGACGGGGCGTCAGAAGGCCGGTCCCGCTCGGCGCACCCCAGCTCCTCGGGGACAGCTACTCCCGACATCGCGGAGGGCGCGGCGGAGCGGAGGGGCTCCCCGGACCCGTCGCCGCCCCTACCGGAGAATCCGGGCGGCTGCGGCCCCTTGCCGGACACCGCCAAACTAGGCATGCTGGGTCACCGTCGTCGTGTCCCGAGAGGAGTACCCCATGGCCCTCAACCGCCTCCGAAACCGCCTCGGCGCCCTGGTGTTCACGGCGTTTCCGAGCCTCGCCGCCCGGTGGGCCCGACGCCTCGAGGCCGACGCGGGCGCCGTGCCCTGGGCCCCGCCCCGGGTCGCCCTGGCCCGCTCGACCCTGGCCCTGGTCACCACGGGAGGGGTGCACCTCTCGACCCAGCCCCCCTTCGTCATGGACGACCCCGACGGCGACCCGACCGTCCGCGAGCTCCCCGTGGACGCCCCCCGGGCGGCGCTCACCATCACCCACGACTACTACGATCACCGGGACGCCGACCGGGACTTGAACCTGGTGTGGCCCGCGGAGCGCCTCCGGGAGTGGGTCGCCGAGAAGGCCCTGGGCCGGCTCCACGCCACCGGCTACGCCTTCATGGGGCACATCGACGGCCCCCACCTGGCCACCTTTGCCCGGAGCAGCGCTCCCCAGGTGGCTCGGCGCCTGCGGGCCGCGGGGGTGGACTACGCGCTCCTGGTCCCCGCCTGAGGCCTCTGCAACCGGTCCGTGGGACTGGCAGCGCGGGCGATCGAGGCTGAGGGCATCCCGACCGTAGCCTTGTCCATCGTCCGGGAGATCACCGAGAAGACCCCGCCCCCCCGAGCCCTGTACCTCCGCTTCCCCTTCGGCCACGCCCTGGGGGAGCCCGGCAAGCCCGACCAGCACCACCAGGTCCTCGCTCGGGCCTTTGCGCTCCTCTTCGCGGCCCCGGGCCCCGGGACCATCGCCGACGCCGGCTTGCGCTGGCGACGGGAGGAGTACGGGGCTCCCGACTGGGGCCAGTGGCGAACCCTGGGCCCGGGCCGCTGACCCCGTCAGGTGGTGAGGGCGAGCACGGGAAGCGCTCGGCCTCTTCCAGCATCGGACCGATGCGGGCCAGGACCGCGCGGCGCTCCTCGGAGCGCGCCCACGCCTCCCAGTCGTTCCGCGACTCCCAGCTCTGATCACCCCCACCACGCTCGTACCCCAGGCGCTCGTGGCTCGCTCCAGGTCTTTGGGCCGCCGTCGCGACCGCCCCTACCCCACCAATGCCCCACGCAAATCCTCCCCCACCGCTTCGAGCTGCCACCCCTTCAGCTCCCGGGGTAGGGCCTCCGGCGCCTCGGCGGGCCCCAGGCGCACCAGCCGCTCCAGGGTCGCCGAGTTCACCAGCAGCCCCACCTCGATGCCGAGACGCTCCCCCGCCTTGCCCCTCGCCTGCTTGAGGCGCTTGAGCAGCTTCTCCTGGGCGTCGTCCAGGGGCTGGTGGGTCGGCGGCCGGGGCCGTGGACACTCACCCTCGGGCAGGGCCTCCGCCCCCCGGATCGCGGCCAGCAGCCGGTCGCTCAGCCGCGCCAAGAGGCCGGGGCCCGCGCCGCGGGTCTCCACCACGGCGGCGCGGTTCTTGGGCGGGGCTACCGCCCACGCCAGGAGCACCTCGTTGGAGAGGACCTTGAAGGGGGGCCGGTCCAGCTCCCGGGCCGCCTCGTCGCGCACCCCAAGCAGGCCCTGGAGCACCGCGAGCTGCCGGGGGGAGAGGCCCGCCGCCCCTTTGACATCGAGGCACCAGGGCGCCTTGGGGAGGGCCGGCTCCAGGGTCTCCAGGAGGGCGAACTCCTCCCGCGCCCAAAGGAGTCGCCCGGCCGCCCGCAACTCCGCTTCGAGGAGGTCCCTGAGCGCCAGCAGGTGGGCCGTGTCCGCGGCCGCGTAGGCGAGCATGTCGGCGGTGAGCGGGCGGGCCCCCCAGTTCGCCCGCTGGTGGCGCTTGTCGAGCGTGACCCCAAAGTGCTCCTCCAGCAGGGCGGCGAGCCCCACCCGGGGCCGCCCGAGGAGCTGGGCCGCTACCATGGTGTCGAAGAGGTTCGCGATGACACCGATCCCCGTCCGCTTGAGCAGCCGGATGTCGTAGTCCGAGCCGTGGAAGACCTTCAGCACCCCGGGAGCCGCCAGCACCGGCCGCAAGTCCTCCAGGACGCCGGGGTCCGTCAGGGGATCGAGCACCGCGTGGTCGGCCCGGGTCGACACCTGGGCGAGGCAGATCTTCTCGCGGTAGCTGTGAAGGCTATCGGCCTCGAAGTCGATCGCCACGGCCGCCTCCCCGGGCAGGCTGGCCGAAAACGCCGCGACGGCGGCTCGCTGGTCGAGAAACCGATACGAAACGGCGGTCATGGAACTCCTTTCGCAGTGGGCTTCGGATTGTCCCATGGGGTCCGGCGGCTTGCCAACCCCGAAGCCCGGCTTATCTTACCCGGCGTCCCCCTCACCCCTAGAAAAAGGAGGCAACCATGTCAGTTTGGGAATCACTGCGCGAAATGGACCGTCTCCGCCAGGAGATGGACCGGGCCTTCGAGGGCGTGGCCCCCTGGGCCAAGCGGCCCCTGGTCTTCCTACCGGCGGCCGGCGCCCGCCAGTATCCACGGGTGAACATCACCCCGACCCCGGAGGGCTACCTGGTGGAGGCCCTGGCCCCGGGGGTCTCCCCCGAAAGCCTGGAGGTGAACCTCCAGGGCAACGTCGTCACCATCGCCGGCGAGAAGCCCGCCCCGGAAGGGGTGCAAGCCGCCGCCTTTCACCGCAACGAGCGGGCGGCCGGCCGGTTCATCCGCACCCTGGAACTGCCCCAGGACCTCGACCCTGCCAAGGTAAGGGCAACCTACACCGACGGCCTGCTACGGCTCGCCCTGCCCCGGGCCGAAGCCGCCAAGCCCCGGCGCATCGCCATCGACGCGGGCTGAGGAGGAGACCCATGAGCGCCATCGAAAAGACCGTCCCGGACGCCGACGCGCCCACCGCCGCCCACGAGCTCACCCGACAAACCGAGCGGTACGCCCTGCCGCCCGTGGACATCTACGAAGAGGCCGACCGCCTGGTGGTGGTCGCCGACCTGCCCGGGGTCACCAAGGACGGGCTCACCGTGGAGGTCGAGCAAGGGATCCTGACCATCGAGGGGAGGGTAGACCGAACCGAGGCGGCCGAGCCCCTGCGCCGGGAGTTCACCCTGACGCCCTTCTTCCGTCAGTTCCGGATCACCGAAGCGGTGGATCGCAACCGGATCAAGGCGTCCCTGCGCAACGGCGTGCTCCGCCTGGAGCTTCCCAAGTCCGAGGCGGTACTCCCGCGCCGGATCCCGGTGGAGTGCTAGGGAGGCGCTGCCTCAGACCGTCGAGGCACGAGAGGGCGGTCTTGTTGAGTCGGAG
>JBBIIA010000139.1:0-11630 GCA_037446775.1 Deltaproteobacteria bacterium
GTTTTGGGCTTGATTCCACCCCCATCCTGAACATCTTGTTATCCTGCCAACATGTTCTTCGGGATCCAAGCGATTGGGTCAAGGGGCGGCGTGCTTTTCCTCAGGGGGAACGCGGCGGGCAAGATGTTTTTGGTCCACCTCTACGTTCCATCCTGAACATCCTGTTATCCTGTCAGAAATCCCGTCCTTCGGGGCTCAACCCATCGAGCGCCGCGAGGGTGGCTTGTTGACTCTCCCTCGTCCCTTCCCCGCCCGGAGGCCCCGTGCCCCTTCGCCTAGCGACCTTCAACCTCGAGAACCTGGGGCTTCGTCCGGGGGAGGACTCCCCCGAGGCCCGGGCGCGGCTGCCGGGCCGGCTCGACGCCCTGCGGGCGCTCCTCGGCCGCGTCGACGCCGACGCCGTGGCGTTTCAAGAGCTCCTCGACCCGGCACTCCTCCCGGCCCTCACCGCGGGGCTCGGGTACGACCACGTGGCCCTGGCGCCCCCCGGGTCGAGCCCCCTGCGGATCGGAGTCGCGTCGCGCCACCCACTGGGGGAGCCCCGGGCGGTGGCGATGGTCAGCGACCTCGCCCTCGCCGACCCCCGCTCGGGCTTCGCCGTCCGCGTCACCGGCGCCTTCAGCCGCCCCGCCCTGCGGGTGACCTGGGCGGCGCCGGGGCTCCCCATGACCCTGGTGGTCCTCCACGCCAAGAGCAAGATCCCCACCCCGACGCCGAACCGAAGCCCAGAAGGACCGTGGCCCTCCCTCGCCGACGCCGGGGAGGGGCGCCTCTTGAGCGAGGTGAAGCGCCTGGCCCAGGCGGTGGAGCTCCGCCGCGCCCTGGACCAGCTCTTTGCCACCGAGCCCGAAGCCCGGGTCGCCCTGGTGGGGGATTTCAACGACGCCCTCGACGCGGCCACCCTGTGGATCGCCGGGGGCGACGCCCGGGCGGCCGCGAGCCCCGACCTGGCCCCCGGCGAGCTCACCCCCTGCGAGGTGGCGCTGCCCCCGGAGCGCCGCTACACCCAGAGGTATCGGGGGCGCCCGGAGCTGCTGGACCACCTCCTGGTCTCCCGGGCCCTCGCCCCCCACCTCGCCGGGGTCGAGGTGTTCCACGAGGGTCTACGGGACGCCGACCGCCCCCCGCGGCCCAACGAGTTCGGGTCCGACCACGCCCCCCTGGTGGTGACCTTTCGGGTCCCGGAGACCGCGGCCCGATGACCGCGGCCCGGGGCCGCTGCCCCTCCTCCCGCGAGCGCCCGTGGACCTGCTGACCGCCCTGGCCGCGGCCTGGAGGCTCCTGACGACCTTCGACCCCGAGGTCTACTTCGTGGTCTGGACCTCCCTCAAGATCGCCGCGATCGCAGCGATCCTCGCGGCCCTTGCGGGCATTCCCCTGGGCATGGCCCTGGCCCGCTCGCGTTTTCGGGGGCGCGGCGCGGTGCTCCTGCTCCTCAACACGGCCCTGGCCCTGCCGACGGTGGTGATCGGGCTTCTGGTGTACGCCTTCCTCAGCCGCCGGGGGCCCCTGGGAGGCCTGGGGCTCCTCTTCACCCCCACCGGGGTGGTGATCGGCCAGTTCCTCTTGGCGCTGCCCATCGCCGTGCACTACGCCCACGCCGCGGTCCAGGGCCTGGACCCCCGGCTCTTCCTCACCATTCGGGCGCTCGGCGCCACCCGTTGGCAGGGGGCGCAGAAGGTCCTGGCCGAAGCCCGCTTCGGGGTGATGGCGGCCGTGGTCGCCGCCTTCGGCCGCACCATCGCCGAGGTGGGGGTGGCCATGATGCTCGGCGGCAACATCGAGGGGTTCACCCGCACCATGACCACCGCCATCGCCCTACAGACCAGCAAGGGCGAGTTCGAGCTCGCCCTGGCCCTCGGGCTGTGCCTCCTCGCCGTGGCCCTGGTGGTCAACGGCGGCCTCTTCGCGCTCCAGCGGGTCCCCCGATGACCCCCGCCTACCGGCTGGAAGAGGTAGGGTTCTCCTACGGGCCGCGGGAGGTCCTCGGGGTGCGGCACCTGGAGATCCCCGCGGGGCAGGTCGCCGCCCTGGTCGGCCCCAACGGCTCGGGCAAATCGACCCTCCTGCACCTCCTAGCCTTCCTGGCCGCGCCGAGCCGCGGCGCCCTCTTCTTCTTCGGCGAGCGGATCGCGCCCGACCGGGTCCCGGCGCCGGGGCGGCGGACCGCCCTGTTGCCCCAGAATCCCTACCTCTTCCACGCCTCGGTACGGGCCAACGTCCTGTGGGGGCTGAAGATCCGCGGCGTCCCGCCGACCATCCGGGAAGAACGCAGCCGCTACGCCCTGGCCCTGGTCGGGCTGTCGGGGCAGGAGGAGCGCTACGCCCTGGCCCTCTCCGGCGGCGAGGCCCAGCGGCTGGCCCTGGCCCGGCTCATCGCCTTGGAGCCGGAGGTCATCCTCCTGGACGAGCCCACCAACCACCTGGACGTGGAGACCCGGCTCCGGGTCGAGCAGGCGCTCCTGGCGTGGGTTCGGGAGCGGGGGACGACGGTGGTGCTAGCCACCCACGAAGTGGCCCAGGCCTACCGCCTCGGCGCCGCAGTGTGGCAGCTCGACGCCGGCCAACTCCGGGCGGGGGAGCCGGACAACGTCTTTCGCGGGCGCCTCGTTCCCGGCGAACCCGGGGTCTTCGACACCGGCCGGGTGCGGCTGCGGGTACACCCCCCGCCCGCGCCCACCGCCTGCCTCCGCATCGGCCCCCGGGAGATCATCCTCTCCCGGGAAGCCCCGGAGACCTCGGCCCTCAACTGCCTCGCCGGGCGGGTGGTGCGGGTCGAGCTGGTGGCCGGAGACGAAATCCAAGCTACCCTGGACTGTGGGGAGCCGGTGGTAACGGTGATTACCCAGGAGTCCTGGCACCGGCTCGGCCTCGCCGTGGGCCAACCCGCCGTGGCCTCCTTCAAAGCCAGCGCGATCCGCCCGTGCTGAGAGGCCTCGCCGTAAGCGCCCCCTCCCCCGGTCAGCCCACCGCCCCCCGGGCGCGGAGCGCGGCCACCCGCTCCGGCCCGTAGCCGAGCCCCGCGAGGACCTCGTCGGTGTGCTCCCCGAGCCGCGGCGGCGGGGCCGAGACCGCCCCGGGGGTCGCCGAGAGCTTCACCGGGAAGCCGAGCAGCCGGAGCAGCCCCCGGGTGGGATCGTCGTAGGTCTGCACCAGGCCCCGGGCCTGCCAGTGGGGATCGGCCTCCAGCTCCTCGAGCTCCAGGACGGGGGTGACGCAGCAGTCCACCGCCTCGAGCTCGGCCGCCCACTCGTCCCGGGTCTTGGCCGCCAGGTTTTGGGCGAGGTCGGCGAAGATCCGCTCCCGGGTCTCCCCCTGGGCGAACTGGAGCTCCACCCACTCGGGGCGCCCGAGGTGGTGGCACAGCCGCGCCCAGAACTTCGCTTCCAGGGCCCCCACCGCCAGGAGGCGCCCGTCCCGGGTCCCGTATACCCCGTAGCACGGGTACTCCCCCGACAGGTACGGCCCGGCGGGGTCGGGGTCGCCCACGTGGTACGCCCAGCGGTAGGCCAGCCAGGAGGCAAGGCCGTCCACCATCGCCGCGTCCACCACCTGCCCCTCCCCGGTCCGCTCCCGGGCGAGGAGTGCGAGGAGGATGCCGATCACCGCGTTGAGGGCCCCGCCGCCGATGTCGGCCACCTGGAACCCCGGGATCACCGCCCCCCCGCTCCGGGCCCGCAAGAGGCCCAGGGAGCCAGCCACCGCCATGTAGTTCACGTCGTGGCCGGCGCGCTGGGCGTAGGGGCCCTCGAGGCCGTAGCCGTTGACGCTGCAACAGACGAGCCGGGGGTTGCGCTGCCGCAGGGTCGCGAAGCCGACCCCCAGGCGGTCCAGCACCCCGGGCCGGAAGGACTCGACCACCACGTCGGCGTCGGCAGCCAGCGCCAGCAGCACCTCCCGGCCCTCGGGAACCTTGAGGTCCAAGGCGACGCTCTTCTTGTTGCGGTTCAAGTTGAGGAAGAACGCGCTCTCTCCCCGCAGGAACGGCGCAAACCCCCGCAGGTAATCCCCCTGGCCGGGTTCCTCCACCTTGAGCACCTCGGCGCCGAAGTCCCCGAGGAGCTGGGTGGCAAAGGGCCCCGGCAGGAGCCGGGACAAATCGACGACGCGCAAGCCTTCCAGGGCCGTAGCCATGGGCTATCCTCTTCTCCCCCCAACGGGTGACGGACGACGGCCCTGGACACCCCGAGGCCGGCCGGTATTCTGACCCGGGTTTTCCTCGCAAACAACCCGGGAGCTCATCGATGGTCCGCCGCCTCGCCCTCGCCCGGCTCGCCGCGTGGCCCGTGGATGGGATATCCTTGGAGACGGAACTTGACGCATCGACGAAGATCTCTGCCCCTCGAGGATTTCTAGCCCCCCTCACCCGCACCCACCCACAGGAGGTTGACCCATGTGCCAGAGCTACCGCAAACCGTGCGCCTGCGGCCAGCGGACCGCCGAGATCTTCTTCGGCAAGATGGTCCTCGACGAGGCCGCCGTAACCGAGGTGTACTGCCCCCAGTGCAGCGGCACCGCCGACCTAGACCCCGCTACGACGGTGGAGGACAACGGCTGGGTCCTCGCGCTCGACCCCGACGTCCTGCGGGCCTACGCGCCCCGGATGAACCTCCCCGCCGAGGGGCTCACCGCCGACCAGGTGTTCGACGGCGACTTCGTCACCTGGGTGGGCTTTAGCCCCGACGACAACGTGCGGCGAAACGAGGAGCGGGCCGAGATCCACCGGCAGTACGAGGGGGACCTCAAGGGTCAGTTCGAGGCTCTCAAGCGCTGGGCCGTGGAGCGCGAGCAGCGCTTCCACGACCAGGGCTGGCGCAAGGCCCGGGCGAGCCAGCGACGAAACCCTTGACCGCGACGAGACCCCGGCGGTAGACCGTCGGAACTCGCCCCTCACCTCGCCCCAGGGAGACCCACCCGTGAACGCACTCCTCGTCACCGGCGGCTGCGGCTTCATCGGCTCCAACTTCGTGCGGCTCGCCCTGGCGCGCTGGCCCGGGGCGCGGGTCGTCAACCTCGACCGCCTCACCTACGCGGGCAACCCCGAGAACCTGGCCGACCTCGCCGACCACCCCCGGTACCGCTTCGTGCGGGGCGACATCTGCGACGCCGACCTGGTGGCCCGGGTGTTTGGGGAGGAGGCCGTGGACGGGGTGGTGCACTTCGCCGCCGAGTCCCACGTGGACCGTAGCATCGAGGGCCCCGGCGAGTTCATCCGCACCAACATCACCGGGACCTTCACCCTGCTGGAGGCCGCCCGCCACGCCTGGCGCTCGGCCTCCGGTCACCCGTCACCGATCACCCGTCGCCGCTTCGTACACGTCAGCACCGACGAGGTGTACGGCTCCCTGGGGGACACCGGGCGCTTTACCGAGACCACCCCTTACGATCCTCGCTCCCCTTACTCCGCCAGCAAGGCCGCCTCGGACCACCTGGCCCGGGCCTACCACCACACCTACGGCCTGCCGGTCATAGTCACCAACTGCTCCAACAACTACGGCCCCTTCCAGTTCCCCGAGAAGCTCATCCCCCTGATCATCAACAACGCCCTGGAGGGGCGCGAGCTCCCGGTGTACGGGGACGGCCAGAACGTCCGGGACTGGCTGTACGTGGAAGACCACTGCGCGGCGCTCGCCACGGTGCTCGAGAAGGGCCGGCTCGGGGAGACCTACACCATCGGCGGCGACACCGAGAAGCCGAACCTGGAGATCGTTCTCACCGTCTGCGACCTCCTGGACGGGGCCCGGGGCCTGCTGCCCTCGGGCCAGCCCCGGCGCTCCCTGATCCGCTTCGTCAAGGACCGCCCGGGGCACGACCGGCGCTACGCCATCGACGCCACCAAGATCCGCGACGAGCTCGGCTGGACCCCCGCCGTGGCCTTTACCGAGGGGATGGCCCGCACCGTCCGCTGGTACCTGGAGCACCGGGAGTGGCTCGGCCGGGTGCTGGACGGGAGCTACCGGGAGTACTACGAGCGGATGTATGGGGGGCGGTGATTGGTGATCGGTGATTGGTGATTGGTGATCGGTGACTGGTGATTGGTGACTGGTCGTGAGGAGAAGGGGTTGCAGGGGCATCAGGACTTGGAGGTGTGGCAGAAGGGCGTCGAGTTCGTCACGACGATCTACGAGCTGACGCAGCGGTTTCCAGAGCACGAGGTATTCGGGCTGCGCAGTCAACTGCGACGAGCGGCCGTGTCCGTGCCATCGAACATCGCCGAGGGTGCCGCGCGGGAGACCAGGGCGGATTTCTTGCGCTTTCTGTTTATCGCGCGCGGATCGCTCTCGGAGATCGAGACCCAACTCCTCATCGCGGAGAACCTCGGGTACGTTGCCGACAACCAGCAGCCTCGCGCCGACCTGGCCTCCCTACGCCGGATGCTGGCCGGCTTGATCAACCAGTTGAAGAGGTAGCGAGTGACGTCCCATCCCCGCGCCCCCCGCGCCCCCCGCGCCCCCCGCGCCCCCCGCGCCCCCGATCCCCGATCCCCGGTCACCGATCACCAATCACCGCTCACCGCTCCCCCGTCACCAATCACCGATCACCGCTCCCCCGTCACCGATCACCCGAAACTGGCGCTCATCGGCGCCAGCGGCATGCTCGCCCAGGCGGTGCGGCGGGCCGCGCCCGCCGGCACCGAGGTCGTGGGCCTGGACCTCCCGGCGTTCGACCTCACGAACCGGTCGGCGGTGCTCGACACCCTGGAGGGTCTGGGTCCCCAGGTCATCGTCAACTGCGCCGCCTACACCGACGTCGAGGGGTGCGAAGACCACGAGGAACTCGCCCACCGGGTGAACGGCGTCGGAGTTGGCCACTTGGCAGAAGCGGCCCGGAACCTGGGCGCCACACTGGTGCACCTGTCCACGGACTACGTCTTCGACGGGGCCGGGTCCGAGCCCTATCGGGAAGAAGCTCCCACCGGGCCCCGGTCGGCCTACGGCCGCTCCAAGCTCGCCGGGGAGCGCGCCCTGCTGGCGAGCGGCCTCGCCCACTACTACCTGATCCGGACGAGCTGGCTGTACGGCCCCGGGGGCAAGAACTTCGTCGAGACCATGCTCCGGCTCGCCGCGGAGCGCCCCGAGCTCCGGGTGGTGGCTGACCAGGTGGGGAGCCCCACCTACACGTTCGACCTAGCCGCAGCGATCTTCACGCTCCTGGCCCGTCCCGTCACCCGTCACCCGTCACCCGCCTACGGCACCTACCACTTCGCCAACAGCGGCGCCACCAGCTGGCACGGCTTCGCCGAGGCGATCCTCGCCGAGGCCCGGGGGGCGGGGCTCCCGGTGCTCCCCGGGCGGGTGCTCCCCATCGCCAGCGCCGACTACCCCCAACGGGCCGCCCGGCCCCCCTACTCCGTGCTCGCCACCGCCAAGTACCGGGCCGCCACGGGGGCGCCGCCGCCGCCGTGGCGCGACGGGCTGGCCCGGTACTTCCAGGCCCGCAGCGCCCACCCCGACCCGAGGAGCCAGCCGTGATCCAGAAGGGCATCATCCTCGCCGGCGGCGCCGGCAACCGGCTCTACCCCCTGACCCTGGTGGCCAGCAAGCAGCTCCAGCCGGTGTACGACAAACCGATGATCTACTACCCCCTGGGCACCCTGATGACGGCGGGGATCCGGGACATCCTGATCATCTCCACCCCCCAGGACGTGCCGCGCTTCCAGGCCCTCTTGGGCGACGGCGAACGCTGGGGCATCCGCCTCTCCTACGCGGTTCAGCCCGAGCCCCGGGGCATCGCCCAGGCCTTTCTCATCGGCGAAGCGTTCCTCGCCGATGACCCGGTGTGTCTGATCCTCGGGGACAACTTGTTTTACGGCAAGATGGGGCTCGATCGGGCCGTGGCGGAGTTCTCGGGGGGGGCCCTGGTCTTTGGCTATCCGGTCCACGACCCGGAGCGCTACGGGGTGGTGGAGTTCGACGTGGACGGCCGGGCGCTGGGCATCGAGGAGAAGCCCAAGGCCCCCAAGTCCCGCTACGCCGTGCCGGGGCTGTATCTGTACGACGGGGAGGTGGTGGCGATCACCCGGGCACTTAGGCCCTCCCCCCGGGGCGAGCTGGAGATCACCGACTTAAACGTGGAGTACCTGCGCCGCGGCCGGCTCCGGGTGGAGCGCCTGGGGCGGGGCGTCGCCTGGCTCGACACCGGGACCCACCCGAGCCTTCTCGAGGCGAGCCAGTTCATCGGCACCATCGAGGCCCGCCAGGGGCTGAAGATCGCCTGCCCCGAGGAGATCGCGCTGCGCCTCGGCTTCATCGACCGGGCCCAGATGGGGCGCCTGGTGGCGGCGACCCCGCCCTCGAGCTACCGGGACTATCTCGCCCAGGTCCTCGAGGAGGTGGCGGCCCCGTGACCGCGACGCCCACCGCGCTCCCCGACGTCCTGGTCCTGGAGCCCCGGGTCTTCGGCGACGAGCGGGGGTTCTTCTTCGAGAGCTACACCGAGCGGTCCTTTGGCGCCGCCACCGGGCTCACCCGCCGCTTCGTCCAGGACAACCACTCCCGCTCCGCGGCGGGGGTGCTGCGGGGCCTCCACTACCAGGTGCGCGAGCCCCAGGGGAAGCTCGTCCGGGTGGTCCTGGGGGAGGTTTTCGACGTGGCGGTGGACCTGCGGCGCACCTCCCCCACCTTCGGCCGCTGGGTGGGGGTGCGGCTCTCGGCCGAGAACAAGCGCCAGCTGTGGGTGCCCGAGGGCTTCGGCCACGGCTTCCTGGTCACCTCTCCGGTCGCCGAGGTGCTGTACAAGGCCACGGCCTACTACGCCCCGGAGCACGAGCGGTCCGTCGCCTGGGACGACCCGGACCTCGCCATCGCCTGGCCCCTCACCGCCCCCCCCACCCTCTCCCCCAAGGACCGGAACGCCCCCCGCCTCGGAGCCGCCGACCTCTTCCCGTGAGGGGGGGCGCCACCCCCCTCACGTGTGGCGCACGGTCAGCTCGCCCCCTTCCCGGTCGACGGTGATGGTCGCCCCGTCCAGGATGTCGCCGCCCAAGAGCGCCCGGCCGATCCGGGTCTCCAGGTGGCGCTGCAGGAAGCGCTTGAGGGGCCGGGCGCCGTACACCGGGTCGTAGCCCTCCCGGGCGACGAAGGCCCGGGCCTCGGGGGTGAGCTCCAAGCCGATGCGCCGCTCCTTGAGCCGCTTCACCAGATCGGCGGTGAGGAGCTCGACGATCCGTTCGATCTCGCCCCGGGTAAGCGGCTTGAAGAGCACCAGCTCGTCCACCCGGTTCAAGAACTCCGGCCGGAAGTGGCCCCGCAGCTCCCGCATCACCGCCTGGCGCGCCCCCTCCCGGATCTCGCCCTCCTCGGTCACCCCTTCGAGCAGGTGGGGCGAGCCGATGTTCGAGGTGAGGATGATCACGGTGTTCTTGAAGTCCACCACGTGGCCCTGGCTGTCGGTGAGGCGCCCGTCGTCGAGGATCTGCAGGAGCACGTGGAAGACGTCGGCGTGGGCCTTCTCGATCTCGTCAAACAGGACCACCGCGTAGGGTTTGCGGCGCACCGCCTCGGTGAGCTGCCCCCCCTCGTCGTAGCCGACGTACCCGGGCGGGGCGCCGATCAAGCGGCTCACCGCGTGGCGCTCCATGTACTCGCTCATGTCGATGCGGACCAGGTTCTCCTCGCTGTCGAAGAGGGCCTCGGCCAGGGTCTTGGCGAGCTCGGTCTTGCCCACCCCGGTGGGGCCCAGGAACAGGAAGGACCCTATGGGCCGCCGGGGATCCTTGATGCCGGCCCGGGCCCGGATGACCGCGTCGGCCACGAGCCCCACCGCCTCGTCCTGGCCGATCACCCGCCGGTGCAAGATCTCGTCGAGGCGAAGGAGTTTCTCGCGCTCCCCTTCCAAGAGCCGGGTCACCGGGATGCCGGTCCAGCGGGAGATGATCTCGGCGATCTCGTCCTCGGTCACCTCTTCCCGCAGGAGCTTCTCGGCCCCCTGCTGGGCGTGCAGCGCCGCCTCCCGCTCCTTGAGCTTTCGCTCCAGCTCCGGGAGCCTGCCGTGGCGGAGCTCGGCGGCTGCCTCCAGATCGTAGTTGCGCTCGGCCACGGCCACCTGGTGGCGGAGCTTCTCGAGCTCTTCCAAGAGGCCCTGGACCTCCCGGATCGCCGCCTTCTCGTTGTCCCACTGGGCGCGCATGGCGTCGCCCCGGGCCTTGAGGTCGGCGAGCTCCCGGCCGAGCTCCATGAGGCGCTCCTGGCTCGCCCGGTCCTTCTCCTTCTTGAGCGCCGCCTCCTCGATCTCCAGGCGCATCACCCGGCGGGTCACCTCGTCGAGCTCCGCGGGCATGGAGTCGATCTCGGTGCGGATCATGGCCGAGGCCTCGTCCACCAGGTCGATGGCCTTGTCCGGCAGGAACCGCTCCGACAGGTAGCGGTGGGAGAGCACCGCGGCGGCTACCAGGGCGTTGTCCTGGATGCGCACCCCGTGGTGGGCCTCGTAGCGCTCCTTGAGGCCCCGAAGGATCGACACCGTGTCCTCCACCGAGGGCTCCTCCACCAGGACCGGCTGGAAGCGCCGCTCCAGGGCGGCGTCCTTCTCGATGTGCTGGCGGTGCTCATCGAGCGTGGTGGCGCCGATGCAGTGGAGCTCGCCCCGGGCCAGCATGGGCTTGAGCATGTTGCCCGCGTCCATGGCCCCCTCGGCCTTGCCGGCCCCGACGATGGTGTGGAGCTCGTCGATGAACAGGAGCACCCGGCCCTCGCTCGCCTTGATCTCCTGGAGCACCGCCTTCAAGCGCTCCTCGAACTCCCCCCGGTACTTGGCGCCGGCCACCAGGGCCCCGAGGTCCAGGGCGTAGACGGTCTTGTCCCGCAGGCCCTCGGGCACGTCGCCCCGGACGATGCGCTGGGCCAGACCCTCCACGATGGCGGTCTTGCCGACCCCTGGTTCGCCGATCAGCACCGGATTGTTCTTGGTCTTGCGGCTCAAGATCCGCACCACCCGGCGGATCTCGGCGTCCCGGCCGATCACCGGGTCCAGGCGCCCCTTCTGGGCCTCCTCCACCAGGTCGCGGCCGTAGCGCTTGAGGGCCTCGTAGGTCCCCTCGGGGGTCGCGCTGGTCACCCGTTGGTGGCCCCGCACGCTCACCATGGCCTCCAAAAACGCCTCGGGGGTCACCCGGAACTCCCCGAAGAGCCGCCCGGCGTCGGTGCGATCCCCCTCCTTGACCAGGGCCAGGGCCAGGTGCTCCACCGAGACGTACTCGTCCTTGAGCCGCTTGGCCTCCTCCTCGGCCTGGACCAGGAGGCGGTTGAGGCGCTGGGTGACGTACACCTTGCCCCCCTCGACCCCCGGCCCGCTCACCGCCGGGCGCTTGGCCAGGGCCTTCTGGAGCCGGGCCCGGAAGGCGTCAACCGGCACCTCGAGCTTCTGCAGCAGCCGGGGGATCAGGCCCTCGGGCTGGTCCACCAGGGCCGCGAGCAGGTGCTCCCCGTCCACCTCCACGTGGCCGAGGGTGAGGCCGAGCTTCTGGGCCTCGGCCAGGGCTTCCTGGGACTTCTGGGTGAGCTTCGACAGGTCCACGGCGTCTCCTTTCGTTCGGGCGCAACGGCCCGGGGCGAACCCGAAAGATAAGTCGGCCGGGGATCTTGGCAAGCCGGGGGGCTAGGGGTCAGGGGCTAGGGGTCAGGGGCTAGGGG
>JBBIIA010000140.1:0-11575 GCA_037446775.1 Deltaproteobacteria bacterium
ACGCTGGTGACCGAGCCCGCTGGGGGGGTGCCTCCCGCAGGGGTGCTTCCTTCGGCGGACCACCGCCGACGTGCCGACGAGGCCACTGCCGAACAGGAGCAGAGTGGCGGGCTCGGGCACCGTGGCCTGGATGTCGAAGCTCACGGCCGGGTCGAAGGCCACCGTGAAGTAGGTGCACTGGGCGACCGTGTGCCCCCACAGGTGTACCCCCAGCCCTTCGAACCGCTGAAAGGGAAAGAGGTTCTGGGTGACTCCGTCGATGCCGCCGTTCACCTGGCCCGCTGGGATCTCGAGGTGAAGGTCGAGGATGCCCCCGGGCACGTCGACGTGGAACCGGTAGGCCGGACCCCTGCCGGGGTTGGGGAGGCTCAGTCGGTTGAGGTTCGAGATGTCGACGTCCGTGCCGCCGCCGGGATTCCAATCGGCGGGTTTCTGGGCGAGCCGGGTGAGGTCGACTGTGAGCCCGAGCGCGGGCACGGCCGAGAGAAGGGCGAACGCGCAGGCAGGGGCGAGGGTGTAACGGCGCATCGCATCCTCCTTTCCGGGGAAAGGGGAAGAGGGCCGCCTCGACAGCGACGGCTCGTTGGTTGCGAGGCAAGAAGCGTGCATGGGGCTGGAAGGAAGGACACCTGGCCGAGAATGGCCGCCGAGAAGGCTGCGCCGATCGTCTGGGGAGCAGCCAAATCTCCCGATATATCTACGGGAGTAAATGTCGAAAGAATGAATTGTGGAAATAATTTACACAGAGTTGCCTGGATGCACCCCCTCAGCGGACCTCTACCCCCCCGCTTTCACAGCTCCGCGGCCAGGGCCCGCACCAACTTGAGCAGGCTCGCGGCCACCGGCGGCGAGAGGGCGAGGTCGAGCTCGACGCTCTCGGGCTCGATCCCCACCAGCGTGAGCCGCTCGGGTAGCCGACCCCGGAGCTCGAGCACGGCCACTAGGTCGTGGGGGCCATCTGGTGGGGCGACAGGGCGTCGGCGAAGGCCGCTGGCACGTCGTCGCGCTCGATCCTAACGAAGGTGCCCACGGTCTCGTCCACCTCACGCAGGCGGCGATTAGCGTGTCCTTCCGGTAAACCTGCGTGGGGCGCCCGGGCCCCGCAGTTCTTGGGGCCCAGCCAGGATTTACGACTGGCAGGCGGTGGGGGGCGCGGAGGACGCCGGGGGGCTTCTCGATTCCAGCGGCGATCGGTCGGATGGCTCGTCGCGCCCCGGAGGGCTCCGGGCCGGAACCACTCCCCCCTCCCTACCTCCCCCCCCGGGTCCCGTGGTGGAGGGTCAGCCGGTAGGTGAAGGCGTGGCGGCCGTGGGGGGGGAGGTCGAGGGTGTACTGTACGGTGTGTACGTCGATCTTGGCGAAGGCCCCGGGGTCGCCTAGGTGGGTGAGCTGCCAGGCGGGGGTGGGGAAGGAGCGGCGGAGCTCCAGCTGGGTGGGGGCGTCGCGGTGGTTGGCGACCTTGACCCGGACCGTGTGGTGCTCGTCCCAGCCGGTGATCCGGTCCTCGTGCCACTGGTAGTTGTCGGTGGCGAGGTCCATGGGGGTGAACTCCACGGCCACCAGGTCCGAGGGCCCGAGGTTCAGGTTCACCTCGCCCCCCGGGGGGACGTAGGGGAGCTCCTGGGTCCCCACGTACGCCAGGGCCCCGTCGGGGGTCTGGCGGAAGGCCTTGACCGGGCCGCCGGGGATCGGCTCTTGGCCCAGGCCGTGGGCGCGGTCGTTGACGAAGGCGAGAAACCGCACCGGCTGGTCGCCGTAGCGCTCGGCCTCGTAGCGAAAGAGGGTGCGGACGGGCACCGGGTCGGCGGCAAAGGAGAGGAGCCGCTTCCCCCAGCCGTCGGGGATGTCCTCGGTGCCGGCGATGGTGTACAGGAAGTACTCGGAGAGGCCCTCCTTGAGGATCTCCTTGGGGGCGGCCTCCATCAGGGCGGCCTTGGCGGCCAGGAACCGGGGGTGGTCCTCCCGGGGCGCCGCCGCCGGGCGGGGCGCGGGGCCGGGGCGGCCGTAGGGTTCGGGCCGACGGGCGAGGGCGGCCACCGCGTCCAGGAGGTTCACCTGGCCCACCACCAGCCGGGTCTCGGCGTCCTCGTAGTCCTCGCCGCTGTGGTTGGTGACCCGGACGTAGCCCTCCAGGCGCACGGCGCGCTCGTCCGGGGTGAGGGTCGCCAGGTAGTAGGCGTGCCAGGAGATCCCGCTGGTGAAGTAGTTGAGCTCGAAGGGCACCGCGCCCGCGGTCTGGGCGGTGAGGTGCCAGATCCCGAGGCCCTGGACCCGGGGCGGAAACTCCAGGCTCTGGACCTGGATCGAGGCGGCCTCGGCCAGGGGCGTGAGCTCCAGGGAGGTCGGGTCGATGAGGGTGTTGGACCAGGAGAACTGGAGGCGGTTGGCCCCCTGGCTCACGGTGAGGGAGCGGCGGTCCCGGGCCAGGGTGAGGTCGGCGGCGTTGTAGATGGTGAGCTGGACCCGGTCCCGGGCGGGGAGGGTGACCAGGTCGACCTTGGCGTCGGCGGCGGCGGCGAGGGCGGCCAGGGCGCAGGCGCCCAGGAGGGGGCGGCGAAAGCTCTCCATGGCGGACCCTATCTCCGCACGTTGCGGCGCTGGTAGTGGAAGGTGAGGCGCTCTTTGCCCCGGGCCGGCACGGTGACGGAAAAGACCAGGGTGTTGGCGTCGCGCCGCTCGGGGACGAGGGAGGCTTCCACCAGGGCCCACTCGCCGGGGATGTGCTGGATCAGGTCGACGGTGACCGGGCCGTCCTTGAAGCTCTCCACCTCGGTCTCGATCACCTCGTCGGTGTCAAAAAGGACGGGCTTGAACACCGAGGGGCGGTGGTTGATCGCCGCGTCCCGGGTCTTGCGCTGGGTCACCGCCACCTCCCGGCTGTCGCCGAGGCGGATCTTGAGGGTCTCGCCGGTGGGGGTGGTCTCGAACCGGTCCTCCCCGAGGAAGACCGTGCCCCCCCGGCCGTCGGGTTGAAAGACCCGGATCTTGCCGCCCCACAGCCGGGCGTGCCCGAGCCCCGCCGCCCGGGCGTTTTCCACCACGTAGTGGACCGGGATGTCCACGGTGCCGTCCTGGCGCCGGGGCTCCCAGGGGAGGAGGGCAGCGTCCCAGGTGAAGGTCTTTGTGACCCGGACCCCCTTGGCCGAGAAGACGGGGAACTGCCGGGTCTCTTCGTGGGCGATCCGGCCGGTGAAGGCGTCCCCCTCCCCCAGGGTGAAGGCGGCGCGGTCGAAGTCCTCCCCGGAGAAGTTGCGCAGGACCAGGTGCCCCTCCAGGTCGAGGGTCTGCTCGTCGGGGGCGGCCACGGCCCGGTAGGTGACCAGGCGGTCGAGGCCCGCCAGGAGGTAGGAGATCCGGACCCGCTCCTCCCGGGCGTGCCGGGAGGTGAGCCGCCACACCAGGGCCGCTTCCCCCGGGGGGTAGGAGACCGAGAGGAGGACCACGTCGCCGGGTGCGGAGCGGGGGGTGAGGCGGATCGAGTCCGGGTCGAGGTCGACGCCCCGCCAGGAGAAGTCGATCCGGTTCTCCCCCTCCTGGAGGGTGAGGAGCCGCTCCTCCTCCACCAGGGTCGCACTGGGGTGGTCGAGCCGCACGGTGACCGCGGCGCGCTCGGGCAGGGCGACCAGCTTGGTGCGCGCCTGGGCGACGCCGGCGACGAGGGTGGCGGCGGTGAGCAGCACGACGGGTCGGAACTTCTGCATCTTAGTCCTCCCGGGTCGCGGGTCCTGGGTCGAGGCCAGACAGGATACCACCGGGGGCGCCGGGGGAGCAGGGCTTCCCGGACCTGTCCCCCCGGCGTTTAATGGGGAGTAGAGGCAGGCGCTGGCTTGCCCGCGAACGGGGCGCTACCCAGGGCGGCGGACCCGCGTCTTCCGATCGGTGACCACCACGAAGCAGCGCTGCCAGTCGTCTCCCCCGCCCTGGGCGAAGAGCGCTTGGACGCGGAGGGTCAAGTGGCGGCGCGACGGGTTGCCCAGGCGCACCAACACCAGGCCGTGGTGAGTGCCGGGCCGAAAACGACGGGTGTCGGAGAAGTCGAGGTCCTGGGTCACGAGGAGGCGGCTGGAGTCTTGGGCGGCGCGCCACACGTCGGCGTCGGGCGCGCCCGCCAAACCTTCGGCGTCGACGGTGTCCACGTCGTGCCCCTGGGCGGCCAGGGCGTGGACCAGGGCGGTCGGCAGGTTCTCGTCGAGCTTGATCCTCATGCGACCTGGGGGATCTCGGGCGCGGGGAGGTCTTCCTCGGCGGATGCGGCAGCAAAGGCGATCGCCGCCCGCACGTCCTCCTCGGTGAGGCTTGGGAAGTCCTCGACGATCTGGGCGGCGGTATCACCCTCGGCCAGGCTGGCCAAGACCGTGCGCAAGGTCACCCGCGTGCCCCTGATCACCGGCTCGCCGCCGCACACCCGAACGTCTTGCTCGAACTTCGCACGGTAATCAAAGGCCATGACAACACCTCGCTCTCAGGGGCTTCGCCAGACCCCAAACCCCGGTCCGGCATCGCCCACTCTAGCACGCGCGAAGCAAAGGGGTAAGAAAGGGGCACATGAGAGGCAAAAGGCAGAAGGCAATAGGCAGGAGTATGGAGCGAAGCGATCCTGGGCATCATGCGCCAGGCCGGCCGACGTGGGGCAACGCCAGGTGGATCTAGCGGCTCGGGCCGGGGCAACCGTCGGGGCTCCCCGGACCGGTCGCCGCCTCTGTCGGCGGGTCCTGGCCTCGCCGTTGACTCCCCCCGGGGCGCGTGCGACGATTCCGCCGCGTCCGCGGGGCCGGGGGGGGGCCGCGGGGCGCCGAAGAAGAGTCCACCGGTCCACGGTCCTCCGTGCCGGTGGCTTTTTCTTGCCCAAAGCGGGGACCGTTCGGGTTTCGCCGACCACCAGACGGGGGAGCACGTGACGAGCCAGGACTTCATCGCCAAATGGAAGGCGTCGGGCGGCGCGGAGCGGGCCAACTACCAGCTCTTTCTCGCTGAGCTGTGCGACCTGCTTGGGGTGCCGCACCCCGATCCCACCGTCCCGGACGACGCCGACAACGCCTACGTCTTCGAGCGCAGCGTCACCTTCCGCCACGGCGACGGCACCACCAGCACCGGCTTCATCGACCTGTACCGCCGCGGCTCCTTCGTCCTGGAGGCCAAGCAGGGCACCGAGCGACAGGAGACCGAGGAGACCGGGGGGCTGCTCCCCCTCCTTGGGGCGGCCGGCGAGGAGCCGCGCGCCCGCAAGAAGGGCACCGCCGTGCGCGGCACCGGGGCGTGGGACAGCGCCATGCTCCGCGCCCGCGGGCAAGCCGAAGCCTACGCCCGCGCCCTGCCGGCCGCCGAGGGGCGGCCGCCCTTCGTGGTGGTGGTCGACGTGGGCCACTCCATCGAGCTTTTTTCCGAGTTCTCGCGGACCGGCGGGACGTATGTGCCCTTCCCCGAGCCCCGGCGTCACCGCATCTTCCTCGACCAGTTGGCCGACGACGGGGTCCGGGAAACCCTGCGCCGGGTGTGGACCGATCCCCTGGCGCTGGACCCCACCCGGCGCAGCGCCCGGGTCACCCGGGAGATCGCCGACCGGCTGGCCCGGCTCGCCCGCAGCCTGGAGGCGGCGGGACACGACCCCCACGCCGCGGCCAGCTTCCTCATGCGGTGCCTCTTTACGATGTTCGCCGAGGACGTGGGGCTGCTGCCGGCCAAGAGCTTCACCGGCCTGTTGGAGGAGCTCCGGCGCTCCCCCGCGGCGTTCGCCCCCACCGTCGAAGAGCTGTGGCAGAAGATGGCCGCGGGGGGCTTTTCCGCCGCGCTTCGCGTCCCGGTGCGCCGCTTCAACGGCGGGTTGTTCGAGGAGGCCGCCGCCTTGCCCCTGGACGAGGGCCAGGTCGCGCTGCTCCTCGAGGCCGCCCGGGCGGACTGGCAAGAGGTGGAACCGACTATCTTCGGCACCTTGCTGGAGCGGGCGCTGGACCCGGCGGAGCGCCACAAGCTGGGGGCGCACTACACCCCCCGAGCCTACGTGGAGCGCCTGGTGCTCCCCACCGTGGTGGAGCCCCTGCGCGAGGAGTGGGCGGCGGTCCAGGTCGCGGCGCTGACTCTCGACCAGCAGGGCAAGACCGACGCCGCCGCGGCCGAGCTGGAGGCCTTTCACCGCCGGTTGTGCCAGGTGCGGGTACTCGACCCGGCGTGCGGCTCGGGGAACTTCCTGTACGTCACCCTGGAGCACATGAAGCGCCTGGAGGGCGAGGTGCAAGAGGCCCAGGCCGGCCTCGGGCGGACCCAGGCCAGCCTCGACCTCGCCGGACTCACCGTCGATCCCCACCAGCTCCTCGGCCTCGAGGTCAACCCCCGGGCGGCGGCGATCGCCGAGCTGTGCCTATGGATCGGCCACCTCCAGTGGCACTTCCGCAACCGCGGCAGCGTTATGCCCGCCGAGCCGGTGCTGCAAGACTTCCGCAACATCGAGTGCCGCGACGCCGTGCTCGCGTGGGACGCGGTCGAACCGGTCCGGGGCGAGGACGGCGAGCCCGTCACCCGCTGGGACGGCGTGACCACCAGGGCGCACCCGGTGACCGGCCAGGAGGTGCCCGACGAGACCGCCCGGGTCCCCGCGACCCGCCTCGTCAACCCCCGCCGCGCCCACTGGCCGGCGGCCGACTTCGTGGTGGGCAACCCGCCCTTCGTCGGCAACTGGCGGATGCGCCAGGCCCTTGGCGACGGCTACACCGAGGCGCTGCGAGCCGCCCACGACGACGTCCCCGAGTCGGTGGACTACGTGATGTACTGGTGGGACCACGCGGCCCGCCTGGTCCGGGAAGGCAAGCTCCGCCGCTTCGGGCTCATCACCACCAACAGCTTGCGCCAGGTGTTTGCCCGCCAGGTGCTGCGGCGGCACCTGGAGGCCCAAGACCCCCTGTCCCTGGTCTTTGCCGTGCCCGACCACCCCTGGGTCGACAGCGGCGACGGCGCCGACGTGCGCATCGCCATGACCGTGGCGGAGGCCGGGGCCCGCCCGGGGACGCTTCGCGAAGTGGTGCGCGAGGCCCGGGGCCAGGGCGACGAGGCGGAGGTGCTCCTCTCCCAGCGGGAGGGCCAACTCCGGGCCAACCTGACCATCGGGGCCGACGTGGGGGCCGCCATTCCACTTCGTGCCAACGACAGGCTGGCAAATCGAGGTGTTGTACTCCACGGGGCTGGCTTCATCGTCACCCCTGATGAGGCCCGGACTCTGGGCCTCGGGCGGGTACCCGGGCTCGAGCGGCACCTCCGCCCCTACTTGAACGGCCGCGACCTCAACCAGCACCCGCGGGGGGGCCTAGTGATCGACCTCTTTGGCCTCGAAGCGGCGGAAGTGCGGGAGCGATTCCCCGAGGTATTCCAGTGGGTCGCAGAACGTGTGAAACCAGAGCGGGACCACAACAAGCGAGAGTCGAGGAAGAAGAACTGGTGGATCTTCGGAGAGCCGATCAGCACCTTTCGCCCCGCCCTTCAGGGGATCAAGCGTTTCATCGCGACCACGGAGACCTCGAAGCACCGCTTCTTCGTCTTCCTGGACCGCGCCATCCTGCCGGACAACATGCTCGTCAACGTGGCCCTGGAGGACGCGTTTTTCCTCGGGGTGCTGTCGAGCCGGGTCCACGTGGTTTGGGCTCTCGCCGCCGGGGGGCGCCTCGGAATCGGTAATGATCCCCGCTACAGCAAGACCCGGTGCTTCGACCCCTTCCCCTTTCCCGACGCCACCGAGGCGCAGCTCGGGACGATCCGGCGCCTCGCCGAGCAGCTCGACGCCCACCGCAAGCGCCAGCTCGCCCTCCACGACGACTTGACCCTGACCCGACTCTACAACGCGCTGGCGGCCCTGCGGGCCGGGGAGACGCTGTCCGCGGCCGAGCGCAGCGTGCACGAGCGCGGCCTGGTCGCGGTGCTCCAGCAGCTCCACGACGAGCTGGACGCGGCCGTCTTTGCGGCCTACGGCTGGCCCGCCGACCTGGACGACGAGGAGATCCTGGAGCGGCTGGTGGCGCTCAACCGGGAGCGGGCCGACGAGGAGCGTCGCGGGCGGGTGCGGTGGCTCCGGCCCGAGTTTCAAAACCCGGGCGGCCTGGGGGCGGAGCAGCTCGCCGTGGACGGCGCCGGCGTCGTCGCTGCGGCGGCGCAGCGGGCCGAGAAGCGCCCCTGGCCCGGGGCGCTGGCGGAGCAGGCGCGGGGGGTGCTGGATGCGCTACGGGTCCTCGGCGTGCCCGCCACCGCCGAGGACGTGGCCAAGACCTTCCACGGCGCGCGCCGCGCCCAGGTGGCCGACCTGCTGGAGACCCTGGCCTCCCTGGGGCAGGCCCGCCGACTGGACGAGGGCCGCTTCGACACGGCGTGACTTCGGCGCCGGGACCTCCTGCGGCTACCCCTCCCTCACCGTCAACCGCCCCGACACGTACTTGTGCAGGATGCTGGCGGCCAGGGTCTGGTAGGGGATGCCTTCTTCGACGGCGCGCTTCTGGAGGGCCTCGAGGTCGCGGGAGCTGATCCGCAGGTTGAGTCGCTTGTCCTTGCGCTGGGTCTCGCGGGCATACCCGGCGTACCGCGCCTTCTCGGCCGCCAGGTTGGGCAGGGGTTGCCACTCGTCGCGATCGTAGGACTCGAGCAGTTCGTTCTCTTCGTCATCGAGATCAGCCATGGTCGTCCTCGGTTCCAAGATACCGGCGGGTGGCCTTGCGGCTCGGGATGATCGTCTTCAAGAACACCGACTCGTCGTCTTCCACGAACGGCACCAGGTAGGCATAGTCGCCGACCCGAACCACCAGGATGCGTTGCGCTGGGTAGCGCTGGGGGTTGGGGTGCTCCAGGATCGCCAACACGTCCCCCCGTTCGACGTGGTACACGATGGCCTCGAAAGACACGCCGCGCGTCTGGCGCAGCAGGGCGCTCTTGTCGTCGCTCCACACGAAGCGTTTCATGGCGCGAGCGTATCCCGATGTGTGCGTTTTGGCAACAGATGGGTGCCGGCGTCCCCACGCCTTGACACCCCTTCGAGCCGACGGGTACCGTACGCCTTTCCGAACCCCCGATCCGAGGAGGTGCGGTGCGCGCTGTCGCCGTGGTCCCCTGCCGGTACGCCTCCACCCGCTTCCCCGGGAAACCCCTCGTGCCCCTGCTCGGCAAGCCCATGGTCGCCTGGGTGGTGGAGGCGGCGCGGCGCTGCTCCGCCCTGGCGGAGGTGTGGGTGGCCACCGACGACGAGGCCATCGCCGGGGCGGCCCGGGCGGCGGGGGCCCGGGTGGCGATGACCAGCCCCGACTGCCCGAGCGGCACCGACCGGGTGGCCGAGGCGGCCCGGGAGATCGACGCGGCGGTGGTGGTGAACCTCCAGGGGGACGAGCCCCTGGTCGACCCCGGGGATCTCGACGCCCTGGTGGCGGTCTTTGCCACCGAGCCCGAGACCCGGATGGCCACCCTGGCGCGGCCGATCGCAGACCCCGCCGACCTGGCCAACCCCGACGTGGTGAAGGTGGTGTGCGACGGGGCCGGCCACGCCCTGTACTTCTCCCGCTCGCCCCTGCCGTACTTTCGGGACGTCTGGGGCCGGGGGGGCGTAGCCGAGATTCCCCCCGAGGGGCCGGCGCCCCTGCGCCACCACGGGGTGTACGCCTTTCGTCGGGAGGCGCTCTTCGCCTTTCCCCGGCTCCCCCCCGGCCGCCTGGAGGGGGCCGAGCGCTTGGAGCAGCTCCGGGCCCTGGAGGCGGGGTGGCGCATCCGGGTGGTGCCGGCCCGGGGCGAGGCCCTGGGAGTGGACCGCCCGGAGGACGTCCCGGGGGCGGAAGCCGCCCTGCGGGCCCGGGGCTTTGCGGATTCTTCGACTTCGACCCCCTGACCTGGGAGAACCCATGCGCACCAAGTTCGTCTTCGTCACCGGCGGCGTGCTATCGAGCCTCGGCAAGGGCCTCGCCGCCGCGAGCCTCGGCGCCCTCTTGGAGGCCCGGGGCCTCTCCATCACCATCCTCAAGATGGACCCCTACATCAACGTCGACCCGGGCACCATGAACCCCTTTCAGCACGGGGAGGTGTTCGTCACCGACGACGGGGCGGAGACCGACCTCGACCTCGGCCACTACGAGCGCTTCACCCGGGCCCGCATCGGGGTGAAGAACAACTTCACCACCGGCCAGGTGTACGATACGGTGATCGGCAAGGAGCGTCGGGGCGACTACCTGGGGGGCACCGTCCAGGTGATCCCCCACATCACCGACGAGATCAAGCGCCGGATCGTGGAGGCCGCCCAGGGGGTGGACGTGGCGATCGTGGAGGTGGGCGGCACGGTGGGGGACATCGAGAGCCTGCCCTTCCTGGAGGCGATCCGGCAGTTTCGGGCCGAGGTGGGCAGCCGCAACGTGATTTACGTTCACCTCACCCTGGTGCCGTACGTGGGCACCGCCGGGGAGCTCAAGACCAAGCCCACCCAGCACAGCGTCAACGAACTGCGGCGCATCGGCATCCAGGCCGACGTGCTGATCTGCCGCACCGACCGGATGCTGCCGGCGGACCTAAAGCGGAAGATCGCGCTCTTTTGCAACGTGGACGCCAACGCGGTCATCACCGCCAAGGACGTGGCGAACATCTACGAGGTCCCCCTCAACTTCCACGAGGAGGGCTTGGACGAGAAGGTCGTCGAGCTCCTCAACATCTGGACCGGGCGCCCCAAGCTCGACGAGTGGCAGCGGATCATGGAAGTGATCCGCTACCCCAAGGACGAGGTGCGCATCGCCATCGTCGGCAAGTACGTCGACCTCAAGGAGAGCTACAAGAGCCTGTCGGAGGCCCTGGTGCACGGGGGCATCGGCAACCACTGCCGGGTCGAGCTCGAGTACCTGGACTCCGAGGCGGTGGAGAAGGGCGACCTGCCCGAGGCCCTGGCCCGGGTGGACGGGGTGCTGGTGCCCGGGGGCTTCGGCCAGCGGGGCACCGAGGGGAAGATCCGGGCGATCCGCCGCGCCCGGGAGAGCGGGCTACCCTTCTTCGGCATCTGTCTGGGGATGCAGCTCGCGGTGGTGGAGTTCGCCCGCAGCGTGGTGGGCCTGCCGGAGGCCAACTCCGCGGAGTTCGACGAGGGCTGCGCCGACCCGGTGATCCACCTGATGCCCGGCCAGGTGGGGGTGACCAAGAAGGGCGGCACCATGCGCCTGGGCGCCTACCCCTGCCGACTCCAGGAGGGGACGGCGGCCTTTGCGGCGTACGGGGTCAAGGAGATCAGCGAGCGCCACCGCCACCGCTTCGAGGTAAACAACGCCTACCGGGAGCGGCTCCAGGACGCCGGCATGGTCCTCTCGGGGGTGGCCCCGGACGGTAGCCTGGTGGAAATGGTCGAGATCCCGGGGCACCCGTGGTTCCTGGGGTGCCAGTTCCACCCCGAGTTCAAGAGCCGACCCCTGGCCCCCCATCCCCTCTTTGCCGCCTTCGTCGGCGCGTGCCTCGCCCACAAGCGGGAAAGACGCGTAGCCAAGGGGGCGGCATGACCCCTCGCCCGGTGACGGTCGGGGACGTGGCCCTCGGGGGCGGCGCGCCCCTGGCCCTGATCGCCGGCCCCTGCGCCATCGAGGACGAGGCG
>JBBIIA010000141.1:0-11569 GCA_037446775.1 Deltaproteobacteria bacterium
CCAAGGAGGCCGCGTGAACTACAACCTTGTGTCCGGGAAGCCGGGTGCGCCACACTCGCTCTTCACGTAGCGGTGCTGGAGCTCGCGCTGCGAACCCTGGACGAGGCCTTGGTCGAGCCCTTTTCCATCATCGTCCGGGATGCAACGATCCAGAGGTTCGAGTACACGTTCGAGCTGGCCTGGAAGTTGTTCCGGAAGGTGGCCAAGCTGGAGGGCCTCGAGGTCGGGTCGCCCCGGCAAGCGATTCGAGTGGTTTACCAGGTTGGACTGGTGCCGGACGTCGACGCCTGGTTCGAACTCCTAGAAGACCGCAACCGCACCTCTCACACCCACAGCGCTACCACAGCCGAGGCGGTGTACGAGAGCGCCACCCGCCTCCCGGCTCTCCTGTGGCCCGTCGTGGCCGAGGTGAGGCGGCGGTACCTGGGGGGCGCGACGTGACTTTCCGGTGGTCGAGCATTGATCGAAGGCGCCTCACCCTCGCCAGGGCCGGCGCGCCACGAGTAGGGAGCGGAATCGGTGCCGATCCGTGTTCAGTTGTGGCGAAGTACCCGGGCCCTGGCCGCCCTTCTGGGGGCCGCTCTCGTCGCCCCCTGTGCCTTTTCGGCCCCCGCGGCCGATGGCTCCCTCCTTCGCCTGGCGGACTTTGAACAGGGCTTCCCCGTGGCCCGGGGCGGCAAGCCCGGGTTTCTGCCCCAGAACCAGCGGATGGCTGCTGTGCTCTCGGGGGGCGCCCGCGGCACGGGGAAGTACGCGCGCCTCTTTCTGACCACGGCCGACTGGAGCGTGTACGTTCAGCACGCCCTGCGCCGCCGCTACCTGACCACGGGCACTAGCCTCTACGAGCCGGGCGGAGCCAACGCGCTGCGGTTCTGGCTGCGGGTGCGGCCGGGCAGCCACCTGTTGTGCGACGAGCCGGCCTCGCGATTTGGGGTGTGGACCTACCACTGGCGGAGCGATGACCCCTGGGTGGGCGGCCCCAACGGCACCTCGGCAACCACCGACTCGATGATGCACGGCTACGCGAACTTCTGTCTCACGCCAGAGGGGGCCGACCGGTGGGTGCCCATTGAGCTCTCGGAGAGCGCCTTCAAGCAGCAGCGGGACTACTACCACTTCTACGCGGCCCGGGGGGTGACCGGCGATCTGGAGTTCTTCCCGGCGCTCCGCCAGGTCCAGTTCGTGCTGGTCCGCGGGGATGACCGGGTCCACGAGGTGGACCTAGATGAGATCGAGCTCGTGCGCCGTCCGCCGACGGCGAGCTTCGACCGGGAGTTCGTGCCGCTGCGGGCCCGCGCCTCCGGCGGGGACGTGACGGTGCCGGTGATTCTCCGTAACCCCACCGACCGAGCGCGGCGCTACCGGGTTTTCGTCTCCAGTTTTCTGGGTGCGCCGAGGGAGCTGCTGAACCGCGTGTTTGGCGAGTCGGACGACATCCACGCGATCACCGCGGTGCAGAAGGCAGTGGGCGGCGACGGTGGCGTGGGTGTCGCGGAACTGGTGTCCGAGGCGCGAGAGGCGGTGACGGCGGCGGGGAGCGAAATCCAGGTGTCGGCCGGGGGGGAGTGGCGCGGGGCCCTGGTGCACCGGGTGCGCCCCGAGATGCTGGGCCGGCCCGCCACGGTGACGCGCCAGGGGCGGTCGTGGACCGCGCGGCGGAACACCTTGACCACCTCGGTCCTCGCCTGGGACCCCGACGAGTCGGCGGCGGAGGGCATGAAGTACGTCCGTGTGCCGCCCAGCAACGCCGACGACGGCCGCCACCCGGCGCCCCCCGGGTTCCCGGGGCAGGAGCGCCCGCCTGCCGGGTGGCGAAGCGAAGACGTGCCGATCGACCAGGTGGGGGGGTACTTGGTGACGGAGATCGTGTTGGAGTAGGGTGGTTCCCGGTTCCCGGTGTTGAGGGTCAGGGGAATTCGTCACCCCCAGGGTCAACGGAATTCGTCAGTCTGCGGGGAGCGGGGTCAGCGAAATTCGCCCCCTCCTCCCGTTCTCGGTGGGCCCGGATCGCCCTCGGCGCCATCCTGTCGGGACCCTTTGCCGACAGGAGGTGACTGTGGCTCGGAGGCCCGGCGCGCGGCTTGGCCTCGGTTGACTTAGTCCGCGTTGCTCGGTAGATTGACTAACCGAGGAGGACGCCGATGCTTACGGTGAACATCCACGAGGCCAAGACCCACCTGTCTCGCCTTCTTGTGCAGATCGCCGAAGGGGAAGAGGTGATCATCGCCAAGGCTGGGAAGCCGATTGCTCGGCTTTCGGCCTGGGAAGGCCACGAGGGGGCGGCGCGGGTCCTGGGGAGGGACGCAGGGCTCTTCTCGGTACCCGAGGACTTCGATGATCCCCTGCCCGACGAGGTCCTGGCCGGGTTCGAGGGCTGAGGGGCTCTCGTGTTGCGGATCCTACTGGACACCCACGTTTGGCTCTGGATGATCGAAAGCCCGCAGCGCATGCGAGGATCGGTGCGCAGCGAGCTCGCCGATCGCGGAAATGAGCTCTACCTGTCGGTGGCCAGTTGTTGGGAGATCGCCATCAAGTACCGACTGGGCAGACTGCCTCTGCCGACATCCCCGGAGGAGTTCATCCCCCCTCGTCTGGAACGAGACGGGGTGCGGCCCCTGCCCATTGGTCAATACCACGCGCTTCGGGTGGCATCGCTGCCCGATCACCACAAGGACCCGTTCGACCGCCTTCTGATCGCCCAAGCCCTGGTCGACACCCTCGTCCTCTACACCGCGGACGAGCAGTTGCTTCGGTATGCGGCACCCTGCGTGCTCGTCGGCCGCTGAGGGATTGACCCGGGCGCCCGCAGGGCGCACTGGCCGTTGGAGGCATGGCTGGGCTTCGGTGGAAGCGGACGAGGAGTCCGCGTCGTGAAGCTGTTGCCTGCGACTCCGGAGGTGCTCTAGGTGGCTCGCCGCGGGCCGTGGTTCCGGGAACCGGCGGATGTCGTGTAGGACCCGGTTCGCTTCCCTCGCCTACGGCCTGAGGCCCGACGTTGGTCGTGGACAGCTGTCGGCAGGGCAGCTTACAGTGGGGCCTCGGTGCCCCCGGGGTGGGGGGGCCTCGCGGCCGACCCGCGCCCCTTCCTCCCGCCGCGCGGCGGGGTGCGCGGGAGGAAGAGTTGCGGTCCGAGCCTGGCGCCCCGGCGGCGCAACCGCTCAGGAGGACGGTCATGACGGAAGAGAACTTCCGCCCGGTCGAGAAACTGCTGGGGCGCTTCGCGGAGCAGTTGGGGTCGGAGCTTCGGGGGGAGATCCGGGAGCAGGTGGGCCGCCTCGACGCGAAGATCGAGGAGCAGGGCATGGCACTGCGCCGCGAGATCGCCGCCCAGTCCGAGGACTTAGAGCGGTGGTTCGGCGTTCAGCGCGAGGCCTTTCAACGGGACCTGGCGGTCGTGGGCGAGGGGCACCAGATGCTGGTCGAGAAGATCGACCGGCTGGCCGACGAAGTGCGGGCCCGCTCCGATCACCTCGAGCGGGAACTCCTGGCCCACAAAGCCGATCCCCACGCCCACCAGGGATGGCGGGTAGGAGGGCGGGACCCCCTCGACGGATGAACGGACGGAGTCATGTGCGGCATAGCAGGCATCTTCCATAGAAACGGCGCCCCCGTGGCGCCCGACGTCCTCCTCCGCATGACCCGGACCCTGACTCACCGCGGGCCCGACGAGGAGGGGTATTTCGTCAACGCGGGGCCGCGGGGAGGCGGGGAGGCGGGGACGGCGACCGGTGCTCCTCGATTCACGATTCTCGATTCACGATTCGCGGCCCCTCGCGCCAACGTCGGCCTCGGCCATCGCCGCCTCTCCATCATCGACCTCTCCAACGGCCAGCAGCCGCTCTCCAACGAGGAAGGGACGGTGTGGGTCTCGTTTAACGGGGAGATCTACAACTTCCAGGAGCTCCACCGAGATCTGGAGGCGAAGGGGCATCGGTTTCGGACCCACTCGGACACCGAGGCGATCGTCCACGCCTGGGAGGAGTGGGGCGAGGAGGCGGTGAAGCGGTTCCGGGGGATGTTCGCCTTTGCGGTGTGGGACGAGCGCCAACAGGTGCTGTGGCTGGCTCGGGACCGGGTGGGGAAGAAGCCGCTCTACTACCTCTGCGACGGCGACCGCTTCTTGTTCGGCTCGGAGCTCAAGGCGATCCTCGAGGCGCCGGGGGTGAGCCGCGCGCTCGATCCGACCGCCCTGTCGGACTACCTGTCGCTGCTGTACGTGCCGTCGCCCAAGACGATCTTCTCGGCCATCCGCAAGCTGCCGGCGGCCCACGCGGCCGTGGTCACCCGGGACCGCTTCGAGGTGAAGCCCTACTGGGATCTGGCCTTCGAGCCGGACGAAGGGCGTCCCGAGGGCGAGATCATGGAGGAGCTGCTCGGGGTCCTGGACGAGGCGACCCGGATCCGGATGATCAGCGAGGTGCCCCTGGGGGCGTTCCTCTCGGGCGGGGTCGACTCGTCGGCTATCGTGGCCCTGATGGCCGGGGCGTCGAACGGGCGACCGGTGCTCACCAACTCGATCTCGTTTAGCGTGGCGGCCTACAACGAGGCCGAGCACGCCCGGCGGGTGGCGGAGCTGTACCGGACCGACCACCACGAGTTCCTCGTTACCCCCGAGGCTGTGCCAGTCATCGAGGAGCTGGCCTGGCACTACGACGAGCCCTTCGCCGACTCGTCGGCGGTGCCTACCTACTACGTCTCCAAGACCGCCCGGCAGAACGTGACGGTGTCCCTCTCGGGGGACGGGGGGGACGAGAACTTTGCCGGCTACCGCCGCTATTACATGGACGCCCGCGAGAATCTGGTGCGCAACCTGGTGCCGGGCCCCCTGCGGCGGCCGGTCTTTGGGCTGGTCGGGCGGCTCTACCCCAAGGCCGACTACCTACCCCAGATCTTCCGGGGAAAGGCCTTCCTCTCCAACGTGGCCCGGGACCCGGTGGACGCCTACTTCTTCTCGGTCAGCGCCCTCAAGGACGAGGACAAGGCTGCGGTCCTCGGCGGCGACGTCCGCCGCGCTTTGGGGGGCTACCGGACCGGAGACCTGTTCCGCGAGCTCTACGCCCGGGCCCCGGCGCCGGACCACCTGGCGAAGATCCAGTACCTGGACATCAAGACTTACCTCTGCGAGGACATCCTGACCAAGGTGGACCGGGCGAGCATGGCCGTCTCCCTGGAGGTGCGCTGCCCCCTCCTGGACCACATCTTCATGGAGTGCGCCGCCCGGATCCCGTCTCGCTTGAAGCTCGTGGGCCTCGAGGGCAAACACATCTTCAAGAAGGCCCTGAAGCGCTACCTGCCCGACGACATCCTGTACCGCAAGAAGATGGGCTTCGGGGTGCCGATCTTGGAGTGGCTGCGGGGCGAGCTAAGAGATTACGGCCGCGACCTGGTGCTGGACGGAAGCGCCACCCGGGAATACCTGGACCGGGGGCACCTGGAGAGGCTGTGGAACGAACACCAGAGCGGACTGAGGAACCGGGCGACGGAGCTGTGGGTGGTGATGATGCTGAACTTGTGGCACCGGCGGTTCGGTGGGAGGGGAGGAGGCTAGGAGGCTGGGACGCTGGGACGCTGGGAGGCTGGGAGGCTGGGACGGGGGGAGAATGAGGGGGGAATGGGTGAGGATCGGTGGCGGAGCCTGGAGGTTTGGCAGTTGGCGGATGAGTTGGCGTAGCGGACCTACGTGGTGACGCGAGCGTTTCCGAAGGAGGAACAGTACGGGGTGACGGCTCAGCTGAGGCGTTCGGCGCTCTCCGTCCCCACGAACATCGTGGAGGGCTACTCCCGGAAGGGCAGCCGAGAACTTCTTCCCCGCCTGCACGCCCCGCCCACCTTCGAGCAGGCCGGCTTCCCACCCTCTCCGCGTCCCAACGTCCCTACGCCCGAGCATCCCCGCCTACTCCGCGTCGTCCACGTCCTCTACTCCTTTGGCACCGGCGGGCTCGAGAAGGGCATCGCCACCGTCATCCGCAACGCCTCTCCGGGCTTCGAGCACGTGGTCTTGTGCCTTGCCACCTCCGGCCCGTCTGCTCGGCTGCTGCCTCCGGGCACCCGGGTGGTGGAGCTGCACAAGCCCGCCGGGAACTCTCCTCCGTTTCTGTGGCGCCTCAGCCGAGAGTTGAAGCGGTTGCAGCCCGACGTCGTCCACACCCGCAACTGGAGCGGGATCGACGGGATGATCGCGGCTCGCCTCGCCGGTATCCGAGGGGTGGTCCACGGCGAGCACGGCTGGGGGATGGAGGACCCGGACGGCTTGAACCCCCGCCGACTGCGGGTGCGCCGCTTCGTCCAGCGGTGGGTTCGGGAGTACACCTGCGTCTCCCAGGCCATGGTGGGTTGGCTGCGGGAGGACGTGGGCATTCGAAGGCCGATCACCCAGATCTACAACGGAGTGGACACCGACCAGTACCGCCCGGACCCACTGGCTCGGGCGCGGGTGCGATGCGAACTGGGGCTTGCGGAGGACGCCTTCGTCGCCGGCGTGGTCGGCCGCCTGGACCCGATCAAGGACCACCCGACCCTCCTCGCGGCTTTCGGGCGGCTCCGCGCCGAGCACCCCGAGGCGCGGCTCCTGATCATCGGCGACGGGCCCGAGCGGGCCCGCCTGGAGGCCCTGGCCGGGGACGGGGTCCTGTTCCTCGGCGACCGCGGGGACGTACCCGAGTTGATGCGGGCGCTCGACGTCTTCGTGCTTCCTTCGCGCAACGAAGGCATCTCCAACACGATCCTGGAGGCCATGGCGTCGGGGTTGCCGGTGGTGGCGACCCGGGTGGGGGGGAACGCGGAGCTCGTCGCCGAGGGTAACACCGGCGTCCTCCTCGAGGCCGGAGACCCGATTGCGATGGGGGGGGCGCTGCGGCGCTACGCTTCGGATCCTCCCCTGGGACGGGCTGATGGAACGGCGGGGAGGGGGCTTGTCGTGACGCGGTTTCGGACGGCGGACATGGTGACCGCCTACGAGGGGGTGTGGCGGCGGGGCGCCCGGTGCGCGGTCGGCCGGGGTGGGGGGCGTGGAACTCGGGACTGGGGAGGGGAGGCGCTCAGCTCCGATGCACCCCCGGTGGTCCGGTGACCCTCGGCGTTGGGGAGGGGCGCGGTTACGCCTGGGGCCTCTGGGGGCTCTTCGCGGGCCTCGCCGCGTACGGGAGCCTGGTGCCTTTCGAGTTCCGGCGCCTGGCCTGGGACGAGGCCGTGCGGCGCTTTGCCGAGATCCCCCACCTGACCCTGGGCATCGGGGCGCGGGCCGACTGGGTGGCGAATCTGGTGCTCTACGTCCCAATCGCCTACTTCGGGGCCCTGGCCCTCGCTGGCCAGGCCCGGAGCCGACTTGGGAAGGTCGCCGGGGCGACCGTGTCCCTGTTGACCGCCTGGGGCCTGGCCCTGGCCGTCGAGTTCACCCAGCTCTACCTGCCGCGGACCGTGTCTCGAAACGACCTGGTGGCCGAGGGTTTGGGCTCGCTCCTCGGGGTCGCGATCTACTTGGTCGCGGGGGGGTGGCTCCGGGGCCTGTGGGGGCGGGTGGAGGAGCGAGGAGGCCAGGCTGCGGTGGCGGGGCTGTGGCTGTACGTCCTCGCCTACGGGGCCTACTCCCTATTCCCCTACGACTTCTTGCTGTCGGCCGACGAGGTCGCCGCCCGGTGGGACCAGATCCGCGGCGGGTTGTTCGGCTGGGCCCGGGGACCCTACGGGGTGGTCCAGGCGGCGCTCAAGACCGCGACCGAAGTCGGCGCGGCTGCGCCGTTGGGGGCCCTGTACGTCGCCCTGCGCGGGTGGGGCGGTGTTCGAGGGGCGATCGCCGCCGGGGTGGGGCTGGGCGTGGCCTTCGAGGCGGCCCAGTTTTTTATCGCCTCGGGGGTCGTTCAGTGGATTTCGGTCGGTACCCGGGCCGCCGGTTTCTGGGCTGGCGCCTGGGCCTGCCGGCGGGCGGCCGCGTGGCTGGTGGCGTGGCGCGAAGGGCGCCTCCCCGGCTGGGTCGGTGCCGCGATCGCCCTCGCCTATCTCGGGGTCCTGGCCTCGGCCAACTGGGCAGGCCGGGGGGGGATCGTGGCCGTGGGGGAAGCTGCGGCGAGGCTCGATGGGCTCTCCTTCGTGCCCTTCTACTACCACTACTACCTGCCGGAGGCCCGGGCGCTCTTCAGCGCCCTGGCCTACGTGGGGTTGTACGCGCCCGCCGGGTTCCTGGTGGCGGCCTACGCGACCGCCTGGGGAGGGGTGGATGATCCCCGGTGCCGGGTCCTTTCCCCGCTGCTCGGCTTCCTCGCGGCCCTAGTCTGCGAGGCGGTCAAGCTCTTCCTGCGCGATGCCCGCCCCGACGTGACGAACGTGATCCTCGCGGCCGCCGCGGCCTGGGCCGGGGCTCGGGCTCAGGCCTGGGTCTGGCGCCTTCCGGGGCGGTGGGACGCCGCTACCCGGCCCGTGCGGCTGGACCGTGGCGCCTAGCCGGGCGATTCTCCGATGGTTCTCGGCCGCCGCTGCGGGCGGAGCCGTGGCGTGGGGCGTCGCCGACTTCCCTCTGGCGTGGCCCGCCCTCGCCGCGGGGCTCGTCGGCTATGCCGCCGCGGTCTGGGTCTTCCCCCGGGCGTGGCTCTGGGTGGTTCCCGCGGCGCTCCCGGCGCTGAACCTGGCGCCGTGGAGCGGGCGGTTCTTCTGGGACGAGACCGACCTCCTCCTCGGCGCGACCCTCGCGGTGCTGCTCGCCCGGGGCTTGCCGAAGGCCTCCCGGGGGCAGCGGTGGAGCGCCGTTGGGATCGCGGCTGCGGCCCTGGGGCTCTCCTACGCGGTGAGCCTCGGGCAGGGGTTGTTCCCGCTGCCGCCCCTGGACCTCAATCGCTTCGCGGCCTACGAGAGCCCCTACAACGGGCTCCGGGTCGCCAAGGGGGTGGCCTGGGCGCTCGTTCTGACGCCGTTCGTGCCCCGGGACGGGGATGCGGTGCGGCGTTTCCTCGGGGGGACCACGGTCGGCCTGGCCGCCGTGGTGGCGGTGGCCCTGTGGGAGCGCGCCGTCTTCCCGGGACTCTGGGACTTCGCGGCGGATTTCCGGATCACCTCGACCTTCTCGTCGATGCACGTCGGGGGCGGCGCCGTCGAGGCTTATCTCGTTCTATCGACGCTCCTGTCTTTGGCCTGGGCCGGAGCGGCAGGAACCCCGTGGGCGCGCGCCCCCGTGGCGGTCCTACTGCCCGTGGCGCTTTACGCGATGGTGGCGACCCAGGCCCGGGGCGGCTTTGCCGCCTTGGCCGGGGCGTTGGCCGTGTGGGCGGCGCTGACCGTACACCCTCGCCGCCGACTCGCCTGGGCCGTGGTGGCCATGGGCCTCGTCTGCGCACTGGCCGTGGGGCTGGGGGCGGTGACCGGTCGGTTGACGGAACGGTTCGCGGCGAGCCGCCAGGACCTGTCGGCTCGCCTCGCCCACTGGCGTGGGGCGTTGGCGCTGCGAACGGACGATCCGTGGAGCCGCGCCGTGGGGATGGGAGTCGGCTCGTTTCCACGGCTGTACCGCCAGGCAACCCCTCCTCTCCGAAGGGCGGGCGACCACTCCTTCTTGTCCGTCGGGGACGAGGCTTTCGTGCGGCTCGCCGGCGGGGGCGGTGCCTATCTGGGGCAGCGGGTGCCGCGCTCGATCGAGGGCTATTACGAACTCGGCTTGCGGGTGAGGGCTTCGGAGGGGAGGGGGGCGGCGATGGTCTACTTGTGCGAGAAGAGCCTGCTCTACTCCTTCGAGTGCACGGCGCAGGCCGTGCCGGTGTCACCGGGGGTCGCGTCTTAGCAAGCGGTGTCGCTGCGTCTCCGACCGGCGCTGACGGACACCGGCGGGTGGCTACCCGGACGCCCCCTGGTCCTGTCCTTTGCCAACCCCGTGGCCGGCACCTCCGTAGACCTCGACGACGTGACCCTGTCGGTCGAGTCGGGCCGCGATCTCGTGAAGAACGGGGGTTTCGCTCGGGGCCACGACCGTTGGTTCTTCGAGCGGGACGACTACTGGCCGTTTCACGTGGAGAACATCTTCGTGGAGGCGCTGCTCGAGAGGGGGTGGCTTGGCCTGGTTACCCTGGCAGCCTTCGTGGCGGTGGTTTTGGGCGCCCTGGGCGGAGCGTGGCGACGGGGGGAGCCGGCGGCGGCCGGGTTGGTCGCCGGCATCGGTGGCTTCGTGGCGGTGGGCCTGGTCACGAGTCCCCTCGACGTGCCCCGGTTGGCGACCCTGTTCTTCTTGGGGGCGCTGGTCGCCGTGCGGGGAACCGAGCCCCCAGGGTGAAGCCGCCCCCGGATCTCCCGGAGGCTGGGGTCGTCATACGCGACGGCGCGACGGCGCCCCCGGGGAGCGGCGGAGGAGGGCGGGACGCGGCGCGGACGGAAGGGGAGGCGCCGGGGGCGTGCGCGCGGGCGCCTCACCACTCGAAGCTCTGGACCACCAGGACGCCACGCCGCTCGGCTTCGGCCAGGAACTCCCGGGTGGCGAAGTGGGTGAGGATGAGGCGGACGACCTCTACCTCGCCGTGGGCCTCGTGGACGGCCGCCACCTTGCGCTCGAGCTGGTCGAAGAGATCGAGATCGCCCTTTCGCCCCGTCGGCAGGTCGCCCCGGGCCTTGGTCTCGCCCACGATCCAGACGTCTCCCCCGTCCCGGGTGCCGCGGCCGAGGAGGTTGACCTCCTCGCGGCCGACCTCGGTGCGCACCATCCGCTCGGTCAGGACGACCCCGAGCCGGGCCTCGAGCACGGTCGGCAGGTTGCGGTAGGCCTCGTTCTCCAGGGCGTAGGCGAAGGATCTCGCGAGCCCGCCCAGCTCGCGGTTGGTCTCCCGAGCGACCCCGGTGAGGGCCGCGAGGCCCTCCTCGGTGCGTCGCTGTGCTTCGGCTAGCTCCTCGATCTTGACCTCGGTGCGCTTCTGGGCTTCGGCTAGCTCCTCGACCTTGACCTCGGTGCGCTTCTGGGCTTTGGCCAGGTCGCGCACGATCTCCTTGAGCTCGGAGAAGTCGCTCGTCTTCACGAGCTCGGTCTGGGCCTCTTCGATGACCTCGGCTAGCACCGACGCCTGCTCCGGGGGGAAGTGGCGGTTCAGCCGGCGGGTGATGGCAGCGGCAGTGGGCATGGGTCGCTCCGCCGTGGGGCAAGAAATGCGAAATCGATGCTATCCCAGGAAGGAGCGCCCGGCAAGAACCGGGGCGCGTGCCGCGGGCTGACTGGCGGAGGACGTGCCGATCGATCCGATGGGGGGCTACTTGGTGGCGGAGGCGGAGTTGGAATAGACTGGTTCCGAGTTCCAATTCCCGAGTTTGACGGGTTACGATTCACGATTCACGTGTTCAGGGCACCGGGGCGATGATGGCAGATCGATCGGGTGACTGGTTGGCGCAGGCGGTACGGGATCTCGAGCAGGCGGAGGCGTCCCGTCGGGACGGCCGCCACGAGTGGGCCTGCTTCGCGGCGCAGCAGGCCGCCGAGAAGGCGGCGAAGGCGCTCCACCTGTTCCGCGGGCAGGAGGGGTGGGGCCACGTCGTGGCCCGGTTGCTGAAGGAACTGCCCGACGGCGTGCCCGACGACTTGATCCAGAAGGCGAAGGTGCTGGACAACTTC
>JBBIIA010000142.1:0-11387 GCA_037446775.1 Deltaproteobacteria bacterium
CGCAGGAAGTCCGTGTTGATGAGGACCCCGGGCAGGTCGGCCCCGGGGATCGGCAGCCGCACGCCCTCGTGGGCGCCCACCGCGATCAGCACCGCGGCGTAGCCTTCGCCGAAGAGCTCCTCCACGTTGCGGATGGGGCTGTCGACCCGCAGGTCCACTCCCAGGTCGGCGATCTCCTGGATCTCCCGGTCGATCATGGTCGCGGGCAGCCGGTACTCGGGCACCCCCACCCGGAGCATGCCCCCGGCCACCGGCAGGGCCTCGTAGACGGTGACCGGGTAGCCCGCCAGGCACAGGTCCTTGGCCGCGGTGAGGCCGCAGGGCCCGGCGCCGATCACCGCCACCCGCTGGTCGAACTTCCGCTCGGCGGGCTCCGGGGGCTGGTAGGGCTGGGCGTAGGCCCAGTCGGCCACGAAGCGCTTGAGGGCCCGGATGTCCAGGGCCTCGTCGAGCTTGGCGCGGCTGCACGCGTCTTCGCACCGGTGGTTGCAGATGCGGCCGCAGATGCCGGGGAAGGGGTTGTCGAGCTTGATCGTCTTGAGGGCCGCCCCGTAGTCGCCGGTGCGGATGTGGGCGATGTAGCCCTGGGCCCGCTGGCCGGCGGGGCAGGCGTCCCGGCACGGGCTCACCCCGACCTTCTCGATGGCGTAGGCGTTGGGGACCGCCTGGGGGTAGAGCTTGTGGGCGGCCTTCTGGCGGACCAGGCCCTCGTCGAAGCGCCCCGGGATCTCCACCGGGCACACCTTTTCGCAGTCGCCGCAGGCGGTGCACTTGGCGAGGTCGATGTAGCGGGGCCGGCGCCGCAGGTGCGCCTGGAAGGCGCCGGCTTCCCCCTCCAGGCCCAGGACGTCGACGTCGGTGAGGACCTCGACGTTCAAGTGCCGCCCCACGTCCACCAGCTTGGGGCTGACGGTGCACATGGCGCAGTCGTTGGTGGGAAAGGTCTTGTCCAGCTGGGCCATGTGGCCGCCGATGGCCGACTTGTGCTCGGCCAGGTAGACCTTGAAGCCCGCCTCGGCCAGGTCGAGGCTCGCCTGGATCCCCGCGATGCCCCCGCCCACCACCAGCACCGCCCCGGTGGGGCTCCCGTTGCCTTGAGCCATCGGCGCTCCCCTCGCGCTAGCAAACGACACGGACGAGGTTTCTTTGACCGGATTACCGGATGAAACAGGATGTCGGCTGGGTTTGCCCGAGCCGTGTTGCCCAACTAAACCATCGATATTCGATGTCCCATGGCTCCCATGATTCCCATGGGTCCCATAAGACCCGAGCAGCCCCAACCTACAGCCTCTTCGATCTCACAAACGCGAAGCTGGGCTCGCCCACGGGAACCTCTTCGGGCTCTTCGGCCTTCACCGCGCGGCGGTCGAGGTAGCCGCAGACCACCGAGCGGATCATGTCGCTGGTGAAGTCGGTGGTGATCAGGTCGTCGGCCAGGTCGATCATCTCCATCCCCGGCTGGGCGCCGGACCGGTACAGGAGCGACCCCGAGATGGGGAGCACCAGCATCACGCCGACGTTGACGTTGCGGAAGTCCTCCTGGATCAGTTCCAAAAGCCCGGTGCCGTCCTTCTTCAGGTAGGGGAAGGTGGAGTGCATCAGCACCAGGGTCGGCCGACGGCCCACGATGGCGTCGTGGACCTTGCCCACCTCGCTCACCTCTTCGATGGAGAGGTTCTGGCGGCCGTCCCGCAGGATGGCGCGGAGCGACTTCGCGCGGCTGCGGTCGGTGTCGACGATCAGGACATCGGGTCGGCTCTTCATGGCTTCCTCCTGGTCGGTGGCCCAGTGGGCCGGTTCGTTTGCCAGGGACCTTGCCCATGGGTATATGCGAGAGCCGTGCCACGCCGGTAGGTATTGAAAATGGCTGCCGTTTTGCCTCTTCCGCGGGAGGCCTCCGGGTGAAAGGAGTGGTTTTGGGGCAATCTGCCCCGCCGGTCTCGCCCCTGCTCCCCGCGTGGCCGCCCCGGGGCCAACCAAACCCCCGAAGTTGCGGCACTTTCTCGATGGGGCAGAGTGCCCCGACCGCCGCGCCCCCATGGGGCACGGCGGTCTACCCGAGGCCGAACTGCTGGAGTTTCCGGTACAGGGTCTTGCGGTCGATGCCGAGGATCTCGGCGGCCTGGGCCTTGCGGTCGTCGCAGGCCCGCAGGACGAGGGACACGTGGTCGCGCTCGAGCTCGGCCAGGGTGGGGAAGCGCTTCTTCTCCCCGGGGTCGTTCTTGAGCAGGTAGGCTGGGAGGCTGGAGGGCCGCAGGGTGTCGGCCTCCTCGATGACCACGGCCCGCTGGATGATGTTCTCCAACTCCCGAACGTTGCCGGGGAAGTCGTAGGACGAGAGCACGGCGAGAAACGCCGGCGAGACCTCGCGAAACCGCTTACCCGCCTTGCCGGCGTACTTCTCCACGAAGAAGCGGGTGAGCTCGGGCAGGTCTTCGGGGCGGTCCTTGAGGGGGGGGAGGTAGATGGGGAAGACGGCCAGGCGGTAGTACAGGTCCTCCCGGAAGCGGCCGGCCTGGATCGCCTTGGGGAGATCGACGTTGGTCGCGGCGATGATCCGCACGTCGACGGTCTTGGCAGTCGTTCCCCCGACCGGCTTGATCACCCGCTCCTGGATCACCCGCAAGAGCTTCGCCTGGGTGCCGGGGGAGAGGTTTCCGACCTCGTCGAGGAAGAAGGTGCCGCCGTCGGCGAGTTCAAAAAGGCCGCGCTTGGGGGCCGTGGCGCCGGTGAAGGCCCCCTTCACGTGGCCGAAGAGCTCGCTCTCCAGGAGGGGCTCGGCGAGGGTGGAGCAGTCCACGGCCACGAACTCCTGGGCCTTGCGGGGAGACAGGCCGTAGATCGTGCGGGCGACCACCTCCTTGCCCGTGCCGCTCTGGCCGGTCAGCAGCACGTTGGAGTCGGCCTGGGCCACCTTGGCGATCAAGGCGTTGACCTCCCGCATGGCGGGGCTCTTGCTGATGACGAAGGTGTCGCCCTTGGCCGACTTGAGCTGGCGCCGCAGCTGCTCGTTTTCGAAACGGAGCCGACGGCGCTCCTCGGCTCGGGCGGTGAGGATCCGGACCTCCTGGGGGGAGAAGGGCTTGGGCATGTAGTCGTAGGCGCCGAGCCGAAAGGCCTTGAGCACGTTTTCGATGGAGGGGTAGCCGGTGATCATCACCACGATCACTTCGGGATCGGCTTCCTTGAGGCGGATCAAGGTCTCCATGCCGTCGATCCCCGGCATCTTGAGGTCCAAAAAGACCAGGTCGTAGCCGCCGCCGACGAACTCCTCGACCCCGGTTCGCCCGTCCTCCACGGCGTGGGGTTCGTGGCCCAGGCGCCGCAGCGCTTTGGCCAGGCCGTCGCGGATGGAGCGCTCGTCGTCGATGATCAGCGCCCTCACGGGATCTCCTCCTCCGGGGCGACCGGCAGGGCCACAGTGAAGGTGGTGCCGCCCCCGCTCGGGCAGTGGACGCGGATGTCGCCGTGGTGCATCTGGATGATGGTGTAGGAGAGGGAGAGCCCGAGCCCGGTGCCCTTGCCCGGCTCCTTGGTGGTGAAGAAGGGGTCGAAGATGCGCCCCAGGAGTTGGGGCGGAATGCCCGGGCCGGTGTCGGTGAAGGAGACCGTCACCTCGCCCCGGGCCGCATCGTACGCCGAGCGGAGGCCGAGGGTGCCCTCGCCCCCCATGGCATCGACGGCGTTGGCGACGATGTTGGTGAAGACCTGCTTGAGCTGGCTGGGGTTGCCGGTGACCGCGGGCAGGCCGGGCGCCAGCTCGGTCGCCACGTCGATGTTGTGGAAGAGCGCCTTGTTGCCCAGAAGCTGCAAGCACTGGCCGACGGCGGCGTTGACGTCCACGGGCTCCTGGTACCGCTTCTTCTGGTGGGCGAAGTCCAGGAGCGAGTTGACGATCTCCCGGCACCGACGCGCCTCCTGGACGACCCGATCCATGTCCTCGCGGCGGGGGTCGGAGAAGTCCATGTCCTCCAGCAGAAGCCCCCCGAAGAGCAGGATGCCCCCGAGGGGGTTGTTGATCTCGTGGGCGACGCCGGCGGCGAGCTTCCCGAGGGAGGCCATCTTATCCGCGTGGATCAGCTGCATCTGCACCTCCTCCAGGCGCCGCTCCATCTCGATCAGTTCCCGGGTGTCCTGGACGAAGGAGACCGTCCCGGCTTCTTTCCCCCCGTCGTCGTACAGCATGTGGACCGAGAGCCACACCGGGATGCGGCTCTTGTCCTTGGTGATCAGGATCGCCTGGTAGCGGTCCAGGACCCCTGGCCCCCCGTGTCCTTCGCCGCGCAGGCCGGCGATCACTTCCCGAGCGGCGACCCCCTCGTACAGGTCCTGGATGTACTTGCGGCCCACCACCTCGTCGGCTTCGTAGCGCAGGAGCGCCCGGGCGCCCCGGTTGCACACCAGGATCAGCCCCTTCATGTCGGTGACCATCACTGCCAGCAGCGAGCCGTCGAGCACCGACTCCAGAAACCGGATGCGGCTGCGCAGCTGCTGTTCTAGGGCGAAGCGCTGGGTCACGTCGCACAGCTGCACCCCTACCAGGGGCCGCCTGGGGGTTGGGTGGACGAGGCGGAAGGTGGCGTCGAAGCGGCGAGGCGGGCGCAAGGGGATCTCGATCGGCAGCTCTACGGTGACCCGGTCCGTCGCGCCCCCTAGCAGGGGAGCCAGGGCCTCCCGGGCCCGGGCTCCGGCCGGGTCGCCGAGGCAGAGGAAGAAGTCCGTGCCGAGCAACTCGTCGGGGCTCGCCCCCACCGCTCGACCGAAGGCGTCGTTGACGTAGGCGAGCTTGGCCCCCCGGGGCCAGAACGCCGCCGCAGCACTGTCGAACCCGTCGAGGAGGCGCCCGAGGAGCCGCGGGTCGGGCCCCCGGCGGTCGGCGGGGGAGGGTCTGCGGGATTTCATCCCTGGTTTCTCCGGAAGGCCGCGGCGCGAAGGGCCGCGGCGCCACGGGTTCGAGAGGATCCGCTGCCAGATGCCCACGGCGCATGATAGCGTCGCTGGCGCCTAGCGCAACAGCGTTTTGCGCAGGGAGGTCAGTGGGCGTCGGTCGCGGGGATGGGCCGCGCGGCGGCTAGCCACGCCACCGAGGCGAAGCGCCCCGCCAGCAACGCAGCGGCTGCGGCCGTGGCCCCCATCGCGTCCAGCCCGTGGATGCCCAGGGACAGGACCGTACCCACCGCGGCGACCTCGATCACGGTCGCCCAGGTAACCGGCGCCGTGACCCGGGCGTGGACGAAGCGCGACCGCAGATAGGAGGAGGCTACCGTGAGGCCGGGGACCAGGGTGAGGAGTTGGGTGGGGAAGGTGGCGAGGTGGACGAGGGCCGGGCTCAGCCCCGACACCTCTCCGAACCACAGGGCCGAGGTCGGGGAGAAGGCGATGACCCCGAGAGCGGCGCTCGCCCCGAGACCGAGCCAGACGGCGACCTGGCGCACCGGTTGGGTGTTTTCCCCCCGGGGCCCGAGGAGGGCGATGCCCACCTCCTGGTAGGAGAGCCCGAGGCAGCTGAAGAGGAAGACCAGGGATCGGACCACCGGGAAGACCGCGAGGGACTCCAGGGGCAGGCGGCCCTGAGCCAAAAAGAAGGTGAGCAGGGGGTGGACGGCCAGGGTGAGCACCGAGCTCGCCGCCAGGGGCGCGTAAAAGGCCCCGATGGCGCGGTAGCCGAGGAGCGGTCCCCGGGAAGCCGGAAGCCGCGCGAGGGACGCCCGTACCATCCAGCGGGTCGCCGCGGCCTCGGCCACCACCCCGGCGGACAAGCCGAGAGCGGCGGTCAACGCCCCCGGGGTCTTGAGCCCCGCGGCCAAGAGCGCGGTCCCGCCCATGGCCACAAGCCGCAGGCCGGTGCCGAGGCCCACCAGTCGAGTGCGCCCGGAACGGATCAGCACCCCCTGGTACAGGCGCCGGTAGCCGATGGCGGCGGGCCACGGCAAGAGGGCGACCACGGCCGGGTAGGTCAACTCGACCACGGCGGGGGGCAGGTCCATCAGCCCCCCGGCGACCCATCGAAAGACCGGGGGCGCCACCAGCACGGCCATGAGGGCAGTGACCGCCCCCGAGAGGGCGTAGGTGAAGCGGCGCATCCGGGCCAAAGAGGGCAGGTCGGTCACCAGCGCGGTGGCGGCCCCCATCAGCATGATCACCGGGGACTCGAGGATGAGGGCGAAGGCGAGGGTGACCCCAAAGGCCGCCAGGTTCCCCTTCGGCTCCGCGAGCCGCGCGACGAGGGCGGCGAGAAACGGCCCCTCCACGGCCATCATCAGCCAGGTGGCGGCCAAGGGCAGCCAGAAGGCGACGACGCGCCTCCGGGTGAGGGCGGCGGGGTCGGTCACCGGGAGCGGCTCGGGGGGGCGGCGGTCAGGTACCGGTCGGGGGCCGCCTCCTCGGCCTGGAAGGTGAGGCCGGGGTAGAGGCGGTTGCGGCTCGGGAAGGGGAGCTCCGTCGGGTCGGCCCCCAGGGCCGCGGCCACGAGGGCCCCTCGGATCACCGGTCGCTTCCGGCGGCGGGCCCGTGGCCGGCGCGGATCGCGGCGGGAGCGAGCACTCCTTCCTCGCGGCGCAGGTTCAAGAGCACCACTGCCCCCAGCACGGCGGCGCCCCCCACCACCTGGGGGCCCGTCAGGGCCTCGCCGAGAACCGCGAAGGCGAGGGCTCCCGCGGTGATGGGCTCCAGGGTGGCGATGATGCTCGCCCGGGTCGACCGGATGTGGCTCACCCCCACGAAGTACAAGCCGAAGGGGAGCACGGTCCCGGCTACCGCCACGTACGCGATGATCCCCCACTGGCCGAGGGAGTAGCCTGCCGTCAGGTACGAGAAGGGCGTGTGGAGGAGGTGGAGGGAGGCGGCGGCGAAGGCCAGACCGTAGGCGAGGACCGTCCAGGGGGAGTAGCGGTGCATCAGCCGCTCGCCGAAGAGGGTGTAGCCGGCGAAGAAGACGGCCGCCGCCAGGCCCACCCCCACCCCCAGGGGGTTCATGCCGGCGAAGTCCAGGGTGTAGCCCCCGGCCACCAGGAAGGAGCCGCCCACCGCGAGCCCCAGGGCGGTGAGTTTGGCGGGAGTCGCCCGCTCGCCCCACCACGCCATGGCGAAGGCCGCGATGAAGACCGGGGCGAGGTACTGGAGCAGGATCGCCGCCGCCACCGGGATGAGGCTGATCGCGTAGAAGTAGGACGCCTGCACCAGGGCGAGCCCGACCCCGCCGAGGGCGGCGAGTCGCGGCAGGTCCCGTCGCTCCACCACGAGGAGGGCGGGCGCCCGCACGGCCAGCGCCGCGAAGAGCACCACGGCGGCCAGGGTGGCTCGGATCTGAACCAGCGCCAGGGGGGTGATCCCGTCCACGAAGAGGGACTTGCCGGCGACCCCGGAGGTGGCCCACAGGATGGCTGCGGTCACCACGCTCAGGTATCCTGGGGCGGACTTGGACGATGGGGCGGTCACGATGGCCTCCGGAAGGGGGCGAGGGAACCGGGGGATGGTACCCGGTCTCGGCCCGCCGGGACAGCCCCAGCCGATGGGAGATCCCGCACCGTGTTTCGCCTCGCCCTCGCCCTCGCGCTCCTGGTTGCCGTCCCGGCGGGTGCCCTGGAACTCCGCCTGGCTGGGGAGGTCTTTCAGGTCGAGGTGGCCCAGACCCCCGAGGCCCGGAGCCGGGGCCTGATGGGGCGGGCGAGGGTCCCCCCGCGGGGAGGCATGCTGTTCGCTTACCCCGAGGAGGAGTTCCGAGCCTTTTGGATGAAGAACTGCCTCACCGACCTCGATCTCGCCTACCTGGACGGGGCGCGGCGGGTGGTGTCGATCCACCGGCTGCGCCGGGAGCCCCTCCGGCGACCGGGGGAGACCGAGTCGGCCTACGAGGCCCGGCTGCCCGTGTACCCGAGCGCCGCGCCCGCCCGCTACGCCCTGGAGCTAGCCCCCGGGACCCTGGAGCGGCTCGGGGTGGGGGTGGGGGATCGGGTGGAGTTTTAGCGGGGGGTGGGAGTTATGGGACCAACAGGACCTATGGGACCTATGGGACCTATTCGTCCTATCCGTCCTATAGGTCCCATCCCTCCCATCCCTCCCACAACTCCCATCCCTCCCACCCCCCACCTCTGGTATCCTCCTTTAGTCACCCCTCCCTTCCCTCGGAGTACCCCGCCCATGGCCCCGGCTATCCTGTGCCCCCGCTGCCGCAAGCTGATCAACGCCGACGAGCCCCAGTGCCCCTACTGCGGCGTGGGCCGGCCCGGCTCCCCCTGGGCCCGGGCCCAGGGGCTCCTGGGCAGCCTGGGCCCCGACGACCTGGTGCGTCGGGTCATCGTCCTCACCATCGGCGTGTACGTGCTCTCCCTCCTGGTGGGGGTGGGCACCCCGGGGAGCCGGGGGCCCCTGGGCGCGCTGTCGCCGACCGACAGCGGGCTCTTGCTCCTGGGGGCGAGCGGGACCCTGCCCACCCTCACCCTGGGGCGGTGGTGGACCCTGCTGGCGGCCAACTTCCTCCACGGGGGGCCGTTGCACCTCGCCTTCAACATGATGGCGCTGGTGCAGATCGGGCCCCTGGTGGTCCGGGAGTTCGGTCCGTCCCGGGCGACCTCGGTGTACGTGCTCGGGGGGGCGGCGGGGTTTCTGGTGTCGGTGGCCGCCGGGGTGCGCTTCACCATCGGCGCCTCGGGGGCCATCTGCGCCCTGATCGGCGCGGCCCTCTACTACGGCCGCAGCCGGGGCGGCGTCCACGGCGAAGCGGTGTACCGGGGGGTGCTCGGGTGGGCGGTGGGGATCTTCGTCTTCGGCTTCTTCTTCCCGGGGATCAACAACTGGGCCCACGGCGGGGGCATGGCGGCGGGTTTCCTCCTGGGGCACTTCCTGGGGTACGAGGAGCGGGGCCGGACCCTCCCCTGGCATCGCCGTCTCGGCTTCGGAGCGGCGGTGGCCGCGGTAGCGGCCGTTGGCTGGGGAACGGCGACCGCTCTCTTCTACCGGGTTGCCGGGTGAGCTCGCCGCTTCCCGGCGAGCCCCGCCGCGTCTGGCGGCGGTACGCGCTCCTCCAGGTGCCGAGCCTGGGGCTCCTGATCCTCGGCCTCTTCCTGGTCCAGCAGTGGATCGACCTGTCCGGAGGCGCGGTGGCGGGGATCATCGCCCTGTGGCTCGCCAAGGACGTCGCGCTCTTTCCCCTGGTGTGGCGTTCCTACGCGGTTCCAGATCCCGCGCGCCACCCCCTGGTAGGGGCTCGGGCGGTGGCCGTTGGCCCCCTGGCGCCGGGGGGTACGGTCCGGGTGGGGGGCGAGGTGTGGAAGGCCGAGCTCGTCCCCGGGGCCGACCCGGTCGAGGCCGGGGCGCCCGTCGAAGTGCGGGGAGGCAAGGGCCTCCTCCTCTTTGTGGCGCGGCCCGGAGTAAGGTCTGCCGACCCTTCGGCCGAAAGGTCTCCCGTGCGCATTCGCTCCTGACGGAGGCACCATGGAACCCCGCGAGATCGTCAGTCGGGTCACGACCCTGGTTTCCCTGCCCGAGGTGTGCCGGAAGGTCAACGAGATGGTCGCCGACGGTCGCTCGTCGGCCGCCGACATCGGCGCGGTGGTCGCGTGCGACCCGGGGCTGGCGACGCGGCTCTTGCGGGTGGTGAACAGCGCGTACTACGGCCTGCCCCGCAAGGTGGAGACCATCGCCCACGCCGTCGCCCTGGTGGGCATGGAGGACCTCCGGCAGCTGGTCCTCGCCACCTCGGCAGGGACGGCTTTTCGCCGCCTCCCGGTGGCCTTGATCGACGTGGACCGCTTCTGGCATCACAGCGTGTACGTGGCGACGGCGGCCCGGGCCCTGGCGGCCGGGGACGCCCGGGGTCGGGGGGAGCGGTGGTTCACCGCCGGGCTCCTGCACGACGTGGGGCAGCTGGTCTTGTGCCACGAGGTCCCCGATCTGTACCGCCCGGCCCTGGAGCGGGCCCCCGGGGGGGGCGCGGCGCTCGCGGCCGCCGAGGCGGAGGTGCTCGGGTTCGGCCACGCCGCGGTGGGGGCCGAGCTCCTCCGCCAGTGGGGCATCCCCGAAGCGACGGCCCGAGTGGTGGAGTTCCACCACGACCCCGCTCGAGCCCCGGGGGGCGGCCGGGAAGCGGCGGTCCTGTGGGCGGCCGATGGGCTCGGATTGGCTTCGGGGAGGGGGGGCGCCGCCGCGGACTCGGTGGAGATCCCCGGCTCCGATCCCCGGGCGTGGACCCGGTCGGGGCTGTCCCGCGCCGACCTCGCGGTGGCCTCGGCCAAGGCGGAGGCCCAGACCCTGGACCTCTTGGAGTTCATCTTCGGGGATTACGCCCAGATCTACTGAGTTCCCCAAACCCGTCCTCGCTAGGGCTCCTGCTGGTCCGCGATCCGCAGGGAGCACGGCTCCCGCCCACAGGCTGGGCACCAGGAGTCTTCGCACGGGTCGGTGTGGACGATGGTCTCCACCACCCCCAGGGGGAGGGCCAGCAGCGCCTCCTCGGCGCGGAGAGCCTGGGCGTGGGCTTCGCTCAAGGCGCTGTCCCGGGGAAGGACCAGGTGCAGGTCCACGGTGACCTCGTGGCCGTAGCGGCGGGCGCGCAGGCGGTGCACGTCGATCCAGTCGGGAGAGCGCTGGTCGTCCAGGACCGCTCGAATCTGTCCGAGGAGCGCCGGATCGGCTTCGTCCAGGAGCCCGCCCAGGGACTTGCGCACCAGCCGGTACCCGGTGACCAGGATGTTCAGGGCGACGAGGCACGCGACCAGGGGGTCCCACCAGGGGGAGCCGGTCCCCAGGACCAGGAGCAAGCCGGCCACGACCCCGAGGCTGGTGATGACATCGGTGAAGAGGTGCCGGCCGTCGGCTTCCAGGGCCAGGGAGCGGGTGGCCCGCCCGGTGCGGACGAGGAGGAGGCCGAGGACTCCGTTGACCGCTGCTGCCGCCGCGACCAGCAGCGCCCCCCATCCCAGCTCGGACAGGGGTTCGGGTGCGGTGAACCGGGGGATCGCCTGCCACAGGATCGCCGCCGCCGCGAGCACGATCAGGCCGCCCTCGAAGCCGGCGGAGAAGTACTCGATCTTCCCGTGGCCGTACGGGTGGTTCGAGTCGGCGGGGAGGGCGCTCAAGTGGACGCTGTAGAGGGCAAAGCCGCTGGCGACCACGTTGATGACGGACTCCAGGGCGTCGGAGAGGACGCCAGCGGAGCCGGTGAGGAAGTACGCCCCGAACTTGATCCCCAGGAGCAGGCTCCCGACCCCGAAGGCCAGCGCCATCACCCGGAACCGGGACGAAACCGCGGCGGGGTCGGCTCGGGGTCTGGGGGCGGGGTCTTCGTGCGTCACGGGGGGCCTCCGGGGTGCTCTTCCACTCGGGGCCAGGCTACTCCGAAGCCGGGGTCCCTGGCAAAGCCCCCGGGCAAGCCCCGGGACGATCAGGAG
>JBBIIA010000143.1:0-11336 GCA_037446775.1 Deltaproteobacteria bacterium
GCTCTGCCGGCCCGGGTTCGGCGGGCGGGCGGGTGGGGACGAAGGTCTGCCGGTTCGGCTCCGCCGCGGCCGGCGCGGCCGGGGCCACCGGCCGCCACGCCGGGGCGGCGCAGGCGGTGGCGAGGACCAGGGTGATGGCCGCGGCGATGGATCCCGTCACCGGGGTTCTCGGCTCCCGAGGGTCACGCGAAGAGCCCCCGCACCTTGTCCCAGAAGCGTCCGATGGCCGACTCGGGCTCCTCTTCCCGCAGCGCCTCGAACTCCCGCAAGAGCTCGGCCTGGCGAGCGGTCAGCCGAGTCGGGACCTCCACCTGAACGACGATCTTCAGGTCCCCCCGTCGGCCTCCGGGGCCCCGGGGCGCGCCCCGCCCCTTGAGGCGCAGGACGGTGCCGTGCTGGGTCCCCGGGGGCACCTGGGCCCGGGCCGTCTCGCCCTCCAGGGTGGGGACCTCGATCTCGGCCCCCAGGGCGGCCTGCCCGATGGACACCGGTACCGTGCACAGGACGTCGGGGCCCTCCCGCACGAAGATCGGGTGCTCGGTGACCGCGAGCACCACGTAAAGGTCCCCGGGCGGACCGCCGTGGGCGCCCCCCTCGCCCTCCCCGGTGACCCGCAGCCGGGTCCCCGTCTCCACCCCCGGCGGCACCCGCACCGACAGGTGGCGCCGGGCGCGGACGGCGCCCTGGCCCCGGCAGTCGGGGCAGGGGTCCAGGGCCACCCGCCCCGAGCCGGCGCACCGGCCGCAGTCCCGCTCGAGCTGAAAGAAGCCTTGCTGCAAGCGCACCCGCCCGTGGCCCCGGCAGTCGGGGCAGGCGGTCGGCTCGGTGCCCCGGCGGGCTCCGGTGCCGCCGCAGGCGTCGCACGCCCGGCGCACCGGGATCTCGATCTCCCGGGTGCAGCCGAAGACCGCCTCCTCGAAGGCGATGGAGAGGTTGTAGCGCAGGTCCGAGCCCCGCTCGGGGCGGGGCCCCCGGCCACGGCGCTGCCCGAAGATGTCGCCGAAGATCTCGCCGAAGAGGTCGTCCACGTTGGAGCGGAAGTCGAACCCCTGGGGACCGTAGCCACCGGCCCCTTCGGCGGGGTGGCCGAACTGATCGTAGTGGGCGCGCTTGGCCGGATCGGAGAGGATCCCGTAGGCCTCGGCCGCCTCCTTGAAGCGGGCCTCGGCCTCGGCGTCCCCCGGGTGGCGATCCGGGTGGCACGCCAGGGCGACCTTGCGGTACGCCTTCTTGATTTCGGCCTCGGTGGCGTTGCGGTGAACCTCGAGGACTTCGTAGCAATCGCGTTTGGGCAAGGGTGTTCTCCGTGACGCCCCGGGCTCGACCGCGAGACGAAAGCGGGGGGCCGCTGAAGCGGCCCCCCGCGGGGGTCTATGGGTGCGGGGCTACTTCACCTCTTCGAAGTCGGCGTCGACCACCCCTTCGTCGCCGCCCTTGCCGGCGGCTCCGGCTCCCGCCCCGCCGCCGTCCGCCTTCTTGTACATCTCCTCGGCGAGCTTGTGGGAGGCCTGGGTGAGTTGCTCGAAGGCCTTCTTGATCCGCTCCCCGTCGTCGGCCTTCAGGGCCGACTTGGCGTCGGCCAGGGCGGTCTCGATGGCCGACCGGCTCGCGGCGTCCACCTTCTCACCAAACTCGGCCAGGCTCTTCTCGGTGGAGTAGACCAGCCCGTCGAGGCGGTTGCGCTCCTCCACCAGGGCCTTCTTGCGCTTGTCCTCGTCGGAGTGGGACTCGGCGTCCCGTACCATCCGCTTGATCTCCTCCTCGGAGAGCCCCGAGGACGCCTTGATTTGAATCGACTGCTCCTTGCCGGTGGCCAGGTCCTTGGCCGAGACGTGGAGGATGCCGTTGGCGTCGGTGTCGAAGGTGACGTCGATCTGGGGAACCCCGCGTGGGCTGGTGGGGATCCCCACCAGCTCGAAACGGCCGATGGTCTTGTTGTCCCGGGCCATCTCGCGCTCGCCCTGGAGCACGTGAATGGAGACCGCCGTCTGGTTGTCCTCGGCGGTGGAGAACACCTGGTTCTTGCGGCACGGGATGGTGGTGTTGCGCTCGATGATTCGGGTGAAGACGCCCCCCAGGGTCTCGATGCCGAGGCTCAAGGGGGTGACGTCCAGGAGCAGCACGTCCTTTACTTCGCCGGCGAGCACCGCGGCCTGGATGGCCGCCCCCACCGCCACCACCTCGTCGGGGTTTACCCCCTTGTGGGGCTTCTTGCCGAAGATCTGCTCGACCTTCTCCTGCACCCGGGGCATGCGGGTCATGCCGCCCACCAGGATCACGTCGTCGATCTGAGCGGTGGAGAGGCCCGAGTCCTTGATGGCCTTGCGGCACGGCGCGTCGAGCTTGTCGATCAGGTCGGCGACGAGCTGCTCGAGCTTGGCCCGGGTGAGGCGGATGTTGAGGTGCTTGGGACCGGTCTGGTCGGCGGTGATGAAGGGCAGGTTGACGGCCGTCTCCATGGTGGTGGAGAGCTCCATCTTGGCCTTCTCGGCCGCCTCCTTGAGGCGCTGCAGGGCCATCTTGTCACCCCGGAGGTCGATCCCCTGCTCCTTCTTGAACTCGTCGGCGAGGTAGTCGATGACCCGCTTGTCGAAGTCCTCGCCGCCGAGGAAGGTGTCGCCGTTGGTGCTCTTGACCTCGAAGACCCCGTCCCCGATCTCGAGGATCGAGATGTCAAACGTACCGCCCCCCAGGTCGAAGACGGCGATCTTGCGCTCGCCCTTCTTGTCCAGGCCGTAGGCGAGGGCCGCGGCGGTGGGCTCGTTGATGATCCGCTTCACCTCCAGGCCGGCGATGCGGCCGGCGTCCTTGGTGGCCTGCCGCTGGCTGTCGTTGAAGTAGGCGGGCACCGTGATCACCGCCTCCTTGACCTCCTGGCCCAGGTACTCCTCGGCGGTCTGCTTCATCTTCTGCAGGATCCACGCGGAGATCTCGGCCGGGCTGTACTTCTTGCCGCGGATCTCGACCCAAGCGTCGTTGGCCGCGCCCTGGACGATGGCGTAGGGGACCATGGTCCGGTCCTTCTCCACCTCGGGGTCCCCCATCCGCCGCCCGATCAACCGCTTGATGGCGAACACCGTGTTCTCCGGGTTGGTCACCGCCTGGCGCTTGGCCGCCTGGCCGACCAGCCGCTCGCCGTCCGGCGCCAGGGCCACGGTGCTCGGGGTGGTGCGGGTGCCCTCGGCGTTGGCGATGACCACCGGATCGCCACCTTCCGTGATGGCAACCACGCTGTTGGTCGTTCCTAGGTCGATACCGATGATCTTGCCCATGAATGGTTCTCCTCGTCGCTGTGGGTCGATTCACCCCCCGGGGGTGGGAACGGGCTGCAAGGTAACCACGCCTCCTTCAGGGGGCAACCTTGGTCACCGTGACCCGGGCGGGCCGCAACAGCCGACCCTTGAGGGTGTAGCCCTGTTCACACACCTGACCCACCTGGTTGTCCACCTCCCCCGGCACCGGGGCGAGCGCCTCGTGGATCCCCGGATCGAAGTCACCGGAGCAGCGCACCGCCTCGACACCGTGGCGCCCCAAAACCTCCCGAAACTGCGAAATCACGTGCCCCAGGCCCGCGAGGAGTCCGCCGAGGCTCTCGGCGGACTCCTCCCCCGCGTGGCCCACGGCCCGCTCCAGGTTGTCGAGCACCGGCAGCAGGTCCCGCAGCAGGGGTTCGGCGGCGTACTCCAGGGCTTCGCGGTGGCGCTTCTCGGTGCGTTTGCGGATGGTGTCGAACTCGGCGCGCAGATACAGCATCTCGCGCTCCAGATCGGCCACCCGGGCGTCCCGGGCCGCCAGGAGCTCTGCCACGGCGGGGGCGGCCGCGGGTTCGCTGGTCTCGGGGGTCTCGTCTCGGGTCGCCTCCGTCATGGCGGTCTCTTCCTCGGGGGTGTCGGTCATAGGTGATCCATCATCTCGCCGAGCAGCCGGCCGGTGTACTCCACCAGGCCGACCATCCGGGGGTAGGGCATGCGGGTGGGGCCGATCACCCCCAGGGAGCCGAGCACCCGCCCCTGGCAGCCGTAGGTGGTCGAGACCACGGAACAGCCGCGCAAGCCGAGCCCCCCCTGCTCCTCGCCGATGATGACCCGGGTGCCGTGGGCCGCGGCCGCCTGGTCCAGGAGGCGCAGGAGCAGGCCCTTCTTCTCGAAGGCCTCGAAGAGCTCCTTCATCCGGGCGGCGGTGCTGAACTCGGGCTGGTCAAGGAGCCGTGTGGGGTCGCCGCAGTACAGCCCCTCCTCCCCTCGGGCGCCCCCCAGGGCGCGCTGGCCGAGCTCTAGGGCCGACTGGACCAGCCGGTCGTACAGGGCCCGCTCCGACGCCATCTCGGCGAGGATCCGCTCCCGCACGCGGCTGAGCGGGAGTCCCACCAGGAGCCCGTTGAGGTAGTTGGCCATCTGATCCAGGTCGCGCTGGTCCTCGACCTCCGGCGCCTCCACCGGGCGGTGGTGCACCACCCCCGACTGGGACACCAGGACCACGAGCACCAGGCTGCCCCGGAGGCGCACGAAGTCGATGTGTCGGAAGACCCGCGCCTCGAACCGGGGAGCTACCGCGATCCCCACCTGGTGGGCCAGGACCGAGAGGGCCTGGCAGGTGGCCGCCAAGAGCTCTTCGATGTCCGCCCCCTCGGGGGGGCCGAGCCGCTGCCGCAGTTGCTGGCGCTCCGTCGGCCCCACCGGTTCGGCTTGCATCAGGTGGTCCACGTAGTAGCGGTACCCGCGCTCGGTGGGCTGCCGACCCGCCGAGGTGTGGGGCTGGGCGAGGAACCCGAGGTCCTCCAGGTCGGCCATGACGTTGCGCACGGTGGCCGGAGAGACCCCGAGGCCGTACCTCTTGGTCAGTTGGCGCGAGCCGACCGGCTCGGCCGTCTGGACGAACTCCTCTACCGCGGCCGCGAAGATGCTGCGGTCCCGCGCGCTCAGGGTCGGCTCCACGCCTCTCCTCCTTAGCACTCCCAGGGGCCGAGTGCCAGCGCCGTACGGTAGCAACGCCCCCCCCGGGAGTCAAGGAGACCCTGAACCGGCCGGGGAACCGGATTGACACCCCCGGCGGCCTTCCGCTAGGCTACCGACTCGGATCGCCGACCCGCCCGATCTCCCCGGAGGACCTGCCCGTGGGCTCCCGAGCTACCTACAAGAGCGCGGGCGTCGATATCGACGCCGGCAACCGCCTCGTCAGCCGCTTGCGCGACATCGTCAAGCCGACCCTTCGGCCCGAGGTGATGAGCCACGTGGGGGGGTTCGGGGCGGCGGTTTCCCTGTCGGAGTTTCCCCTCGCGAACCCCGTCCTGGTCTCTTCCACCGACGGGGTGGGAACCAAGCTCAAGGTCGCCTTTCAGGCCGGGGTCCACCACACCGTGGGGATCGATCTGGTGGCCATGTGCGTCAACGACGTGGTGGTCCAGGGGGCGGAACCCCTGTTCTTCCTCGACTACTTCGCCACGGGTCGGCTCGACGAGGGGGTCGCCGAAGCGGTCATCCGGGGCATTGCCGCGGGCTGCAAGGAGGCGAACTGCTCCCTGGTGGGGGGCGAGACCGCGGAGCTGCCCGGGATGTACGCGGACGGCGAGTACGACCTCGCCGGTTTTACCGTTGGCATCGTCGACCGCGAGCGGCTCATCGACGGCTCGGGCATCACGGTGGGAGACCGCATCCTGGCCCTGGCGTCCTCGGGCCTCCACTCCAACGGCTACTCCCTGGCCCGCAAGGTCCTCCTGGAGGACGGAGGCTTCGGCCTGAACCACGTCTTCCCCGAGCTCGGCAAGCCCCTGGGGGAGGTGCTCCTGACCCCGACCCGGATTTACGTGCGCACCCTTTTGAACCTGGTGCGGGACTTCCGGATCAAGGGCATGGCCCACATCACCGGCGGCGGCATCCCCGAGAACCTCCCCCGGGTGCTTCCCCAGGGGTGCCAGGCCTTCGTCGACCGGAACTCCTGGGCCATCCCCCCGCTCTTCCGCCTCATCCAGCGGCTCGGCAACGTCGAGGAGGAGGAGCTCCTGCGGACCTTCAACTGCGGGGTGGGCATGGCGGTGGTGGTCCCCGCGAGCGAGGTGGAGGACGTCCTCGACCGCGCCCGCGCCCTCGGGGACCGGGGGTGGGTGCTCGGCGAGATCCGAGAGCGGGAGGCGGGGGAGCCGAACCTGAGGCTCGGCTGATGGGGCTCGCCATCGGGGTGCTCGCCTCGGGGAGCGGCTCCAATCTCCAGGCCGTCCTCGACGCCTGCCTCGGGGGGCGCCTCGACGCCCGGGTGGTGGCGGTGGTCAGCGACGTCCCCGACGCCTTCGCCCTGGAGCGGGCCCGCCGCGCCGGCATCGCCGCCGAGGTGGTGGGGTGGGGCGAGTCCCCTTCGCGGGAGGCCCACGACGCCCGGGTGGTCGAAGCCCTGGGGCGCCACGGGGTCGACACGGTGATCCTGGCCGGCTACCTGCGGCTCGTCTCTCCGGTGCTGTTGGGCGCCTTCCCCGGCCGAGTCCTCAACATCCATCCGGCCCTCCTCCCCGCCTTTCCCGGCCTCCACGTCCACGGCCAGGTCATCGCCGCCGGCGCCAAGTTCTCGGGGTGCACGGTCCACTTCGTGGACGAGGGGATGGACACCGGCCCCATCATCCTCCAGGCGGTGGTGCCGGTGCGGGACGATGATACCCCGGACACCCTCGCCGCCCGCATCCTGCGTGAAGAGCACCGGGTCTACCCCCAGGCCCTCCAGTACCTCGCCGAGGGGCGCCTCCGGGTGGCGGGCCGCCGGGTCCTCCTGGAGCCCCCGAGCCCCGCCTCCGGCGCCCTCCACAACCCCGCCGTCCGGTACTGAGCTCCGCTCCCTGGCGGCGGAGGAGGGTCGGCCCGCAAACCGTCTCATGGCTCGGCCGACCCCGGCCGATCCGTAGCGGGCGCCCGGCCCTTCCCTTGCCCCCCGGGATCCTCCACGCGTGAGGCCGCCATGATCATCGACCCCCTGCCGGGGATTCCGCCCGAAGCCCTCCTGGAGAGCATCCCGTCGGTGCTTCTGGTGTTCGACCGCGAGGGACGCCTAACCGCTCGCAACGGGGCCGCCGCCCGCGCCCTGGGCCTGGCGGTCCTCCCCGCCGGGCTCGACCCGCTGGGGTCGGAGCTGGGAGGAGCGGTGCGCACGTGTATCGCACGGGAACAGCCCGTGCGGGTGGAGCAGGTCACCGTCCCGGTGGCGGGCGGCGATCGGCTCTTCGGGTTCTCCCTGTCCCCGATTGGGGCTGGGAGGGCGGTGCTCGGGGTCCTGGCCACGGGCCGGGATATCACCGCCCGGGTGGAGGTGCAGCGGGAGGTTGACGCCATCGAGCGTAGGGGCGACCTGGCCCAGGTGGCGCGGCAGGTTGCCCACGAGCTGCGCAATCCCCTCAACGCCATCCGGGTGCACGCCCAGTACACCGCCCTGGCGTTTGGGGAAGACCACCCGGGGCGTAGCTACGCCCAGGCCATCGTGACCGAGGTGGACCGCATGGACCGCATCCTCCAGGGCCTGCGGGACTTGAGCCAGGCGCACCGCCTGGAGTTGTGCGTGACCAGCCCCGGCCCCGCCCTGCTCCGGGCCGCCCAGCTTCTGGCGCCGCTCCTGGGAGAGATGGCGGTCGCCCTCGAGGTGGCCGTGCCCCTGGACCTTCCGCCCCTGTGTCACGATCCCCACCGCCTGGTGCAGGTGGTGATGAACCTGGTGAAGAACGGTGCCGAGGCGACCGGTAGCGGCGGCACCGTCACCCTGCGCGCCTCCGGGGGCCCCGGCCTGGTCCTCGAGGTGGAGGACGACGGCCCCGGGGTGGACCCCGCCCTCGGGGAGTCTGCCTTCGACCTCTTCATCTCCACCAAGGGGAGCCGCGGCGAAGGCATCGGCCTGTGCGTCTGCCGCGAGATCGTCGAGCAGCACGGGGGCACCATCTCTTACGGCACCACGGTGGAGGGGCGCACCTCGTTTCGGGTCGAGCTCCCCAACCCATGACCGCCGAACACCCCGCGGAGGTGCTCCGCCGCCTCGACGATCTTCTGGCCGGGCGCTCCCCGGTGACCGAGGAGGTGTTCCCGCGCCTGGTGACCACCCTGGTGCGCCGGGCCGGGTCCGACGGCGAGCAGCTCCTGGGGCTCCAGGTGGTACGGGAGGCCGACGGCCGCAAGGCGGCCGCCCTGATCCGGGCCAGCGTCCAGGCCCTGGGGGAGCGCGCCGTCCCCTTCCTGCTCCAGGGGGCCCTCAGCCGGCCGGACCTGTCCCGCGGCCTCGCCACCATCGAGGTCCTGGGCCACCTGGGCACCCCCGCGGCCCGGGCGGCCCTGGCCGAGATCGAGCGGCGGAGCTCCCAGCCGGTGGTGCGCACCACCGCGGGAACCCAACGTCGGCGCCTCGAAGAGGGGCAGCCGGTGCGCTACTCCCTGCTCCCGCGACTGCTCGCCCCGACCCTCTCGGAGGCCGAGGCCCGGGACCTCGAAGGGGAACTCGCGACCTGCCCGGACCCGGCCCTGTGCCCGCTCCTGATCGAGGCGTGGCCGACCCTGGGCGCCCCGGCCCGTCGCACGGTGCTGCGGACCCTGGAGACCCGGGGCGGGCCCGAGGCGGCGGCCTTCCTGCAGGACCACCTCGGGGAGGCGGGGGAACTCCTGGGACCGTGGTGTGCCGCCGCCGAGGCCGTGCTCCGGCGGTACCCGGCCGAAACCCGGGGGGACCAGGCGTGGAGCGAGCTGTACCTAACCCACGCAGCAGACCCCGAGGTCGCCACGGCGGCGGCCCGGGTCCTCGCCCGAGCCCCCGGGGTGGCCAGCCCCGGGCTCCTCCCGAGGTTCCTCGCCTCGGCCGTGGAGGAGGTGCGACGGGCGGGGCTGGAGGCGGTGGTCGACCGCCCCTGGCCCGGGGCCCGCGAGGCGGTGGAAGCGTGCCTGGATTCGCCGGCAGACAGCGAGCGTGCGGCGGCGCTGACCGCTCTCCACCGCCTGGGAGACGCGTCGGCGCTGGCGGTCTGGGCCACCGACCCCGACCCCTGGCGTCGGGCCTCCGCCGCCTTGGCGTGCCTGCGGTGCCGGGAACCCGCCCTGTGGGCGGGGCTCGCCTCCGACCCCGACCCCCGGGTCGCCCAGGCGGCCCTGGAAGCCCTGACCGGGGCCGACCCCGGGCAGCGGCCCCGGGGCCGGGCGCTGGAGGAGGTCCTCCACGCCACCGGGATCCCCCTGGTGTTTCGCGCCGTGTGCGAAGCCCTGGTTCCCGGGGAAGGGAGCGTCGGCACCGCCGCCGCCCTGGCCGCCACCCTGACGGGTCCCCCGTGGAAACGGGGCCCTGCCCTCGGGGCCCTCGGCGAGCTGCGGCGGGCCGGCGCCTACACCTGGGAGGCGCTGCCCCCCGAAGCCCGCCGCGAGATCGAGGACGCCATCGCGGGCGGCCTCCCGGGGTCGGCGGAGATCCAGGTGGCCGCTGCCCTGACCACAGACCTGGGCGAGGAGCCCCTGGTGCGTTTCCGGGACGCCCTCCAGGGCCACGTCAGCTGGGGCGGAGGGAAGCCCGGGGCGGGCAAGGGCGCGGCGGAGGCCCTGTTCGCCGCCATCACGGGCCGCCTGCACGTGCTCCAGGGCTCTCGGCAGGTTGCCGAAGAGATCGAGGGCAGCCTGGGGGCCGGGGACGGGACGCCCAACGCCTTGGCCCAGCGGGTCCAGACCGTCGCCCGGGGGTGGCTTCGCCCTGGCGTTACCCTGGCGCCGGACCTTGGGAGCCGCATCGAGGCGTTCCTGGCGGGGGTGGCCCTGGACCGCGCGGCTCCCGTGCTGGTTCGCCGCGACGCCGTGGCGGCCCTCGGCCAGAAGGCGGGCCTGGCGGCGCTGCCGCTCCTGGTACCGCTGCGCCGCCACCCCACCGCGGCCATCGCCGACGCCGCCCAGGCCGCGGTCGAGGCCCTGGCCCGCCGGCACCCCGGCGAGAACCCTTCTCGGGCGGTGGCGGTTTCGCCCGACGGGGCCCCCTGCCTCCTGGTGGTGGAGGACGAGGAGTCGACCCGAACCCTGTACGAGCGGTTCCTGTTCCAGAAGGGCTTCCAGACCTGGGGGGTCGCCGACGGCGTGGAGGCCCTGGCAGCCCTGGAGCGCTACGCCGTCGAGCTGGTGCTCCTGGATCTTCAGCTGCCGAGGCTCGATGGGTTGGGGTTTCTGGAGGCCATCAAAGATCGCCCCCAGCGGCCGCGGGTGGCGGTCATCACCGGGCAGAGCGACCGGGCCGTGGTGGCCCGGTGCGCCCAGCTTGGGGTAGCCGAGTTCCTGCGCAAGCCGGTGGATCTGGAGGAGCTCTTGCGCCGGGTACACCGCCTCCTCGGCCGCTGACGGCGGGGGGAGGCGCTCGGCGCCGCGCTCCTGAACGGGATCGCCGAGGGGGGGTTCGTCGCCGACCTTCGGGGGAGCGTCCGGCGGTTCAATCCCGGGGCCGCTCCCCCTCGGTCACCGAACGGTCGCCGCCCCCGGCCCAGCGCCGAACGAGGGAGTGCTCGATGCCCAGCGCGTCCAGGGTCTTGCCCACGGTCTGGTCGATGATCTCCTGCACCGTCTTGGGCCGGTGGTAAAAGGCCACCATGGGCGGCAAGATCACCGCCCCCAGGTCCGCGCAGCGCCGGAGGAGATCGAGATGCCCCTTGTGCAGCGGCGTCTCCCGAAAGAGGAGCACCAGGGTGCGCCGCTCCTTGAGGGTGACGTCGGCCGCTCGGATCAGCAGGTTCTCGTTGTAGGAGTTGGCGATGGCCGAGACGGTCTTCACCGAGCACGGGGCGACCACCATGCCGTCGGTGGCAAAAGAGCCGCTGGCGATGGCCGCGCCCAGGTCCTCCGGCTCGTAGGCGCGGTAGGCCAGGGCCTCTACCTCCTCGGGGGGCCAGTCGCTCTCTAGGGCCAGGTTGCGGCGGCTGGCCCGGGAGAGCACCAGGTGGGTCTCGACCCCCAGCTCCCCCAGCACCTCCAGGAGGCGGATGCCGTACTGGGGGCCGGTAGCGCCCGAGATGCCGACCACGATGCGTTTCTTAGCCATGGGGATGCCTCCCGGCGAGCAGGGCCCGGGCCTTGGCGAGGGCCTCGGGGTCGAGATGGGCGGGTCGCCGTCCGCCGAGGCGCTCGTGCCCCGTGGCGTCGATCGCCAGCTTGGCGGTGCGAAACGGCGCCGGGCAGGACGGGTCGAAGGGGGCGGCCTTGCGGTCGCCGAGGATCGACGCGTCCCGGTCCGGCTGGCAGCGGGCCACCAACGCCCACTCTACCCGGGTCAGGTCCCGGGGGTCCACGTCCTCGGCCGCCGGGGACCAGGGCCTCACCCTGGAGGTGTACATCGCCTACCGGGAGGACGGCAACCTCTCCCCC
>JBBIIA010000144.1:0-11031 GCA_037446775.1 Deltaproteobacteria bacterium
TCCAGTAGAAACGCAAGCCTGGCCCTCCCGGCGCGGACCTCGGCCAGGGCGGCGCCGGGGTTGGAGGCGGCGGCCCGGCCGGCCGGGGTGAGGCCGGCCCGGCGGTAGGGGATCTTCCGGCCGTCCTTCTCGAAGGACTCCTCGGTGACCCAGGCGAGCCCCGCCCGCACCAGGCCCCCCAGGAGGGCCTCGAAGCGGCGGCGCTCCAGGGCGTCCCCAAAGGCCTCCTGGTGGAGCCGGCCGGTGGCGACGCTCCCGGCGTCGGCCAGGGCGCCGAGGAGCCGGGCGAGCCGGGCCTGGTCGGCGGGGCTCGGCGGGCCGACGGCGGCGAGGAGCGCGCTTTGGGGCGCGCAGACGTCGCAGCCGCCGCAGGGCCGCCCCGAGTCCTCCCGGTCGCCGAAGTGGGCCACCAGCTGGAGCATCCGGCAGGTGGGCAGCTCGGCGAAGCGGGCCACCCGCTGGAGCTGATCGCGTTTGTGCTCCCGCTGGGCCTCGTAGGAGGGCCGCCAGTCGGCCCGGCCGCGCCGGACCGCCTCGTCCGGGTCGACCTCGGCGCCGCCGTGGACCCACAGCTTCTCCAGGGCCGCCCCGAAGACCTCGTCGGCGAGGCCGAGCTCCTGGGCCAGGGCGGCCCGGGGCTGGCGCTCGGGGGTGAGCCGGTCGAACAGGCGGGCCAAAAGGCCGGGGTGGGGGTAGCCCTGGTCGAAGAAGAACTCGTGGGTGCGCCGGTCGGCGTAGGAGTGGAGGAGCACGGCCCGGGACGGGGCCCCGTCCCGGCCGGCTCGGCCGATCTCCTGGTAGTACCCTTCGATGGAGCCGGGGAGGGCGGCGTGGACGACGGTGCGCACGTCGGCCTTGTCGATGCCCATGCCAAAGGCGATGGTCGCCACCACGGCGTCGAGCCGGCCGGCCAGAAACGCCTCCTGCACCCGGTCCCGGCGCTCGGCCGACAGGCCCGCGTGGTACGGCTCGACCCGGAGCCGGGCCCCCAGGGCGGTCGCCAGGGCCTCGCTCGCCTTGCGGGTGGGGGCGTACACCAGGGCGGGGAGGCGGCCCGGGCCCGCCAGCACCCGGGCCACCGCGGCCGGGCGGTCGGCGGGGGGGAGTTCGGCGACCTCCACCGCGATGTTGTCCCGGCGAAAGCCGTGGATGAAGCGCCGGACCTCCCCGAGGCCGAGCTGGTCCACGATGTCGTCTTGCACCTGGGGGGTGGCGGTGGCGGTCAGGGCCACCACCGGGGTCTCGGGGCCGAGGAAGCGGGGGAGCCGCTCCCGGAGCATCCGGTAGTCGGGCCGAAAGTCGTGCCCCCACTGGGAGATGCAGTGGGCTTCGTCCACCGCCACCAGCGCCAGGGGCCGCCGACCGAGGAGCTCGGGGAAGCCGGGCACCCCCAAGCGCTCGGGGGCGACGAAGAGGAAGTCGAGCTCCCCGGCCAGGTACTCGTGGCACACCTGGCGGGAGGCGAGGCGGTCCCGGCCCGAGTGGATGCGCTCGGCCCGCAGGCCCTGGGCGGCGAGCTTCGCCACCTGGTCCTCCATCAGGGCGATCAGGGGGCTGACCACCAGGGTGGTGCCCCCCCGGGCGAGCCCCGGGAGCTGGTAGCAGAGGCTCTTGCCCGCCCCGGTGGGCATCACCAGGAGCACGTGGCTCCCCCCCCGGGCGGCCCGGCACACGTCCTCCTGGTGGGGCCGAAAGGCGGCGAAGCCAAAGGCCCGGTGCAAGAGCTCCCCCAGGTCCTCGGGGGCCATCGGGCCCCGGGGGGGCCGGGGCGCCGGGGGGGCGGCCGCTGGGGGCGGCGCGGGCGGGGGGGCGGTGGCCGGGGCCTCCCGGAGGGGGCTGGACGGGGCGCCCCGGGCGGGGATCGCCCCGAGCACCTCGCTGACGTACGCCTCGATCCCCCGGAGGAACGACCCCAGGTCCCCCCGGCCCCGCTCGATCTCCCGGAGGCGCTGCTCCCACTCCCCGGTCATGGCCGGGCTCTTCACCCGCTCGTCCACCAGCCCCACCAGCCGCTGGCCCCGCTCGGTGGCCCGCAGGGCCTTACCGTGGCGGATCAGGTAGCCGCGCTCCAACAGGCCCTCGATGATCGCCGCCCGGGTGGCCGGGGTGCCCAGGCCCCGCTCCCGCATGGCGTCGGAGAGCTCCTTGTCCTCCAGGGCCTTGCCGGCGGTCTCCATGGCGGTCAACAGCAGGGCCTCGGTGTAGGGCTTGGGCGGGCGGGTCTCTTTGGCCACGGCCAGGACCTCGACCACCCGCTGGGCCTGGCCCTGGGCGAGGCCCGGGGGCAGGGGCCCGCTCCCCTCGGCGGGCTCCTCGCCCTCGGCCTTGCCCCCCTTGGGCGGCTTGGCGACCTCCAGGACGCGCCACCCGGGGTCCTCGACCACCGTGCCGGTGGAGCGGAAGCGGTCGGTCGTCGGCACCGGGGAGCCCGGCGGCTCGGCCGACGCCACCCGGGTGATCACGGTGGCGACGCTGGTCACGAAGTCCCCGTGCCACGCCGCCAGGAGCCGCCGGCACACCAGGTCGTAGACCCGGCCCTCGGGGCTCGCCGGGTCGAGGCTTCCCGGGGGCGTCGCGGTGGGGATGATCGCGTGGTGGTCGCTGACCCGGGCGTCGTCCACGAACCGGCGCCCCAGGGGGCGGGCCCCGGTGCCCGGGGCCAGGAGCCCCGGGTAGGGGCCGCGGATGGCGGCGACGATCTCGGGCAGGGTCGCGGCCACCTCGGCGGACAGGTGGCGGCTGTCGGTGCGGGGGTAGGAGAGGAGCTTGCGCTTCTCGTACAGGGCCTGGGCGAGCTCCAGGGTCTTCTGGGCGGTGAATCCGTACAGCCGGTTCGCGTCGCGCTGGAGCTCGGTGAGGTCGAAAAGGAGCGGCGGCGGGCGGCGCCGGGTCTCCCGCGCCACGGACTCCACCGTGGCCGTCCCCCGGCGGACCCGGGCGGCCACCGCTTCGGCTTCGGCGCCGTCCGGGGGCAGGCGGGTCGGGTGATCCCCGGCGCCTACCCAGGTGCCCCGATAGGTCTGGACCGGGCCGGGGGGCGCGGGTTCGGGGGCGAAGGTGGCGACCACCTCGCGGTACGCCTCGGGGACGAACGCCTCGATGGCCCGGTCCCGCTCGGCGATCAGGGCCAGGGTGGGGGTCTGGACCCGCCCCACGGTGAGGGGGGTGCGGCCGTCGCCGAAGGCGAGGCTGTAGGCCCGGGTGAGGTTCATCCCCACCAGCCAGTCGGCCCGGCTGCGGCCCCGGGCGGCGTCGGCCAGGGGGTCGAAGGCCGCCCCGGCCTTGAGAGCCCCGAAGCCCTTCTCGATGGCGGCGGGGGTCAAGGACGAGAGCCACAGGCGCTGAACCGGTTTTTGGCACCCGGCCTTCTCGTAGAGGTAGCGGAAGATCAGCTCGCCCTCTCGCCCGGCGTCGGTGGCGGCCACCACCCCCCGGGTCTCCCGGGCGTTGAGCAGGCGCTTTACCACCGCAAACTGGGCTCGGGTCTGGGGGAGCACCGCCAGGGGCCACTCCCGGGGAAACATGGGCAGGGCGTCCCGGCGCCACCCCCGCCAGGCGGGGTTCATCTCCTGGGGCTCGGCGAGGGCCACCAGGTGCCCGATGGCCCAGGTGACGGCGTAGCCGTTGCCCTCCAGGTAGCCCTCGGCCCGCCGGCCGGCGCCGAGCACCCGGGCCAGGTCCCGGGCCACCGACGGCTTCTCGGCGACGACGACGATCACGGCGGGGGGCTCGGGGGGATCGGGTGCGCCACGGCGAGGGCCTCGAGCTGGGGGGAACGGGCGGGGGTATCTCCGCCAGTCAACCCGAGGACTCCGCGGTTCGTCAAGCGGGACGTCGGGGGGCGGGGAGGCTGGGAGGCTGGGAGGCTGGGAGGCTGGGATGGGGCGGCGGCACCGAGGGTCGACCCGGTTGCCCCTGGCGGGATTCCGGGTAGGCTGCACGGTACGTCGCGGAGGGCGAGCCCCGCTCTCCCTCGAACCGTTCTCCGGCCGACGGCGCCGGAAAGGAGGCTTCATGGTCCTGGCACGCTGGGTGGTGGCGGTGCTCGCGTTGGTTGGCGCGGCGGTGTCCCCGGGTTGGGCCGACGCCCCCCGGATGACGAAGGAAGAGCTGAAGGGCCTCCTCGGGCGACCCGACGTGGTGGTGCTGGACGTGCGCACCGGGGGCGACTGGACCGGGAGCCCCGAGAAGATCGCCGGCGCGGTGCGGGAGGAGCCCGGCGGGGAGGCGGCGTGGGCTGCCAAGTACGGCAAGGACCAGACCCTGGTCTTGTACTGCGCCTGAAGCAGCGAGGCGACGAGCGCCCGGGTGGCGCGCAAGCTGATGGACCTCGGGTTCGCCAAGGCGTACGCCCTCAAGGGCGGGTGGGGCGAGTGGCGGGCCGCCGGTTTCCCAACGGAGAAGAAGTGAGATGGCCGCCGCGGGAGTGACGCGCCGGACCTTCCTTACGCTGTCGGCGGCGGTCCCGGCGGCGGGTCTGGTTCCTGGGGCGGGGGCGGCGCCGGGGCCGACCCGGCGCACCCTGGGGCGGACCGGCCTCTCGGTCAGCGAGGTCGGCATGGGGGTGATGATCAGCGCCGACCCCGCCCTGGTCCGGGCCGCCCTGGATGCCGGCGTGACCTACTTCGATACCGCCCGCTCCTACATGGGGGGGCGCAACGAGGAGATCCTCGCCGAAGGGCTCGGGGCGCGGCGCCGGGAAGCGGTGATCGCCACCAAGTGCCACCACCTGGGGAGCGTCGCCCGGGTGGTGGCGAGCGTCGAGCAGAGCCTGGAGGCCCTGCGCACCGACGTGATCGACGTCTTGCAGCTCCACGGGCTGGCGAGCCGGGGGCAGGTGCTGCTGGCGGAGCACCTCCAGGCGGTGGAGACCCTGAAGCGGGCGGGCAAGATCCGGTTCGCCGGGGTGAGCACCCACGCCAACATGGCCGAAGTCCTCGACGCCGCGGTGGAGGCCGGGGCGTACGACGTGGTGCTCACCTCCCTGAACTTCCAGAGCCCGCCCGAGGTCCTGGCCGCGGTGGGGCGGGCGGCCGCCGCCGGGATCGGCGTGGTGGCCATGAAGATCATGACCGGGGGGTACGCCATGCTCCCCTTCCCGGGGCTCAACGCCTACCAGTCCGCGCTGCGCTGGGTGCTGGAGCGGGAGGGGGTGGCGACCACCATCCCGAGCATGGCGACCTTGGAGCAGGTGCGGGACAACGCCGCGGTGATGGGCACCCGGCACACCTGGCGGGACGCCGCGGCCCTGGAGCTGTACGCGGGGGCGGTGGGGGGGAGGTACTGCCGCGGGTGCACCGCCTGCGCCGGCCAGTGCCCTCGGGGGGCGGACGTCCCCGGGGCCCTGCGGGCGGCGATGTACGCGGACGGCTACGGCCGCCCGGACCTCGCCCGGGAGGTGCTGTCGGCGGCCCCGCTGCCGTGTGGCACCTGCGGCGGCTGCGCGGTCACCTGCCGGTTTGGCGTCCCCGTGGTCGCCCGCCTCGGGCTCGCCCGGGCGGTGGGAGGGGCGGTTGCATAGGGCGGCGGCGCTGCTCCTCGTGCTCGCCGTTCCGGCGGTCGGCGGCGCGGAGGGCGCCGCCGGGCTTCCCGACGCCGGGACGCTCGCGCCACTGGTCCGGGTGGGGGAGGTGGAGCGCTTCACCCCGGACTCCCTGTGGGAGAAGATCAACGGCGCGGCGGAGCTGTATCGGCGGTTTGGGCTGCGGGAGGCCGCCTTCGCCTACTTCGAGCACCCCCAGGAGCCGTCCCGCGGGCTGGAGGTGTCGGCCTTCCTCCTGGCCGAGCCCCTGGGGGCCTTCGGCCTCTGGGCGGCTGTTCGTCCCGCCGCTGCCGCGGTGGAACCCCTCGGCAACGGCGCCTTCCGGACCCGGTACCACGCTGCCCTGTGGCATGGGGCGACCTTCGTCCGGCTCCACGCCTTTGGCGACGACGGGCAGCGGGCCGAGCACCTGGCCGCGGGGCTCCGGGAGGTCGCGGCGGGGCTGGGGGCGGTGCCGCCCCGGCCGGCGCTGCTCCACGCCTTCGAGGCCCTGGTGGCTCCGGGGACCGTCCGGTTCGCGCCGGACCATCTACTGGGCCGCGAGGCCCTGCCCCCGGGGCTCGAGGGCCGGACCGCGGAGGGCCTGGGGGTGTTCGTGTCCTCGGCCGGGGCGGGGGAGCCGGAGGGGTACCGAGCCCGGCTCCGGGAGGGGCGAGCGGTAGCGCTGGCCGGCGGCGAGGGCTTCGGGGGCATCGACCCGGACCTCGGGCCGGTCTCCTGGGTGGTGCGGAGCCGGCGCCTGGCCGGCCTCCGGGCCCCCCCCGAGGCGCCGGGAGCGGAGCGGGTCCTCAAGGCCCTCTTCGACCTCCCCTCTCCCTAAGGAGGCTCCGCCGCCAACCGTCGAGGTACGAGAGGGCGGGGCTCAGCGCTTTCGGACGAGCTCCAGGAGGTTCACGGTACGGCGGATCTCGTCGAAGATCAGGGCCGAGCTCATGGTCGCGGTGGTGACGGCGTCGGTTTCGGCGTCGAAGGAGAGGTTCTCCATGGGCCGGCCGGCGAGCCGAGATTCGAAGAACCGGTTCTCCTCGGGGTCCCACTCGTCGTTGTTGAGCTTGGTCACGTGGATCGGCTCGAAGCCCCGCACCCGGCCCTGGGCGTCGAAGGCGAAGAGGAAGTGTACCGCGTGGCAGATCTCGCACACCGGCTGTCGGCTGGCGATGATGGCGTAGACGGGGAGCAGGGTCCCCCCCGCCCGGGCCTGGTACACCTGACGGCCGCCGGGCAAGGAGACGATGGCGGCTTCCACCGCCTTGCCGACGGCGCGGGAGAGGAGGGCCTGGGCCTTGGCCAGGACCGCCTGGGTGGTCAGGGGAAAGACCAGAGGGCGGCTTTCGACCGGTGCCACCCCGGGTGGCGCCACCGGGCGCTTCCCGTCCAGGAGGCTTTGAGCGTGGTCGGAGAACTCCTTCTCCCACTGCACCCCGAAGTGGTAGCTTCCCAGGGTCCACTGGGGCCCCTGGCGGACCAGGAACACCGTGAAGGGGGTACGCCCCGGCTCCCCCAGGCGCCGCCACTGGTCGAAGCGCTCGTCGGCCGCGATGGGGTAGGTGAGGCCGCGCTCCCGCACGTACTTGGGGAGGTACTTGGCCTGGTTTCCGGCGGCGATGGCGAGCACCCGCACCCGGCCCTTGTGGGGGCCCGCCCGCACCGCCCGGTAGAACGCCTCGAGTTCGCGCACCTGTCGCTGGCACGGGACGCAGGACTTGTTGAAAAACTCCAGGACGAGGAGGTCGCCGGGGACCTGGGACAGCCGGAACGCCCCTTTGGTCTGCCGGAGCCCGAGGTTCGGGTAGTCCTGGGGTGAGAGCAGCTCGGGGAAGTCGAGGTCGGGGAAGGCGGCGCCGGGCTGCACCAACACCCGGGCCCACGCCGGGGCCGCTACCGCGAGGCACAGGGCGAGACCTAGGGCGATCGGGCCGACCGCTCGGGTTTGGCCGAGGGAGGGTGCCAAGGGGGGGCGGGGGAGGAACCCCAGGAGCTGGGTAAACATCGTTCTATTAGACCGCGGGCTCTGCGCAACGGTCAACCGAGAATGCGGGTTCCGGTGCCGCCGTCGGGGGGGGCGGAACGGCCACGGAACTGCCGTGCCCCACGAGGAGGTCTGCCCATGGCCCAACCCTGGTTTCCCGCCGCGCTCGGTGCCCTTGCCGTGGCGGTCGCCCAGGTCGCCCCGCCGAGCGAGGCGGCGACCCCCAGCCCCGACACCGAGGTGTGCCTTGCGTGCCACCTGGAGGTGACCCCGGGTATCGTGGCGGACTGGCGGGGGAGTCGCCACGCGCGGGTCAGCCCGCGGGAGGCCCTGGCGGTCCCCGGGCCGGCGCGGCGGTTTTCGGCGGCGACGGCCCTCCCCGGTGGCGAGGAGTACGCGGTGGGGTGCGCCGAGTGCCACACCCTGCGGCCCGAGGCCCACGGCGACACCTTCGAGCACAACGGGTTTCGGGTGCACGTGGTGGTCTCCCCGGACGACTGCGCCGGGTGCCACCCCGTGGAGCGGGCCGAGTACGCGAACAACCTGATGGCCAACGCTTACGACAACCTCCAGGGCAATCCGGTCTATCGCCAACTCGCCCACGCCATCAACGCCGTGCCGGCACCCGTGGGCGGCGCCTCCCTTCCCCCGAGCGAACTCGACGAGGCCGATTCCTGCCTGGCGTGCCACGGCACCCGGGTCGAGGTGGCTCGCCTCGCTCCCCGGGCCACCGCCATGGGGGAGATGGACTTCCCGGTGCTGGTCGGCTGGCCGAACCAGGGGGTGGGGCGGATCAACCCGGACGGGAGCCGGGGGGCGTGCACGCCGTGTCACCCGCGCCACGGGTTCTCCATCGCCATGGCCCGCAAGCCCGAGACCTGCGCCCAGTGCCACAAGGGCCCCGACGTGCCGGCGTACCCGGTGTATCAGGTGAGCAAGCACGGAAACCTGTACGGGGCGCTGGGGGGGGGCTGGGACTTCGACGCCGTGCCGTGGATGGTGGGGCGGGACTTCACCGCGCCCACCTGCGCCACCTGCCACGTGAGCCAGGTGGTCGCCGAGGGGGGGCGCGTGGTGGCCGCGCGGACCCACCGGATGAACGACCGGTCCGAGTGGCGCCTGTTCGGGCCCCTGTACGCCCACCCCCACCCGGTCTCGGCGGATACCACGATCATCCGCAACCGGGCGGGCCTGCCCCTCCCCACCGAGCTCACCGGGGAGCCTGCGGAGGGGTTCCTGATCGGCCCGGACGAACGGAGGGCCCGGCGGGAAAGGATGCAGGGGGTGTGCCTCGCTTGTCACAGCCGGCAGTGGACCGAAGGCCACTTCGCCCGGCTCGACCGGGCGGTGGAGACCACCAACCAGCTCACGCTGGCCGCCACCCAGGTCCTGATGGCCGCGTGGCAGGAGGGGCTGGCCCGGGGGATCGCCCAGGGGGAAAACCCCTTCGACGAGGCCCTGGAGCGGAAGTGGGTGAATCAGTGGCTCTTCTACGCCAACTCCACCCGGTTCGCGTCGGCCATGGGGGGCGCGGACTACGGCGTGTTCGCCAACGGCCGCTACTACCTCACCGCCAATCTCCAGGAGCTCTTGGACTACGTCGGGTTCCTCCGGGCTGGTCGCCCCCCGCCCCAGTAGCTCGGGGCCGGGCGCGCCGGAGCTGGAGCTGGAACCCGGGTCCCAGGGAGTGGTATCGTGCACCGGTTCCCGTGCCCGCGCGGCGCCCCCGTCTGCCAGGAGTTCCCATGGTGCGACCCCTCTCCGGCCTTCTTCTGGCGCTCGCGGCCGTCGGATGCGCCGGCCCCGCGACCCAGACCCGGGAGCCGGAATTAAACCCTCGCCTCGACCGGGTGGAGCTCGCCCAGGCCAAGATCGACGCCCGTCTGGACGAGCTGGCGCGAAACCTCCTCGCCCTGCGGGAGCGGCTCGGGGCCCAGGAGGCCGCCCTGGCCCAGGTACAGGCCCAAACCCCCAAGCCCAAGGAAGAGGCGGTGCCGCCCCTGCGGGTGGTCAAGCTCGAGCCGCCCCGGGCCGAGGTGCCCGCGGTCCCGGGCGGTGCCGCCGCGGCTCCCACCGAGCCGCCGCCGGGAAGCCCGGAAGCCGACCTGTTCCGCCGCGGGTTCAGCGCCTATCGCGAGCGACGGTGCGGTCCGGCGATCCTCGACTTCGAGGAGTTCCTCCGGCGGTATCCGGAGCACCCCTACGGCCAGAACGCCCAGTACTGGGTGGGGGAGTGTTACTACTCCCAGGGGGAGTACGCCCAGGCGGTGGTGGAGTTCGGCCGGGTCCTGGATCGGTACCCGGGGGACGCCAAGGCCTCCGACGCCCTCCTCAAGCTCTCCCTGGCCTACGACAAGCTCGGGGAGGCCGACAAGGCCCGGGTCTTTCGCGCTCGTCTCTTGGAGCGGTACCCCGAGTCGGAGGCGGCTCGCCAGGTCCGCGCCGAGGCCAAACCCTGACCGGCCCCCAAGCACAGGAGGTGGCAGTGACTCGACGAACAGCTCTCGTGGCGGCACTGCTCGGCGGGCTCGCGGCCGCCGTAGCCGGGGCGGCGGAGCCCGACTACCGGGTTTTGCCGGGGGATACCCTGTGGGACTTGGCGGGGCGCTTTCGGGGGGATCCCACCCGCTGGCCGGAGCTGTGGTCCCTCAACCCCCACCTGCGCAACCCCCACCGCCTGACGCCGGGGGATGGGTTGTCCCTCCACGGCCCGAGCGAGGAGGGGCGGCAGGTCCGGCTGCCCCTGGAACGTCTGGGAGCCGAGGGGGATACGGGAGGCGAGGGGGGCCCGGCGGCGGGTGGCGCCGTCCCAGGGGCCACTGCCGAGCAGGGTTCCGGGGCGCCCGCCGGCCCGGAGGAGTTCTCCTTCGCCCGCAACCGGGTGCTCGACTTCGTGTCGTCCCACCGCCTCCCCCGGCTCGGCGCGGTGGCCAACCCGCAGCCGGGTAAGGTGGTGTACGGGGAGGGCGAGGAGGTCGCCCTCGCCCTGGAGCCCGGGGCCAACCTGGGTGCGGGGGACGTGCTCACGGTGTTCGATGACCGCGCGGCGGTGGCGCACCCGGTGAGCGGTGCTCCCTACGGGTACTACGTGCGGGTGCTCGGGGAGGTGGAGCTCCGGTCCGTGGAGGGGCGACGGGGGCGCGGGGTCCTGCTGCGCACGGTGGACGCGGTGGAGGACGGGTACGGCCTGGCGCCGCGGCGGGAGCCGCGCGCCGCCCTGACCGCCCAGCCGGCGCGCGTCGGCGTGGAGGGCGTGATCCTCACCGGGCGGCCGGGTCAGGCGCTCCTGGCCACCGAGGACCTGGTGGTGGTGGACCGGGGGCGGCTCCACGGGGTCGAGGTCGGCGTCGTGCTGGTGGTGCCCCCGGGCCGCGGGGAGCGGGCGGTCCAGGGCGTCGCAGACCTCACCTCCCCCCTGGCGCGCCTGGTGGTGGTGGACGTGCAAGACAAGACGGCGTCGGGGGTGGTCGTCGATAGCCGCGCCGCCGTCGGCGCGGGGGATCGGGTGGTGACCCAGGCC
>JBBIIA010000145.1:0-11004 GCA_037446775.1 Deltaproteobacteria bacterium
TTACCACCCAGAGCCACGGGCAGCACCTGGGCGCGGCGACGCTCTTCGGGATCAACACGATCGCCTGCACCACCTGCCACCCGGCGGTGACCACCCTGAACAGCCACATGAGCGGCGCCATCAACGTGCCGGGCACCACCACCTTCACCTACACCGGCGACACGCCGGTCACGGGCACCACCTTCGGCAACTGCGCCACCAACGCCTGCCACAACGACGGCCGGGGCGGCGCGCCCTTTAACAACGGCGGCGGGGCCACGGGCTACACCTGGGGCACGGCCCAGGCCAACTGCGCCACCTGCCACAACAGTGTGCCGGCCGGGGGCCGCCACGCGGCGCACCCGGTGAGCTCGGCCTACATCGGGCCCAACTGTAGCTCCCGGTGCCACCCGGCGGAGACCGCGACGACCCACATCAACGGCACCCGCAACCTGACGGTGGCGAACATCTCGTCCTACACCGCCAGCGGCGCTGGCCAGTGCACCAACACCTGCCACGCCGTGGTGACCACCCGGGGCACGGCGGCCACCAACTACCCGCGCAACGGCGGCTGGCTCAACACCGGCGGCCTGGCCTGCGCCGACTGCCACAAGCCGGCCACGACCTACATCGGCCGGGCCGACCACGCCAGTTGGACCAACAAGAGCTCGGGCCACGACGTCCACACGAGCAGGGTGACCGACCGCAGCGTGGTCGCCGACTCGGTGCCCTACTGCGGCGTCTGCCACAGCGACTGGGCCAACTACGCCGCCGGGGGGCTCCACCCGGCGGGCACCACCCACATCAACGGTACCTGGAACACCACCTGGAAGGCGGTGGGGGCGCCGGGTGCCAACACCCAGATCCTGTTCGACACGGGCCACACCGACATCTCGGGTTCGACCCTGGCCCAGGCGTGGCACGCCACCGCCCAGGGCGAGAGCACCTGCACCAACTTCAAGACCGGCGGCGAGCCCACCGGCGGCTGCCACGGGGCCTACACCGGCCACACGGGGGACACCGGTCACACCTACGGCTGGAGCGCCCACGGCAACCCCTACTCCTGGAAGGCCGACTGCGTCGGCTGCCACGCCAGCACCAAGGGCACGACCACGGTCCGCCGGGCGGTGACCGGGGAGTTCGGGCTGGTCAGCCAGCACGGCCCCTACACCGCGGCCACGGTGACGCCGCAGGTGTGCGTCAGGTGCCACTACGAGGGCAACGCCAGCACGGGGGCCATGGGCGGCACCGACCGGCACATGGACGGCCAGGTGCAACTGCGGATCTGGAACGGGACCCAGGAGACGGTGATCCCGCCGGACACGATGTTCAACCAGACGACGAACACCGCGAACAATCAGGTGTACCTGACGAGCTCGACTCCCGACATCCTCACTGCCTTCTGCCTGGGCTGCCACGACGCGGGCACCTCGGCCACGGCGATTTTCGGCACCCAGACGCCGCGGTCCAGGGCCTGGGACGGGGTGGACATCGGGGCGAAGTTCAACCGGACCACCGGGGCACCGTTCAGCCCCTACAGCTCGGCGACCTTCAACGTGACCCCGGCCGCCTTCATCACCAAGGCCAACTCCCCCCACCGGGCGCCCAACGTGAACCAGCGCGGCGTGGCCACCACGGGGGCGTGGGCCGACACGGGGGGGAACACCACGGGGCTGGCCTGCACCGACTGCCACAACACCCACGGGTCCAACGTGGCCGTGACCCGGTCGTGGAGGGTGAGCGGCAGCACGGCGGCGGCCGACGGCACCCGAGGCGGCATCCTGCTCGGCGCCAGCGGCAGGCCCCGGGGCGCCGTGACGCCCCTGTACACCCCCACGGCCGGCGGCGACACCCACGGCGGGTTCTCGGCCGAGGCCGACCTGTGCCTCGACTGCCACCTGGGCGGCAACGGCGACACCCCGCCCAAGACCTTCTCGACCTTCGGGGTCTCGGCCCAGATCGGCGACTACTACAGCGGCTTCACCGGCACCTCGAACCCCGGCCGCTGGCAGACCTCCACCAGCACGCGGGGCACCAAGAGCTTCGACTACAAGGTGGGCACGGGCGCCCGGCCGATCATGAGCAGCCACTTCAAGTGGTCGACGCCGGGCACGACCTTCACCCGGACGAATCCGACCTTCGGCATCGTGGTGAACACGTTGGGGAACATCTACATCCCCACCAGCCACACCGACGTCACCAACACCAAGGGCCAGTGCACCCCCTGCCACGACCCCCACGGGGTGACCACCAACACCACGCCGGCCTTCCTGCGCACCACGGCCGGTGGGCTCAAGTTCCCCATCCTCAAGGGCAACTGGCTCACCTCTCCCTACAAGGAGGACCGGCCCGGGGACCGGGGGACGGGGGCCTCGACCCTGAGGAAGACCTACACTTCCCAAGGCACGCCCACGATTCAAGCGCCGCCCTTCCCCCGGGAGAACCCGGACTTCGCTACCACGCACCACGTGCCCCAGTACAACAACCCGCCCATCGTCGGCGGAGGGTACGGCACCGGGGTCACCGGCAGCGGGTACGGGGTGGGGAACGCCAACGGCCACGACGGGTACTTCATCGACGACAACACCTGGGGCATCAGTTGGAGCGGGGCCAACCGGTACTGGGACGGCAGCAGCGTGCCGACCATCCAGTACCCGACCACCGGCCCTCTCAGCGGGACCTACGAGGACTTCGGGGGGCTCTGTTTCGTCTGCCACTCGGCGGCGTCGCTGGCGGTGGGTTCGGGGCGGGGGTCGATCCGTTCCAACCACAGCACCGTCAAGGGCTGGTCGGCGAACACCTCCTGGAACCCGTGGACCGCCACCCCGCTCACCAGCGGCGACCTGTATGACGGTACGACCCGGGCGGCCGGCCACGCGCCTCACGGCGCAATCCGGGATCGGGGGCCCTTCGCGCCGACCTACACCCACGGCCGGGTGCCCACCGCCGGCAACTTGTATGGACCGGTTGCGGTTACGACGGGAACCTCGAACGGCAGCCCCAACTCCCACGCCTGGTACAACTGGGGCGTTAGCTTCCGCGTCAACCCCCCCGCGGCGAACTACCACCGGTACTCCTGTTCCAAGTGCCACGCGCCGCACTCGCAGCAGTTGGGGCGGCTGATGAGGACCAACTGCATGGAGACGTCGCTCAACAACGAGCCGCAAAGGCAGGCATATTTTACTGCCACAGACGGCGCTGTGGCCGTGAATCGGGCGGAGCCCCACGCGAACACCATGGCGTGCCACGGTGAGGACTACTACCTGCCGTGGAACAACGTGACCCCGTGGCACACGAACACGCCGACCGCGGGGCCCATGCCGGCGGGGACCCGGGCGTGGGAGACCTACTGATGGGGACGGCAGAGAGGGTTGGCGCCATGAGAGACGAGAGTCGCAAGGGGAAGGGGCTCCCGCGGTGGGTCATTGCGGCGGGCCGGTGGGCAGCGCTGGCGGCGTTGGCCCTGTCGGCGTCGCCGGCCGCCGGCAAGGTGGTCTTCGAGGAGCGCTTCGACGGCAGTGGAGCCGGGCGCTACGAGGGCCGGGCGAAGGTGGTTTCCGGCGCCAACGGCCTCCGCGGCCTCACGGTGGACCGGGGGACGTCCCGAGAGGGGGGCGCGGTGCTCTACCCCGGGTCGGTGGCGAAGGCCCTGGGCGGGGTCGCGGGTACGATCGAGTTCTGGGTCCAGCGCCGGGCCCAGGGCGAAGCGGGCGTCGAGGGGCCGGTCCTCGAGTTCGGCAACGCGGGTGGGAAGAACTTCCTCACCGTCTATCTGCATTGGGACCGCGGGCGGCACGGCGGAGGGGCGGGGCTGCTCCTGGATTTCGAGCCCTTCGTGCGGCCCGGCTACGACCCGAACGTCTGGGGGCACGAGGTGCCCCTGGGCTACCTACCCGCCGTGGGGGAGTGGGTCCACGTGGCGATGACCTTTGGGCCTCGAGAGGGCGACAACCAGATCCGGGTCAACGGCCGCTCCGTGACGCCTACGAGTCCTCTGGTGGGGGAGGAGTTCAACGGGCACCGGATCACGATGAAGGGGGGGCGTCTCGATTTTTCGGGCATCGCCGACGTCAAGATCGGCGGCGACTGGCGGTGGAACCTCGAGGGAGCGAACTCCAACGCGCTCTCCCATGCCGTGGTGGGCGAGGTGCGGTTCCACGACGAGGTGGTGACCGCCTTCGACCTCAGCCGCCGGGGCGATGGAGCGGCGTTTCCTGGGGACGTAACGAAGCTCACCGGGCTCTTCGCGGAGGGCGCCGCCGTTCTCCGCTGGGAGGCGGTACCCGGCGCCTCCGGGTACCAGGTCTACCGCCGGGACGCGGCGGTGGGGGCCCGTTTTGGGAAGCTCACCGGGTCTCCCGTGGCGGCGACGACCTATCGGGACGAGGCGGTGGCGGCCGGCCAGACCTACCGCTACACGGTGTACGCGGTGAACGCGGCCGGGGTGGAGAGCAAGGACTCGGCGGAGGTGGAGGTGACCGCGGCGACGCTGACCGTAGCGTCGGTGACGGTGGAGAAGGCGCTGTACGGGGCGGGGCAGGAGATCGGGGTGACCCTGCGGGGGACGCCCGGGGGCCGGGCGAGCGTGGCGGTGGCGGGGGTGACCCGGGCGCCGGTCGCCCTGGTCGAGGTGGGGGAGGGGCTGTACGCGGGCAAGATCGCAGTGCCGGCGGGGCTTAACCTTGCCGCCGCGGCGCTGACCGGGACGCTGACGAAGGGTGGCGAGACCGCCACCGCCTCGGGCCCGTCGGTGGGGATCGACACCGTGGCGCCCCAGGCGCCGGGGCGGGTGCTGGCGACCGCGCCGTGGGCGGGGGAAGTGGAGTTGGGGTGGACGGCGAGCCCGTCGGAGGACGTGGCCGAGTACCGGGTGTACCGGGGGGTGGGGGCAGACCCGGCGGCGGGGGCCGTGCCCCACGAGGTGGTGAAGGGGACGAGCTTCGTCGATACCGGCCACGTCGGGGGGCTCGAGGTGCGCTACGCGGTGGTGGCGGTGGACCGGGCCGGCAACCCGAGCGCGCGCAGCGCCGTGGCGTCGGTGCGGGCGGTGGGGGGCGAGGGACCGCGGCTCGCGTCGGTGACGGTGGAGCCGGCCGGCAAGCCGGTGAAGCCGGGGCAGGTGCTGACGGTGACCGTGGTGGGGCAAGCGGCCGGGACGGCCACCGCCGACCTGGGGTCCCTGGCCACCGGGCTGGCGCTCACCGAGCGGGGCCGGAGCGGCACCTACGTGGGGAGCTACACGGTGCGCGACGGCGACGTGGGGGCGGCGAAGAGCCTGCACCGGGTGGTGGCGAAGCTTGCGGACGCCTACGGGGCCTCGACCCTGGCCGGGGCGGAGATCGCGGTGATCGGCCGGGACGCCTTGAACGACAAGACCCCCCCGGTGATCGCCAAGGCGAGCCACAACGGCTTTCAGGTGGCGGGGTTTAGCGGGAAGCTGGTGGCGGGGGACGTGCTGACGGTGGAGCTGGAAGGGGAGCCGGGGGCTTACGGGAGCTTCGACCTGGGGTTGGCGGTAAAGGGCGTGGCCCTGCGGGAAGGGAAGCCGGGGCAGTACCGGGGGAGCTACACGGTGGGGTGGAAGGACGAAGGGAGCGAGCTCGCGGTGACCGGGCGGCTGGCGGACGAGGCGGGCAACGAGGCGGTGACCGCGGTAGGGCGGCCGGTGAGCCTGGATACCCGGGTGCGGCTGGCGGTGAGCGCCAAGGAGACGCTGCTGCCGGCGGACCGCAAGACCCAGACGCGGCTGGTGGCCAAGGCCACCAACGCCAACGGGGACGAGGTGAGTGGCCACGAGCTGGCGCTGACCCTGTCGACTACCGAGGAGTACACCGGGGTGGTGGGGGGCGGGGCGATCGAGGGACGCCAGGCGAGCAAGGACGACGAGGACGACCTGGAGGTGAAGTGGGGGGGGGTGACCAACGCCTTTGGGGAAGTGGCGGCGACCTACACGGCGGGCTTTGCCGCCAAGACCGCCCTGGTGATCGCCAAGGACCTGACCACCGGGGACGTGGGGGCCGGGTGGCTCAACACCTACGTGGCGTCGACGGTGGCCATCGAGCTGCTGCCGCGGGCGGCCCGGGCGGCAGCCCTGGGGCACCTGACCCTGGGGGCGGAGCCGACGAAGCTGACGGCGGACGGCCGGAGCACCAGCCGGATCAAGGCGAAGCTGACCGACCTGGGCGGGGGCCCCCTGGTGGGGCAGCGGGTGGTCTTTGGCCTGGGCAACGACAACGGACGGCTGAAGGTGCTGCGGGGCACCACCGACGAGCAGGGGGTGGCGGAAGCGGAGTACCGGGCGGGCACCCTGATGGGCACGGTGACGGTGACCGCGACGGCGGCCGACCAGGGGGTGAGCGCCCACGTGCAGATCGTGCTGATGGCGGACGCGCCGGCGAAGATCGAGCTGGTGGCGAGCGCGGAACGGCTGCCGGCGGACGGGCGGAGCGAGGCGACGCTGTCCATGCGGGTCACCGACATCCACGACAACCCCAACGCCCAGGTGCCGGTACGGCTGGCGGTGGTGAAGGGGCCCGGCTCGGTGAAAAAGGGCGAGTTGCTCACCGACCGCAACGGGGAGGGGCAGGGGGTGTTCGTGGCGGGGAACAGCCCGGGGCTGGCGATCGTGGAGGCGCGGCACACCAGCCGGGCGCCGAGCGCCGACGAACTGCGGCGGATCCAGGGGACGGTGTTCGTGCCGCGGCTGGCCGAGCGCCAGGAGCGGGACCGGGTGAAGGTGGCGGAGTGGCTGGTGAAGCCCGGCACGGACGTGGCCAAGGGCCAGGCCCTGGTGGTCCTGGAGGGCGGCTCGGGCACCTGGACCCTGACGGCGCCCGAAAAGGGCGTGCTGGTGCGCCACGTGAAGCACAAGCGCGACCGGGTGGAGCTAGGAGACACGCTGGGGTATGTTGAGGTGGACCCGGAGGTGTGGAAGGACGAGTATAGGCAGTAGGGAATAGTCAATGGGGGCAAGAAGGGGCGCCGGTGAAGACGACCCGGTACTTCGAAGAACAGGTGCTCCGAAAGCGACCGTACCTCTGCCGCGAGTGGTGCGAGCGAGCCGTGTGCAGCCCTGATCGCAGGGAGGTACAGCCCGACGGTCGGGTCCGCTACTGGGTTTACATAGCCGAGTTGGATAGGTACCTTCGTGTGGTCACCCTGGAGGACGGCGCAACGGTACACAACGCATTTCCCGATCGGCGGTTTGCGGAGGTGCAGCGGTGAAGTTCCACTATTACCCGGAGACGGATTCCCTCTACATCGACTTGTCCGAGAACGCGGCAGAGGACTCGCGCGAAATCGGCGATGGGGTCGTCGGTGACTTCGACGCAGCGGGGCGACTCGTAGGGATCGACATCGACCGAGCCAGCGAGTGGGTCAGCCTGGGGGAGCTGGAAGCCGAGGCCTTGCCCCTGCGGACGCTCGCGATGGCCGCTGGCAGGGCGAGCAGCGTGGGCGCTGCCTAGTGTCCTGTGGGTAGGCTCGGACAGCAGTAGGCAATGGGAGTAGTCCACCGAAAGGATGCTTACAGGTGACGCGGTGATCGAACTGCATCCAGAGATCCTCCGCCGAGATGGTAAGAACCAGTTCGTCGTACTCCCCTACGAGGAGTTTGTCGCGGTGCGGGAGTTGCTGGAGGACCTCGAAGACCTACAAGAACTTCGTGCGGCAAAGAGAGCTGAGGGGGCCGCGGGCGGGGTTACGCTGGAGGAGGCAAGGAGGGTCTTGCGGGTGGGGTGAGGCGCGAGACAGGTTTCTCCCCGAGGGTTGGGTTCACGCAACGGCGCAACGTAGATCTTGGTTTTGTAACCCCTGAGCTTTTCGTGGCGTCGTGGCTGCTTTCTGTGTTGCCGGGAACTGGAGCCCAAGAGAGGCAAACCGCTGACAGCCGACCGCTGACAGCCTAACCAACCGAGGAGAAGCCATGAAGAAGACCGTGTACGTGAAGCCCAAGGTGGTGGGGACCTCTAGCGTGCACCCCTGCTGAGAAGGGCCACCGCAGCGCGCTGGGAGGCCCAGCGGGGTGCGACGGGGGGGGTGGAAGAGGCGAGGAAGCCCCTGAAGGCGATTCCGCCCCTCGTGTAGGATATGTGATGAGGTACGTGGTGGACGCCAGGTATCTGGAACTGTATCGGATCTGGCTGAAGTTTGAGGACGATTCGGAAAGGATTGTAGATTTGGAGGGGGAGTTGACCGGAGAGGCCTTTGAGCCGCTTTGCGACTTGGACGTGTTTCGGAAGGTCGCGCTGAATCGGGCCTTGGATACGATTGTCTGGGAGTCTCGGGCGGATTTCGCACCAGAATTTTTCTATGCGATCGGTGAGCCAATGCAGGACTCGCAGAAAGGGCTCTCGGGCAACGCTAGAAACCCTTGAGGGGCGAAGATCTTCGACGATGCGTCAAGTTTCGTCTTCAGCGGGCGCTTCGGGGAACGGGGGTTTTGGACAGGATTACAGGATGTTCAGGATGCCAGATGCCGGCAGACCCGGAGAATCCTGTCCATCCTGTTATCCTGTCAAAAAACCTCCCTCTCGTACCTCGACGGTCTGACGCAGAGCCTCGCTAGATGTTCTTCTTGAGAAGGCGGGTGTGCCGGAGAGGAAGCCGGGAGTTCCGCTGGAGCGTGGTCCGTGGGGGACGAGGTAGGAGCGGCCTTGGCCGCGAACGGGGCCATGCAGGGACTTGGGGGGGCCAATAGCAGTAGGCAATAAGGGGGATGATTCTTTGTCTTCAGCACGGAGAACGTCCGGATGCACACGGCAACCGCCAAGCTCTTACGGCAAGCTCTGCTGCTCCCGTCGCACGATCGGGCGGCCTTGATTGACGGGCTGATGGTCAGCCTCGATCGGCCGGAGCCGCCTCTCGATGCCCTTTGGGTCAAGGAAGCGGAAGATCGTATGGAGGCTTACCGCTCAGGCGAACTCGGCGCAGTTGATGCCGATCAGGTTTTCGCCGATCTAGGAAGGAAGGGTTGAAGACAAGGTTTTTGCTGCCCGCTCGGCGGGAACTCAGCGAGGCGGTTTCTTACTACAACGCGCAGCAAGGTGGTTTGGGCGATGAGTTCCGGGATGAGGCATGGGAGGCTGTTCGTCGCATCAAGGATTTTCCCCTGGCCTGGAACCCCCTCGGGCGGGGGATTCGGCGGTGTCAGGTGCGGCGATTTCCTTGGGGCATCATTTACGAGCCCTCGAAGTTCGAGATTGTGGTCATTGCGGTTGCGCATTTGCACCAAGCGCCCGAGTACTGGCGTAGTCGGGTGAGCTGAAGGTCTCGTCTCGTGAAGGAGCTCTTGGCGGGCCTTGAGGACTTGCAGGAACCTCGTGCAGCGAAACGGGCCGAGGGGGAAGCGGAGGCCGTCACTTTGCAGGAGGCAAGGAGGGCGGGGGCCTGGAGGGGGGGGTAGCCAACAGAAGTAGGCAATAGGCAATAGGGGGGACGAGGTAGGAGCGGCCTTGGCCGCGAACGGGGCCATGCAGGGACTTGGGGTAGCCAATAGCTAACAGCCGACAGCCGCTATCCGACCGCTGACAGCACTTCGACGAAGGAGAAGCCATGAAGAAGACCGTGTACGTGAAGCCCAAGGTGGTGGGGACCTCCAGCGTCCATCCCTGCTGAGGCCCGCGTCGGGACGGAAGGTAGAAGGAGGCGCCGGTGCAAGCGTGGCCCGTTCATGACGCGAAGGCACGGTTTAGCGAGCTGCTCGACACGACGGGTCTCGGGTGACGGGGTCCGAGGAGGCCTGCAAGTGAAGTTGCGAGTAGTCCTGGAACCGTGCGAGGAGGGGGGGTACACCGTGTTCGTGCCGGGGCTGCCGGGGTGTATCAGCGAAGGGGACACCCGGGACGAGGCACTGGCCAACATCACGGAGGCGATTGCGCTCTACCTGGAGCCGATTGAAGATGATGGGCGCGGCTCGGAGGATGCAGAAGTTGCCGAAGTCGCTGTATGACAAAGGCTCCCAGCCTCGGCTACGAGCGAGTTGTTCGGGCCCTGCAGCGCGATGGGTGGATCGTGGTGCGGCAGAAGGGAAGCCATATCCGGTTGCAGAAGAGGGTCGGCGGCGAGGTGTGGAAGCTGACGGTACCCGCGCACCGCCCGCTGAAACGGTTGACACTCGCGCAGATCGTCAAGCAGGCGCACCTGACGATGGCGGCTTTCGAGGCCCTTTTGTAGCAAGGGTGGGGGGAGAGAGCTACTAGAACCGTGTGGGGAATGACGACCGCTGACAGCCCATCCAACCAAGGAGAAGACCATGAAGAAGACCGTGTACCTGAAGCCCAAGGTGGTGGGGACCTCGAGCGTCCACCCCTGCTAAGACTCGAAGCCCCGGAGTATCCTGAAGGGTCGGCGCACGCCGGCCCTTCAGGCTTTGGTGCGCCCGGGTGGGGGGACGTAGGTCCGATGTGTCCGATGATTGGTGGCTTGCCTGGGGGATGGGCCGCAAGGAAGGGTGGATATCGGGTCTGTCCCTCGACTCCTCTTGTGCCAGGTCAGGACGAGAGGACGTTCGTGCAGAAGAGCATTGCGCCTTCAGCCGGCCGTAAGAGCCTCCAGCACCCGTTGGGCCAGCGGATCGAGCTCAGCCGCTACGGCGCGGTTCGCGGTGGAGGTGGCCACCCCCAGGTACCTCGCCACCGACGCGCCCGAGCGACCGAGCTCTCGGATCGCCACCTGGGCCAGCGCGCGGCGCGCTGCGACCACCCCGGGTCGGCGCGCCCCAGAGCAAAGCGCCTCAGTCGTGATGCCGGCCAGACGCGCGACCGCCTCCCCGAGCTCCGGCAGACCGGTCCCCTGCCGGGCCCTCCGAAGTACCTCCCGTCGCTCCCACTCCGCTTGGCTCAAGACCTCGCGTACGAACTCCGAGCTCCCCAGGACGCGAGCATCGTAAACGCTCTCTTCCTCCCGCTCTGCGGGTGGAGGGACATCCTATAGTCCGCCCGTCAAGGTCAAAAATAAGGCCGTGATTTCAGTGGGTTGCGTGTTGTGCCTGGCGCTGGGCGCAGGTCTCCCGTGGTGGTTGAGTTC
>JBBIIA010000146.1:0-10847 GCA_037446775.1 Deltaproteobacteria bacterium
CCCCCTCCCCGGGTCGCCGCCCCGCAGCCGCCTCCGCCTCCCGTCGACCCGGCGCCCGGCCACGCGCCGGCGACCCTCGGTCCCGAGGTGGCGGCGGCGGTGGCGAGCTTGCCGGTGGTCGCCCTCACCCCCGAGGGGCGCCCCGACCCTCCGCCGAGCACCTACGGCGTCCTCCTGCCCCTGACGGGTCCCCTCAAGCCCTTCGGCACCCGGGCCCTGCGGGGGGCGCTGTTGGCGTCGGGCTTGTTTGGCGGCCACGCCGATCCGGCGCTGCGGTTTCTCGTGGTCGATTCCCGCGGCGAACCCGAGGCCGCCGCGCGCGGGGTTCGGGAGCTCGCCCGCCAAGGGGCGCTGGCGGTGATCGGTCCGCTCAAGGGGGCCGTCGCCGCCGCCGCCGCCCAGGCCGCGCGGGAGGAGGGGGTGCCCCTGATCACCCTCACCCCCGCCGACGGGGTGGCCGGCGCGGGGGTGTTTCGGCTGTACCTGCGCGAAGAAGACGAGGTCCGGCGGCTGGTGGCGTACGCCACGGAGCGTAAGGGCCTCGGGCGGTTTGCCATCCTCTACCCGGACACGCCGGTGGGGCGCCGGTACCGGGACCTCTTTCGCGCCGAGGTCGAAGGGCGCGGCGGCTCCATCGTCGGCACCGAAGCGCTGCCGGCCGACGTCCGCCAGGCGGGGGAGGCGATCCGTCGGCTCTCCGGGGTCCAGGCCCTCTCGGCCGACGAGATCGGGCGTCAGTTCCTGGAGGAGGAACGCGGCCGGCTGCGGCGGGAGCACGAGCGCAAGGGGGGCGCCGGGCCGGCGCCCGAGCCGCGGCTGGATCCGGCACGGCTGGCCAAGTTCAAGCCCAAGCCCGTGGTCAGTATCGACGCGGCGTTCTTGCCCGTGACCAGCCTGGAGGCGGCCCAGATCGCACCCCTCTTCCCCTTTCACGACCTCAAGGGGGTCACCCTGTTGGGCACGCGGGCCTGGAGCCACGAGACCCTGGTGGAGGTGGGCAAGGAGTACGTGGAAGGGGCCCTCTTTGCCGCCGAGTTCGCGCCAGGCCCCACCGGCCCCCGCGACCTGGCGGGGCCCTACGCCCAGCTCTACGGGGAGCCGCCAGGGGTCTTGGAGGCCTACGCCTTCGACGCCGTCCACCTGCTCCTGGGCGGGGTCGGCGAAGCGACCCGGCCCGGCCTGCGCCGCCGCCTCGAGTCCCTGGCCGACGCCCCGGGGGTCACCGGGCCCATCACCGCCCTGCCCACCGGAGACCTGGCCGCCACCCCCAAGGTGCTCACCGTGCAGCGGGGCCGCATCGAGGAGGCCCCGTGAAGGCTCACCCCGCCCACCTGACGCGCTACCCCAACGGCTTCGAGCTCCTCTTCGTGCCCAACCGCACCGCCCCGGTGCTGGCGATGGACCTGTGGGTCCGAGCCGGAAGCACCAGCGAGGGGCCGGGCGAAGCGGGCCTCGCCCACGTGGTGGAGCACATGATCTTCAAGGGCACGGCCACCCGGGGCCCCGGGGTCCTGGCCCGGGACATCGAGGCCGTGGGGGGCGAGGTGAACGCCTACACGAGCTTTGATGAGACGGTCTACTCGGTGGTGGTGGCGAGCCGGTTCGCCGACCTCGCCCTGGAGCGGCTGGCGGAGGCGATCTTCGGCGCGACCTTCGACCCGGCCGAGTTGGCGCGGGAGGCCCTGGTGGTCCTGGAGGAGATCCGCCGCAGCAACGACCTGCCCGCCCACCGGGTATCCCGTCGGCTGTTCGCCGAGTGCTTCGGCGTACACCCCTACGGCCGCCCGGTCATCGGCGACGAGGCCTCGGTGGGAGCCTTGGACCGGGCCGCGTGTCGGCGCTTCGCCCGCCGTTGGTACCAGCCCCCCCACCTGCTCCTGGTGGTGGCCGGGGACGCAGAGCCCCGGGAGCTGGCCCGGCGGGTCGGGGCGATCTTTGGGGTCGCCGGGCGCCCGGGCCGCCCCCGCCCCCTGCGCCGCCCGCGGGAGCCCCGTCGGGTCGGCTTTCGCGCCGCCTTCGAGGCGGGCCCCACCGATGAGGTGTACTTCGACCTCGCGTTCCCCGGGCCCTCCGCCCGCCACCCCGACGTCCCGGCCCTGGATCTGCTGATTGCCCTGCTGGGCCAGGGCGAGAGCTCGCGCCTCCAGCATCGGGTGAAGCTCGACCGCAACCTGGTGCACGCGGTGGGGACCGGGGCGTTCACGCCCCGGGACCCGGGCCTATTGTTCCTGGGGGGAGCGGCCGAGCCCCGCCGGTTTGCCGCCGCCTACGAGGCGATCTGCGCCGAGGTCTTTCGCCTGCGCCGGGAGCCGGTGGGGCCCAAGGAGCTGGAACGGGCGCGGGAGGGGCTGGAAGCCGACTTCGTCTTCCAGCGCGAGACCGTCCAAGGCCAGGCCCACAAGGCCGGCTTCTTCCAGGTCGCCCTGGGGGACGCGGCCGCCGAGGAGGCCTACCTGGAGCGGGTGCGCCGGGTCGGGCCCGCCGACCTCCAGGCGGCGGCCCGGCGCTGGTTGCGGGCCGACCGGGCGACCCTGGTGGCACTCCACCCCGCCGGGGCCCCGGGGCTGGACCCCGCTCGCGCCGCCGCGCTGACCGAGGCCGCGGGGACCCGGCGTTTCGTCCCGGTGGGCCGGAGCACCGGCCTGGTCCAGCGAGCCCTGCCCAACGGGGCCCGGGTAGCCGTGAAGGCGAACCGCGAGGTGCCCGTGGTGGCGGTGCGGGCCGCCTTCCTGGGAGGGACGCGCCTGGAGCCCGAGGCCCTGGGAGGGGCCTTTCACCTGATGGCCAACGGCTTGGTGCGCGGCACCCGCAGCCGCACCCTCTTCGACGTGGCTCACGAGGTCGATGCCTTGGGCGGGCAGCTCGACGGCTTCTCGGGTCGCAGCTCCTTCGGGCTCAAGGCCGAGTTTTTGGCCAAGTACCTGGAAGACGGCCTGGACCTCTTCGCCGAGGTCCTGTGCCACCCCACCTTCCCCGAGGAGGAGGTGGAGAAGCTGCGGGAGGACGCCCTCGCAGCCCTGCGGCTTCGACGCGACAACCCGGCGGCCCTGGCCATTCGCCGCTTCGAAGAGGGGCTGTTTCCGACGCACCCCTTTGGCCGGGACGTCCTGGGGCGGCCCGAGACCCTGGCCCGGATCGGCGCCCCGGAGCTGCGTCGGCTCTTCGCTGCCGCGGCCCGCCCGGAGACCCTGGCGGTAGCGGTGGCGGGGGACGTGGACCCGGAGCTGGTGTTCGAGTTCTTCACCCAGGCCCTGGCGGCCCTGGTCCCGGCGGGGGAGAGCCTGCCCGCGCCGGGTCCGGTGCCCCTCCCGGGGGGGCCGGTGAGCGGCCGCGAGGTGGCCGCCCTGGAGCAGTCCCACGTGCTGGTCGGGTTCGGGGGGCCGAGTCTCCGCCACCCGGATCGCCACGCCCTGGGGGTAGCCGGCGCCCTCCTGGGGGGGCAGGGCGGGCGGCTCTTCCAGCGCCTCCGGGACGAGCTGGGGCTCGCCTACGCGGTGACGAGCATCGGCAGCGAAAGCCTCGACGGAGGGTATCTGGCGGGCTACGCGGCAACCAGCCCCGGCAACGCGGACCGGGCCCGGCGGGAGCTCGCCCGGGAGTTCGAGCGTCTCGCCGCGGAAACGCCCCCGGCCGACGAGGTAGCCCAGGCTCAGCGCAAGCTGGTGGGAGGGTTCGAGATCGCCCTTCAGGAGAACGCCACCCAGGCGGCCATGATGGCCATGGACGAGGTCTACGGCCTCGGCTACCGGAGCTTCCAGGCGTACGCGCGCCGGGTTTTGGCGGTCTCCCCGGCCCAGGTCCGGGCGGCGGCCGCTCGGTACTTCCGGCCCGAAGCCGAGGTGACCGTTACCCTGGGGCCCTGAGCTCGGGACCCACGCCTACTTCTTCGGGGCGTCCTGCTTCTGGAACTCCACCGGCTTGTCGCAGGTGGGACACTTCTTGGGCTTGCAGCGAGCGTCCTTGGCGAAGCCACAAGCGGGGCAGGTCCACACGGCCATGGGAGGTCTCCTCACGGGGCTGGGGTGAAGTCCGACTCTTCCATCACGTACACGGCGGGGAGGTGGCGGTAGCGCTCCTCGAAGTCGAGCCCGTAGCCGATGACGAACCCGTCTTCGAGGGTCAAGCCGCGGTAGTCGACGGGCACCTCGACCTCTCGGCGCCCGGTCTTGTCGATCAGGGTGCACACCGCCAGGCTCGCGGGGCCCTCGGCCCGGAGCTCCTCCAGCAGCCGGGCCAGGGTCGTTCCGGAGTCGACGATCTCCTCCACCACGATGACGTGGCGGCCCGCCAGGGCGTCCCGACGGGGCATCACCTCCGCCACCTGGCCCGAGGTCGCCGTGCCACCGCCGTAGGACGACAACCGCACGAAGTCCACGGTGCAGTCCACCTGGAGCTCCCGGACCAGGTCGGCGAGGAACAGAAACGACCCCTTGAGCACCCCCAGCAGGTGGACCGGACGGCCGGCGTAGTCGCGGTTGATGGCGGCGGCGACCGCCCGGGTCGCGTGGCGGATCTGGTCGGCGGAAAAGAGCGGCTTCACGGTCTTTCCATGGTTGACAGGGACTGAAGCGGCCGTAGCATGGTCCGGCGTTGTACCACAACCCGAAGGAGGACTCTACCGTGGAGCGCTTCCTGGTCCTCGTACCGATACGGGAGTAGATCATGCGCCGTAGCTGGATCGCCCTCGCTGTCGCCGTGCTCTTCGCCTGCCCCTCGGGGGCGGCCCCCGGGGACGCCTTCCCGGACCTCCGCTTCGACGGTCTGTTGGCTCCGGAGGACTACCCGCGCCTCGGGCTGCCCGACGGCCAGGGCGCCTTCTCCCTCTCCCAGGTCCCGGGCGACCTCCTGGTGCTGGAGTTCTTCAACCGCTACTGCCTCACCTGCCAGCGCCAGGCGACCGACCTGGAGGCTTTCTTCCGGGCCGTGGCCGAGGGGGGCCTGGCCGGACGGGTGCGCCTCCTGGCCGTCGGGGTCGGCAACCGCACCCGGGAACTCAAGGCCTTTCGCCAGGAGTTCGGCCTCACCTACCCACTCACCGCCGACCCCACCTTCGAGCGGTTCCTCGCCCTGGGGGACGTGGGGGTCACGCCCTTCACCGTCTTTTTGACCCGCCGGGGCGGACAGTGGACCCTCATCGACCACCACCGGGGGGGGCAGGGAGACGTGGCGCTCCTCGCCCGCAGTCGGGTCCTCCTCCGGGGCGGGACCGAGCCCGGGGGAGGGTTGCCCGGAGATGAGCGGGACTTCCACCCACCCCTGGGGCTGAGCGACGCGGAGCAGGAGACCCGGGCTCGGGACTTCCTCGCCCGGGTGGCGGGCGCCCCGGTGACCGTCGAGGTGGTCACCCCGACCCCCAAGGCTCGGGTGTATCGAGCCCTTGACGCGGCCGGGACCCCCACCGGGCTGTTCGCCCGGATCGCGAGCCGCGATCCGGTGTGCGACGTCTGCCACGCCGTGCACTTCCTGTTCGCCTTCGACCGGGAGGGGCGGGCCCGGGGCTACGAGCCCCTCCACGTGACCAAGTTCGGCAACGAACCGTGGAGCCCGGGGGACAACGAGCGCCTCCGGGCCCGGCTGGTCAACCGCGAGCTCAAGGGCTTGGAGTTCGACGCCGAGGTCGACGCCGTCACCAGCGCCACCATGAGCTCGGCCCTGATCTTCGACGAGATCCGCCGCGCCGCCGCCCTCCTCCCCGCCCTGGCCCCACCGTAGAGGCGGGATGCTCGAACCCTATTCCCTCCCCAAGGAGTCCCCCATGGCCGAAGAACAGGTGTGCTACCCCCGGGTCAAGAACATCGGCTTGCGCGGCATACCCGTGGCCGACACCAAGGTCAGCTACATCGATGGCATCAAGGGAGAACTCCAGTACCGGGGGTTCGGCATCGAAGACCTGGCCCGATACTGCACCTTCGAAGAGGTGGTCCACCTGCTCCTGTGGGGGCACCTGCCCGCCGCGGCGGAGCTCGCGGCCCTCGACGCCCGCCTGCGGGCCGCGCGGCCGGTCCCCGCGGAGATCCTCGCCTCCCTCAAGCTCCGCCCCCCCCACGCCTCCCCCATGGACGTCCTCCAGGGGGCGGTGGCGTTTCTCGCCGACGCCGACCCCGACCTGGCCGACTCCTCGCGGGAGGGCCTGCGGCGCCAGTCCGAGCGGCTCACGGCGCGCCTGCCGACGGTGGTCGCCGCCTGGCACCGCATCCGCGGAGGCCTCGCCCCGGTCGCGCCCCGGCAGGATCTCCCCCACGGGGCGAACTTCCTGTACATGCTCCGGGGGGAGCCGCCGGCGGAACAAGAAGCCCGCATCGTCGACGTGTGCCTAACCCTCCACGCCGACCACACCTTCAACGCCTCCACCTTTGCCGCCCGGGAGGTGGCGAGCACCCACGCCCACTTGTACGCGTCGGTGGGGGCCGGGGTGGGTGCCCTCTCGGGGGACCTCCACGGCGGGGCCAATACCGAGGTGATGGAGATGCTCCTGGCCATCGGGACGGTCGATGCCGCGGAGGCCTTCGTGGTCCGCCGCCTCGACGCCGGCGAGAAGATCATGGGCATGGGGCACGCGGTGTACAAGACCCTCGACCCGCGGGCCCCGATCCTCAAGGCGCTGTCCCTGGAGCTCGCCCGGACCACCGGACAGGGGTTTTGGATCGACGTGGCCGAGCGGGTGCGGGAGGTGACCCAGCGGGAGTTCAAGGCCCGCAGGGGCGGGGACATCTACCCCAACGTGGACTTTTACTCCGCCGCCACCTACTACCAGATGGGCATCGCCCCGGACCTCTTCACGCCGGTCTTCGCCCTCGGGCGGGTGTCCGGGTGGTGCGCCCACGTGATCGAGGAGAAGTTCGCCGAAGCCCAGGAGAAGCCCGCCCTGTACCGGCCCCAGGCGGAGTACATCGGGGACTACTGCGGCCCCCAGGGCTGCCCCTTCGTGCCCGTGGCCGAGCGGGTCGCCCCGGTCGAGGGGCCGGCGTGAGCGCGGCGCCCGAGGTCGTCTTCCTGCCGGGGGACGGCATCGGTCCCGAGGTGATGGGCCCCGCCCAGGAGGCGATCGACGCGGCGGTCCGGGGCGCCTACGGGGGCACCCGCCAGCTCCGGTGGCGGGAGGCCCTGGCGGGGCAGGCGGCCTTTTCCCGCACCGGGTCGCCCCTGCCCCCCGAGACCGTCGACGCCATCCGCGCCGCGGGGGTCGCCCTCAAGGGTCCCCTCACCACCCCGGTGGGCGGCGGCCTGCGGAGCCTCAACGTCGCCCTGCGCCAGGCCCTGGACCTGTACGCTTGCGTCCGCCCGGTCCGCTATTTCGAGGGCGTCCCCTCCCCGGTCCGGCACCCCGAGAGGCTGAACGTGGTGGTCTTTCGCGAGAACACCGAGGACGTGTACGCCGGCTATGAGTGGCGGGAAGGAACCCCGGAAGCCCTCCGGGTGATCCACTTCCTGAACCGGGAGATGGGGGCCGCCATCGCCGAGGACTCGGGGGTGGGGATCAAGCCCATGAGCGTAACCGGCTCCAAGCGCCTGGTGCGCCTCGCCCTGCGCTACGCCCTGGCCCACGGCCGGAGATCGGTCACCCTGGTGCACAAGGGCAACATCATGAAGTTCACCGAAGGGGCCTTTCGGGAGTGGGGCTACGAGGTGGCGGCGCGGGAGTTCGCCGAGAAGACCGTCACCGAGGCCGAGGTGGCGAACGGCGGGGCGCCGCCCGGCACGGTCCTGGTCAACGACCGCATCGCCGACGCCATGTTCCAGGAGATCCTCCTGCGGCCCGAGCGCTACGACGTCCTAGCCCTGTCGAACCTCAACGGGGACTATATCTCGGACGCCCTGGCGGCCCAGGTGGGCGGCCTCGGCCTCGCCCCCGGCGCCAACCTCGGGGACCGCTGCGCGGTCTTCGAGGCCACCCACGGCACCGCCCCCGACATCGCCGGCCGGGGCCTCGCGAACCCGGGCAGCCTGATCCTCTCCGGGGCCCTGATGCTGGGGCACCTCGGCTGGCCCGAGGCCGCCCAACGGCTGGAGGAGGCCCTCGCCCGGGTGCTCGGCACGCGCCGCTTCACCGCCGACCTGGCGGCTGCGGCACCGGGGGCGGAGACCCTGACGACCGCGGCCTTTGGCCGGACGGTAGCGGCCGAGGCGGCCTAGGAACCCTTGGGGGGCGGAGGACTTCGTTCCGCCTCGGCCGGCGCCCTGGGGAACGGGGGGCTGGCCAGGATGCCAGGATGCCAACGGCAGGCAGGTCCGGAGCATCCTGTTCTCTCCTGCGAAGGATCCAGGCGGCCCTTCGCCTTGACAGGGGGGGCGGGGATCATTCAGTATCGGCTCACCCCGAATTGAGCTGCGTTTTCGACAAGTTGCCCCGTCCTCTTCCCCCCTTTCGCCGAGGAGAAGAGCCCTGAACTCTCCCTACCGTTTGGCCCTTTCCGCGTGGCTGGTCGCCCTTGCCCTCGCCGTGGGCGCGACCGCCGACGCCAAGGTGTACCTCGACATCAACGCGCCCGGTCTGCGGCGGCTTCCCCTGGCGGTCCCCACGCTCAAAAGCGAAGGGTTGGCCAGCCAGTCGGCGGGGGAGATCGCCGGCATCCTGCGGGCAAACCTGGGCATCGCCGAACTCTTCGAAGTCCTCAACCCCGCTGGGTTCCTGGAGGATTCCGCCCGGGCCCCGGTGCATCCGGACGCCGGGGCGTACACCGACTGGCACGCCGTGGGGGCCGAGGTCCTGGTCAAGGGGCAGGTGACCCGCACCGGGGACTCCCTCGCCGTGGACCTGTGGGCCCACGACGTGCTCCGCCGCCAACCCCTCTTCGGCCGGCACTACGAAGCGCCCGTGTCCGAGGCCCGGGCCATCGCCCACATGTTCGCCAACACGGTCCTGGAGGAGTTCACCGGGGCGGCGGGGCCGTTTGGGACCAAGATCGCGTACGTGGTCCAAGCGGGGAAGGCCAAGGAGCTCGCCCTCGTGGACATGGACGGCTACGGGCCCCTGCGTTTGACCCGGGCCGGCTCCCTGGCCCTCAACCCGGGCTGGTCCCGGGATGGCCGCTATCTGTACTACACCTCCTATCTCCTCGGAGACCCCGATCTCTACCTGCTGGACCTCTCCACCTGGAAGAACTGGGTGGTGTCCCGACGCAAGGGCATCGACCTCGCCGGGCGCGACTCCCCGGAGGGCAAGGACCTCCTGCTGGTCCTCTCGGACGAAGGCAACGCCGAGATCTACCGCATGGAGAAGGAGACCCGGAAGACCGTTCGCCTCACCCAGAACCTAGCCATCGATGTCGCCCCCACCTGGTCTCCGGACGGCAAGCGCATCGCCTTCGTCTCCGACCGGCTGGGGAACCCGCATCTCTTCGTCATGGGGAGCGACGGCGGGGAAGCGCGGCGGATCACGGTGTCCGGGACCCACAACGGCGACCCCGACTGGTCCCCCCGGGGTGACCTGATCGCCTTCAGCGGCAAAGACGAGCGCGGCGTCTTCCAGGTCTACACGGTGGACCCCGAGGGGCGCCAGGTGCGCCAGGTCACCTTCGGCCCCCGGGACACCTACGATCCGAGTTGGTCCCCCGATGGCCGCTTCCTCGCCGTCACCTCCACCCGCGAGGGGCAGAGCGCGGTGTACGTCCTGCGCCTGGGGAGCGGTGAATTCCGCCGGGTCTCTCCCCCGGGCGAGGTCGCCGCCCAGCCATCCTGGTCCCCGCGCTTCGACGCCCCGTGAAGCCAACCAACGTGACTCTCCCACGTCTGCTGGGAGCCGAACAGGAGTCATCCATGAAGCGATCGTCTTGCTGGTCCTTGGCGGTGCCCCTGGCCTTGACGGCCGCTCTGCTTACGTCCGGGTGCGCCGAGAAGCAGGTGCGACAGGAGGGGCAAGTCAGCCAGAAGCCGACGGTAGTGGCCCCGGAGGCTACCGCTCGGCCGTCCCCGGTGTATCGGGCACCCGTGCGGGAGACCCCCATGGCCGTGCCGCCGGAGACGCGGCCGGAGACGCCGCCGGTGAGCGAGGCCGCCCCGGTCCAGACGGCAGCGGCGGAGCCAGCACCCCGCCAACCCGTGGAAGGCGCCGGGCTGAGCCAGGCAACGTCCTCCAGCCTCCAGCGGGTGCACTTCGACTACGATCAGTCGACCATCACCGCCGAGGCCCGGGAGGTCATGACCCAAAACGCCCAGTACCTCACGGCGAACCCCGGGATGCGGATCCGGGTCGAAGGGCACTGCGACGAGCGCGGCACCACTGAGTACAACCTGGCCCTCGGAGAGCGCCGGGCCAAGGCCGCGTTCCAGTACTTGATGGATCTCGGGGTGGACCCCAATCGGATGACCACGGTGAGCTACGGCGAGGAGGTCCCCCTCGATCCGAGCGGGACCGAGGCGGCCTGGGCCAAGAACCGCCGGGCGGAGTTCGTGGAGGTCCGTTGATGCCTTCCCACCGCCGACCCGGCCGAGCGCTGCTGGTCGCTTCCCCCCTCCTGCTGCTCTTGGCGTCGTGCACGGTCACCGAACAGGATCTGCGCCAGCAGGGCGGACGCATCGACGACTTGAACGCCAAGCTCTTGCGCCTGGAGCGGGCAGCCGCCGAGACGCGGGCTCCAGCGCCCGACCCGGAAGCGGGGCGCCGGATCGCCGACCTGGGCCAGCGGGTGGAGGAGCTCGCCAAGCAGGTCGCGCAGTTCGAGGGGCGCGCCGAAGCCCTGGAGCGCGCCAGCGCCAAGGCCCCCAAGGTCGGAGACCTGGAAGGCAGGGTAGGAGCCCTCGCGGACCGCTTGGCCGCCCTGGAGGCCCGGCCCCCGGCGGCCAAGCCCGCCCCTCCGGCCCCCGCCGCCAAGCCCACCCCGGGTCCCGCAGCGGCAGCGCCGACGCCC
>JBBIIA010000147.1:0-10740 GCA_037446775.1 Deltaproteobacteria bacterium
CGCGGCGGCACCCGCCGCCCCCGGGGGCGGCCGCCCGGGGAGTTCCCCGGGCGTGCGGCGCTTTCGGCCCCGCGGCCCCCGCTGAGCGGGGCCTAGCCCCTCTTCCGGCGCGAGGTTCCCATGGCCCAACCGTGGCTCACCCTGGACAGCGTGCCCACCCCCGAGGGCGCCCTCGAGCTGCGCCAGCGCGGCGAGCGCGACTTCCTCATCACCGTGGCGGGCCGGGTGCTGATGAGCAGCGCCGCCCACCGGTCGGAAGCGGCCCTGGGGGAGGTCGCCTGCCGGGGGCTGGGGGGGCGGCGGGGTCCCCGGGTCCTGGTCGGGGGCCTCGGCATGGGGTTTACCCTGCGCGCCGTCCTGGACGCCCTGCCCCCCACCGGGCGGGTGGTGGTGGCCGAGCTCAACCCGGTGGTGGTCGGGTGGTGCCGCGGTCCCCTGGCCGCCCTGACCGGGCGAGCGGCGGAGGACCGGCGGGTGGCCATCGAGATCGCCGACGTGGCCGCGGTCATCCGCCGCGCCGCCAGCGGGGGGGACGAGGGCCGTTTCGACGTTGTCGTCTTGGATCTGTACGAGGGCCCGGGCGCCCACACCGACAAGCGGGACGACCCCCTCTACGGCCGGGGCGCCATCGAGCGCACCCGGGCCGCCCTGAGCCCCGGCGGGGTCTTTGCCGTGTGGGGCGAAAACCCCGACGCCGGCTTCGAGAAGCGCCTGCGGGGCGCGGGCTTCACGGTCGCCGTCGACCGGCCCGGCCGGGGCGGCCTGCGCCACGTGGTGTACCGGGCCACGGCGCCCCGGGGGCGGGGAGGCGCGGCGGCGCCTCAGCCCGGGCGGACCGGCGGTCGCACCCCGAGCACCAGGGCGGCGGCGACCAGGCACAGCGCCCCCAGGTAGCCGCACACCACCCCCAGGTGGCCGCCGCTGGCGTCGAGCAGGTAGCCGCTCAGCCACGGCCCCAGGGCCCCCGAGACGAAACCGTAGGCGGTGAATACCAGGCCGAAGACCGCCCCGAAGTGGGCCGGCCCGAAGCACTCCACGGCCAGGGGGGCGGAGACCGCGAAGAGGGTCCCAAAGGCCACCCCCACGGTGGCCACCAGGGCGGCGGTCAGGCCTGGCCCGGTCGCCTGGGGCAGGAGCAGGTAGGCGAGGCCGGCGGCGGCGAAGGCCGCCCCGAGGGTGGCGGCGCGGCCGACCAGATCCGAGAGGCCGCCCATGGCGAGGCGGCTCGCGCCGTTGCCGACGCTAAAGGCCATCAACAGCCCCACCGACGCCTCCGCCTCGAAGCCCTTCAGCCGGCCGACGGTGGTGGCCAAGACCACCATGGCGATGCCGCCGGCGCCCTGGCACGCCCACGCCGCCCACAGCAGCCAGAAGCTTCGGGTGCCCGCGGCCTGGCGCGGGGTGAGGGAGGGCAGGGGAGGCGGGGTGCCCGAGGTGGGGGACGGGGGCGGCGCCGGCGGCCGGGTCACGAAGCGCGCCGCCGCGACGCCCACCGCCACGGCGCCCAGGGCTAGGGCGAGGCTGGTCCCCCGGTAGCCGATCGTCGCCAGCAGGGAGCCGAAGACCGGCGCCAGGAGCGCCGCCGACCCGGCAAACGCCAGGTTGACCAGGCCGGAGGCGAGGCCGCGGCGGTGGGGCCACCACAGCTGGGCGGCGGTGAGGGTCGGCAGGTAGACGAAGCAGGAGGCCGCCCCCACCGTGAAGGCCCACAGGTACACCCCGACCATCCCCGGCACCACCGCCAGGAGCCCCATGGCCGTACCGGCGAGGAGCGCGCCCGCCAGGACCAGCCGCCGGGTGCCCCACCGCTCCTGCCAGCGGCCGACGAAGAACATCAGGCCCCCCACCGCCGCCAGCACGAAAAAGAGGGTGGCCCCCACCGCGGCGCGGCTCGCCCCAAAGGCGGCCTGCCAGTGGGGCGCCGCCACGCCCGGGAAGCCGAAGATCAGGGCGCCCGGGCCGGCGATGGCCGCGCACCCGGCGGCCAGGGCCCGCCAGGCGGCGGCGGGGGACGGGGTGGGGGCGCTCACTCTCCGTACTCCTCCCGGTAGTCGGCCAGGGCCGCCTCGATGACCTGGGCGGCGTGGCCGCGGCCGTACGCCGCGGCGATCGAGACCTGGGAGACCTCCCCCGGCACCAGCTTGTAGGTGCTGAAGTAGTGCCGCAACCGCTCCACCAGCACCGACGGCAGGTCGGAGAGGTCTTCGACCTGCCCCCACAGATTGTCGTTCTCCAGCACGGCGATGATCTTGTCGTCCGCCTCCCCGCCGTCGAGCATGGGCAGCCCCCCCACCACCCGGGCCGGCAGGATCACCTCGGCCTTGGCGATGGGGCGTTCGCTCAAGACGCAGATGTCCAGGGGGTCCTGGTCGCCGCGCAAGGCGTTGGGCATCAGGCGGGCCACCCGGGTGCCGCAGTAGGTCCGGGGGATGAAGCCGTACAGGGTTGGGGGCAGGGACGAGGAGCGCTGGGGGCGGTCGACCCGCAGGTAGCCGGTGACCTTGTCCAGCTCGTACTTCACCGGGTCGAAGGGGGTGATCTCGATGTAGGCGTGCACCAGGTGGGGCGGTCGGGGGCCGGCGTCCAGGCCGTGCCACGGGTGGGGGCGCCAGCGGTAGAAGAGGGGCGGAAAGGCCATGGAGTAGCTCCAAAGAGGGGAGGCGCCGCTCGCGTCCGGCTTACGCCCCGGCAGCGAGGGCGACCAGCCGTTGGGCCTGCTCGGCGGTGAGGGGGACGACCGAGAGCCGCCCCTGGGCGAGCAGGGGCGAGCCGACGAAGGCGGGGTCGGCGCGGAGCTCGGCGAGGGGGACCGGCCGGGCCAGGGGCCCCACCGGGACCAGGTCCACGGCCAGGTGCCGGGGGTTGGCCGCGCCCGGGTCGGGGTAGGGGGTGTCGACCACCCGCGCCTCCCCAACTACGGCCCGCTGTCGGCCGGTGTGGTAGACGAAGACTGCGTCCCCCGGGGCCATGGCGCCCAGGTGGCGCTGGGCCAGGGCGTTGCGGACCCCGTCCCACCGGCCGTAGCCGGCGGCGGCGAGGTCGGCCCAGCCGTACTCCCCGGGCTCGGTCTTCACCAGCCAGGCGGCGCTCGGCGCGGCGGCGGTCACCCCGGCCCCTCCTGGCGGCGGCGTTCGTCGAGGCGGCGGAAGCCCTCCATGAGGAGCCCCTCGGTGCTCCCGTGGATGGTCTCGGCGCCGGGCCGGCCCGCCGGATCGATGCGGAAGGCGCCCTCGGCCCAGCCGATCATCTCGTACAGGGCCTCTTCACCCCGTGCCCCCGGGGTGCGGGCGTCAGCGATCCGCCCCTCCACCAGCCACAGCTCCCCAACCCCCGCCGGGCCCTCGACCCGGAGCGCCCCGGAGCGCCCGCCGCCGGCCAGGACCTGGACCAGCTCGGCGAGGCCCAGGTCCCGCAGGTTGCCGGTGACCAGCCCGGCGCCAGGGGCCGTGCGCGCCGCGGCGCGCTCGAGCTTGGTCTCGATCACTGCGGGGTGGGTGCCCGGGGCGAAGACGTCCTCGGCGCCGAGGCGCAGGGCGTACATGGTGTCGGGTTCCGAGGCGCCCTCGGCGAGGAGGAAGACCGGGGGCCGCGCGATGCCCGAAGCCGCCGCCGCCCACTGCTCCAGCAGGGTGAGCCCCGGCTCCAGGGCCGCGAGCACCGCGCCGGGGGCGGCCCCGGGGCCGAGGTGGGGCGCCACCGACCAGCCGGCCTGGGTCAGGTGCCGGAGGAGCTCGGCGGGCTCCCGCCCGGGGGGGAAGAGGGTGGTCAGCGGTCGCCGGGCGTCGAGGCGCTCGAGGAGCCGGGCCCCCACCGCCCAGCGCAAGAGGCTGATGACGGCCCCCGGGTCCAGGGTCCGGTCCCCTCGCACCGCCTCCGCCGCCTGGGCGGGGCTCGCGCCCCGGGCCACGGCCCGGTGGTAGGCGGCGACCGCCGCGAGGAGCTCCTGGCCCTCCAGGGCGTCCCCCGGGTCCGGGAGCTGCCAACCGCCCAGGGCGGCGCGCCAGCCCCGGAGCTCCAGGGCGTCGGCGGAGGGACCGCCCACCCCGTGCCGCCCGGCGAGGAGGCGTAGGACCGCGAGCGCCCGGCGGGCCCCCGCGGCGTCGGCGCCCAGGGCGACCCGGGCCGCCTCCTGGGCCAGTGCTTCGGCCTCGGCCCGTAGGAGCCGGTGGGCTCGGCGCTCCCCGAGGGCGGCGAGGGGGTCGTCGTAAACGGTGGCCCCGGGGGGCAGTTCGGGGTCGGCCCACGCCTCGTGAACCCAGGCCGGGGTCCCCGGCCGTTTCCCGAGGAGGGCTTGGAGCTCCCCGGGGGTCTCGGCCCGGGTGGGGCGGTACCCGGCCGCCTCCAGGAGGGCGGCCAACGCCCGGCGCCGCTTGGGGTCGGGGTCGCCGAGGAGGGCCTCGCGCCGGTCGCGGACGGGCCGGGGAGCGGTGGGCTCCGCGGCCTCGGGGGAGAGCTCCCGGGGTGCCGCCGGCTCCTCGTCCACCCCGTCGCAGTGGCGGCGGATCAGCCGGTCCACCACCGCGTCGGGGGTGACCTGGACGGCTACCCGCCGGGCCCCCGCCGCGAAGCGGAGCTCGTCGGAGGCGGCGAGGTTGCCGGGATCCGCGGCGGCCACCACCAGCAGCGCCCGCTCCTCGTCCCAGGCCACCGGGACCGCCCGCAGGCGACGCATCAACTCCCGGGGGACCCGGGCCGCGGCGGCGGGATCGGCGGGGGCCAGGGAGGGGAGGAAGGGAGGCACCCGGTGGTGCATCGCCAGGGCCTTGGCCAGGTCCTCCTCGGTGATCAGCCCGAGGGCCAAGAGGTGGGTGCCGAGGCGGCCCGGTTGGACCCGCTGGCGGTCCAGGGCCCGCCTAAGCCCCCCGTCGTCCAAGAGCCCGGCCCGGCGCAGGACGTCTCCCATGCGGTCCACGGGGCGCCCGCCGCTCACCGGGGTTTCGCCAGGCGCTCGAAGAGCGCCTTGTTTTGGGCGTAGCGCAGGGCCTCCTCCGGGGTGATCGCCTGGGTGGTGGCGAGCTCCAACAGGTGCTGGTCCAGGAGCTGCATCCCCTCCTTGCGGCCGGTCTGCACCAGGGACGGGATCTGGTAGGTCTTGCCCTCCCGGATCAGGTGGGAGATGGCGGGGGAGCTCACCAGCACCTCGAGTCCCGCCAGCCGGCCGCGGCCGTCGGCCCGGCGCAGGAGCACCTGGGCGACGACCCCCTGGAGGCTCTCGGCGAGCATGGAGCGCGCCTGGGGCTGCTGATCGGCGGGGAAGGCGTCGATCATCCGGTCCACGGTCTTGGCGGCGCTCTGGGTGTGGAGGGTGGCGAGCACCAGTAGGCCGGTCTCGGCGGCGGTGAGGGCGAGGCCGATGGTCTCCAGGTCCCGCATCTCCCCCACCAGCAGCACGTCGGGGTCTTCCCGGAGGGCCGCCCGCAAGCCCCGGGCGAAGGAGCCGGCGTGGCGCCCCACCTCGCGCTGGTGCACCAGGCCCCGCAGGTCCTCGTGGAGGAACTCCAGGGGATCTTCCAGGGTGATGATGTGATCCGCGCGCTCGGCGTTGCGGCGCTGGATCATCGCCGCCAGGGTGGTGCTCTTGCCGCTCCCGGTGGGGCCGGTGACCACCACCAGCCCCTTTTGCAGCAGGGCCAGCCGGGCGAGCACCGGGGGGAAGCCGAGGGCCTCCAGGGTGGGGACCGAGGAGGGGATGCAGCGAAAGGTCGCCGCCAGCCCCTTGCGGTGCCAGTAGACGTTGCCGCGGAAGCGGGCGACCCCCTCCAGCCCGTACCCGAAGTCCAGGTCTCGGGTCTCCTCCAGGGCGGCGATCTCGTCCTCCGACAGGGCCTCGTACAGGAGGTCCTGGACGTCGTCCGGGTCCAGGGGCCCGTGGCGGGTTCGCTGGAGGGCGCCGTTGACGCGGAAGGCCGGAGGGGCGCCGGCGCTCACGTGGAGGTCGGAGCCCCCCAGCTCCACCAGGGTGCGCAGCAGGGCGTCGAGGCGGGTCACGGGTCGCGTTCCTCGGTCACTGGGCCGGGGTGGGCGGGGGTTTGATGATCTCGGGGCAGAAGCTGGGGTCGCGGATGCCCGCTAGAAGCGCCCGCAACACCGCGGGGTCGAGGCGGCCGAGGTGGATGAAGCGCACCCGTCCCTGGACGTCGATGAGGAAGGAGGTGGGGGTCCCGACGACCCCGTAGCGCTCCGCGACCTCGAAGAACTCCTCGGTCTCGGTGTCGTAGGTGTTGGGGAATGTGATACCTTTCTCGGTCAGGTAGGGCAGGATCTTGTTGTCGTACTGGGGCCCGTCGAGGCTGACGGCGATGATGCGCAGGGCGTCGTCCCCCACCTCGCGGTACACGGCGTCGAGCTCCGGGAGCTCGCGCTGGCACGGAAAGCAGAAGTAGCTCCAAAATACCAGGAGCACCGGGCGGGTCCCGAGGACCTCGCTCAGGCACAGGGACCCCCCGGTCACGGTCTTGAGGATGAATCCGGGGGCCTGGTCCCCCACCCGCACCGTGCCCGCCGTGACCGGGAGGGGGGCGGCCGGGGCGGGGGCGGCGGCGAGGACAGCGAGGAGCGTCAGGGAGAGGATGGGTTTCATGGGCGTCGAGCCTCCTTGCGGCGACCGGGGATCAGCCCCGCCGACCGTCGTTCTCCTGCACGGTCTCGGGGTGGATCACCGGATGTGGTCCTTGCAGTTCCCGGCGCTCGCCCCCCTCGGGGGGGTGTGGGCGCCGGACTTCCCGGGCTTTGGGCGCGAACCGCCGCGGGCGGGAGTAGCCACTCCCGAGGCCCTGGCCGACTGGGTCGCCGCCGAGTGGCGTAGCCGCGGGTGGGGCCCCGCCGGGGTCGCCGGGTACTCCATGGGGGGCAGCGTCGCCACCCTGTTGGCCCTGCGCCACCCCGACCTGGTGGCGGCGGTGGCCGTCTGCTGCTCCTCCCCGGTCTGGGGCCGGGGCGGGCGGCGCCTGGTGGCCGCGGCCTTCGCCGGGCTCGGCCGCCGGCACGCCATGGAGCTCTTCCAGCGCTCGGTCCGGTGGGGGGTGGAGCGCCACGCCGGCGACCCCGGGCACCGTGCCGAGGCGGCGGACATGACGGCGCGGGCCCACCGGCCGACCCTGCTCGCCCTGTACCGGGCCCTGGCCCGGCTCGACCTGCGGGGCCGACTCGGGGAGCTCGCCCCGCCGCTCCTGGCCCTGGGCGGCAGCCGGGACTGGCTGGCGCCGCCCACCCACCAGGCGTTGTGGCTGGCGGGGGCGCCCCGGGCCGAGGGGGTGGTGCTCCCCGGGGGGGACCACTTCCTGTGTCTCGGCCGGGCGCGGGAGTTCTCGGCCGTCCTGTCTTCCTTCTTCCGGCGCCACCTGCCCCCGGGGCGGGCGCCGAGCGTCCCCGGAGGGCCCCCGTGCAGCTGAGCGACGAACTCAAAGGACTCCTCGAAACCCTGCCCTTCGCGGCCGTGTGTCTCCCCCTCGACCTCGGCCGTGGCCCGGAGGCGGTGCTGGTGGTCAAGGCCACCGCCGACCTCCTCGGGGGGCTCAAGGCGGCGGAGGCCCCGGTGGCGGTGGGCTGGGTGGTCGAGGCCACCGCCCGGGGCCCGGCGGTCTGCCTGGTCCTGCGCGCGGAGGCGCCGGGGGTCGGCGAGCTGGCCGGCGAGCTGTACTTCGACCCGAGCGATCCCGGCGACGACGAAGCCCTGGGGCTCCTGGCCGCCCAGGAGCGCCTCAAGGTGACCCTCTTGGACGAAGACCTCCACGTGGCGTGGGTCGCCGACGTCCCCTGGGGCGAGCTGCGGCGCCTCGAGGCCGAGCAGGTGCGGGACCGGGCGGCCGAGCTCCTGGAGCGGTGCCCCGAGTACGACCTGGAGGCGGCTCGGGCCCTCTTTCAGGACGCCGTGCCCCTGGATCGACTCCTCGCTCGGGCCTTTCCGGAGCCGTCGTAAGGCGGCCCTGCCGACCACCGCCGAGGCAGGCACCGGACCCAGCGCATCGCCCGAGCCTCGCGCATCGTGTCGCTCTCCGTGGCCGTTCCGAGGCCGCCCCATCTCTTCCCCCCTAGCGCGGCCGAAAGCGGCCCAGGGCCCGGTCCCAGGTGTACTGGGGGGCGCCCCACAGGCTGCGGATGTCGGCGGGGTCCAGGCCCTGGAGCCCCCGGGCGGCCTCCAGGCGCTCCAAGGCGGCCAGGACCTCCCCGTCGCTGACCTGGAAGTCCGCGTCCTGGTCGGCCCAGTGGACGTACTCCAGGTCGATGCGCGCCTCCCCGCGCACGGCCACCGGGGTCGCGTCGGCCTCGGGGGGGACGATCTCCCCCAGGAAGCGGTGGAAGGAGCCCTCGGGCCCGTCCGCGGGGGCTTGGACCAGATAGGCGACCCGGGCGGTGCCCCGCTCCAGGGGGAGGATCCACTTGAGGGTCCCTTCGGGCCCAGGCCCGTGGTCGGGGGGTGTGGAAGACCCGGCAAACGCCCACCCCGGGGGGAGGGTCTCCCGCAGGACTACCCGGGCCCCGCTCCCCTCGGCGGCGCGCACCTCCACGGTGACCGGAACCTCGGTAGCGGGGGGGGTGTAGGGGGGGAGCCGCCGCTCGGCGTGGAGGGCGGGGAGGGCCGGGGGAAGTTCGGCGGGCGCTCGGGCCCGCTGGACCAGGGTGACCCCCACCAGCGCCGTCGCCGCGCCGACGGCCGCCCCCAGGAGCGCCGCAGGCCAGGCGCGGCGGCCCGGGGCGGGAAGCTCGGCGGTGTCCCCGGGGTCGGCGGCGTCCTGGTCGGCGAGCACCAGGGCGTCCACCGCTACCCCCAGGGCCTCGGCGAGGGCTTCCACGTTCTCCCGGCGCACCCCGGGGGTGCGGTTGTTCTCCCAGCGGCTCACCGTGTCCACGCTGACGCGGGCCACCTCGGCCACGTACAGCTGGGTGAGGCCCTTCTCCTCCCGGAGTTGGCGGATGGTGTCGCCGTCCACTCTCAGGGTGGGGGCGCGGCGCAAGGTCGAGGTCATGGCACCCGAGGGCGGTGCGGGGAGGGGGCTCCCCCACGTGATGGTACGAAAGGCTCCCGGAACGTACCAAAAACCGCGGCGGGAGTCACCGATTTCCCTTGCTTGCGATGGAGAGCAGCGCGAACGCCGGTGGCCCGGGCCCCGGGGCGCCGAAAGCGGTGCGCCGAAAGCGGTTGACCCGGAGGGGCGGGCTCCGTACTCTTTTGCTCATGTCTCGGTTCGTCGCCCTCCTCGTGCTCCTCGCCTTTTGCGCCGCGGCCGCCCCGTCCCTGGTGGCCGGGTTCTCGGCGCCTCCCCTCGCGGCCGCCGGGTGCTGCGGCGGCGAGGCCCCGGCGGGGGGGGAAGCCGACGCCGCCCCCTGCTGCGCCTCTTGGAGCGGGGCCGTCTTGCCCACGGTGGCCGGCGCGGCGGGGTTCACCCCGGAGGTGGTCGCCGGGCTGGCGGGGTTGGTCCGGCCCCTGCGGCCCCAAGCCGTGGTTCCCCCCCTGGACCACCCCCCCCGAGCCGCCTGACCCCTCGCCCTCGGCAGCCCCTGGGAGACCGCTGCGGCCTTCGCCCGCGGCCCTTTCGCCTACCACCACGGGAGACCCCCATGAATCGCAAGACCGTCCTTTCCATCGCCGGCCTCGGCGTGGCCGCCCTGATCGCCGCCGTTATCGTCACTCTCAACCTCCTGGGGGGGGCGCCGCCCCTCAACGTCAACGACCTGCGCGGCGACCCCAGCGCCTTCAAGGGCAAAGTGAAGGTCATCGGGGTGATGGCCGGGGTGAGCCGGGTCGACGCCACCGTCATCGGCTTGATGGACCGCGCGGAGCTCGCCTGCAAGTCCCCCAACTGCGAGAAGTTCTACCTGCCGGTGCGCTTTGCCGGGCCCCAGCCGGTGGTGGGGGACGAGGTGGAGGTGGTGGGCGCCATCAAGGCCGACGAGCAGGTACTGGTGGCCAGCGCCCTCAAGGTCCTGCGCAACCACAAGCTGTGATCGGGGCGGCGACCTAGGGGGCCGCGCCGTGGGGCCCCAGACCGTGAGCTGGTATCCCGGGCTCCCGGTGCCCCTCGGCGCGGCGGTCACCGCGAGCGACCCCGAGCCGTGCCCCTACCTCCCCGGGCGGGTCCGGGTGAGCCGGGGGTTCCGCTGCGTCCAGATGCCGCCGGCCGCCCTCCAGGCCTTCTTCGACGCGGGGTTTCGCCGCTCCGGGGACGTCTTCTACCAGATGGTGTGCCCGGGGTGCCGCGCCTGCGTCCCCCTGCGCACCCCCGTGGCGGGCTTCGCGCCGAGCCGAAGTCAGCGCCGGGTCTTGGGGCGAAACCGCGACCTGCGCCTGGCCGTGGGCCGGCCTTCCCTCACCCCCGAGAAGCACGGCGTCTACGCCCGCTACCTGGCCGCCCGCCACGACGGCACCATGGACGGGGAGTGGGAGGAGCTGGCGGCCTTCCTGTACCGGTCCCCCACCGATACCATCGAGATGTGCTACCGGGACCCGGCCGGCCGCCTCCTGGCGGTGGGCATCTGCGACCTCACTCCCACCGCGCTCAGCACCGTCTACTTCTACTTCGACCCCGACCAGGGGCGCCGCAGCCTCGGCACCTTCAGCTGCCTCGCCGAGCTGCGCCTCGCCCGGACCCTGGGGCTATCCGCCTACTACCTGGGCTACTGGGTCGAAGCCTCCCGGGCGATGGCCTACAAGGCGTCCTTTCGGCCGTGCGAAACCCTGGGCACCGACGGGGAGTGGCGACCGGTGGTGGCCCGGGCGGGGGAGGGGGGGTAACGGGCGGG
>JBBIIA010000148.1:0-10642 GCA_037446775.1 Deltaproteobacteria bacterium
GGCCGCCACCAGTTCGGTCGCCGCCACCCGGGGCTCCAGGGGCGACAAGAGCGCCGCCCGGGCCCGGGCGACCCGGACCCGGGGGTCCCCGGGGGCCGCCTCCACCGCCGCCGCCACCAGGGCTCGGGCAGTCGCCCCGTCCGGGGCCGCCTCGGCCTGGGCCAGAAGGGCCGCGGCGCGGGGAACCATGTCGGCGTAGCCACCCCGGACCCGCTCGTCGCCCTCCCCCGGGCGCGGTGCCGCCGCCGGGGCGTTCCCCGCGACGAAGACACCGATCGCGATGGCGAGCGCCAACCGGCGCCAGGCGACGGGACCCGGGATGGTCTTCCTCCTCGCGGCCGCGTCGCCGCCGAACCAGGGGCCAATCCCCCCGGTTACCTAACGACCCGCACGTACTTGAGCTTGAGCTCGCTGCGGAGCACCCGGAGGAGTTCTGCCTCCTCGGCGGTCAAGTTGCCCCGGGTCTTCTCTTCGAGCATATCCAGGATGTCGATGGAGTACCGCGCCTGGGCGGGGTCGGCCGCCCGCTCCCCGGTGCTCGGGTCCGCCACCTCCCCCAGGTGCACCAGGGCCATCTGCCCGAGCCCCAGGGCGAAGCCCGAAAAGTCCACCGGCGGCAGGTGCCCCCCGCCCCCGGCCCCCGCCTTCCCCTCCTCCGCCATGCCGCACCTCCTCGCGCTCGGGTCGTATCGTGCCGAGACTGGTATCACACCCCCAAAACCCCGACAAGCGTCACGCCGCCTCGGCGGGCCGCTCCTCGGTCAGCCGCACCGAGACGATCTTGCTCATCCCCGGCTCCCCCATGGTGACCCCGTACAGGTGGTCCGCCGCCTCCATGGTCGACTTGTTGTGGGTGATCAGCAAGAACTGGCTCGCCCCCGCCATGGTGCGCAGCAGCTCGCTGAAGCGCCCGATGTTGGCCTCGTCCAGGGGCGCGTCCACCTCGTCGAGGATGCAAAAGGGGCTCGGCTTCACCAGGAAGATGGCGAAGATCAGGGCCACCGCGGTGAGGGCCTTCTCGCCGCCGGAGAGAAGCCCGATGTGCTGGGGCCGCTTCCCGGGGGGCCGGGCGACGATCTCCACCCCGGTCTCCAGCAGGTCGTCGGCGTCGGTGAGCAGAAGCTCCGCCTCGCCGCCCCGGAAGAGCTGGGGGAAGAGGTCCCGAAAGGTGTCCCGCACCTTCTCGAAGGTCTCGGCGAACCGCTCCCGGGACACCCGGTTGATCCGGGCGATGGCCTGCTTGAGGGCGGCCAGGCTCTCCTCCAGGTCCCGGCGCTGGGTCTCCAGGAACTCGAAGCGCTCCTTGCGGTCCGCGAACTCCTCGATGGCCAGGAGGTTGATCTCCCCAAAGCCCGCGAGCTCGGCCTCGAGCACCCGGACCCGCGCCTCGGCTACGGCCGGGTCGAAGCCCTCCGAGGTCCCGGCCGTCGCCTCCGCCCCCAGGTCCACCGCCAGCCGCTCCCGGCACCGCTCGGCCAGGGCGTGGCCCATCAGCTCCAGCTCCCGGGCCCCGAGCTCCGCCTCGTTGAGCCGGCGGGCCGCCTCGTCCCCCTCCCGCCGGGCCTGGGCGGCGGCCTTCTCCTCGGCGGTCAGCTCGCCCCGGACCCCGTCCAGGCGGGTCGCCAGCTCCCCCACCCCGGCCTCTTGCCGGCCGAGCTCGACCCCGAGCACCTCGAGCTCGCGGCGGACCCGGGCGAGCTCCTCCCCCTTACCCCCCAGCGCCCCCTCCAGCTCCGCGCCCTCGCCCCGCAGCTTCTCCGCCCGGCGCACCACGTGCTCCCGGCTGGTGCTGCCGGCCCGGAGCCGCTCGGCGAGCCCCTCCTGGCGCTGGCGGTCCCCGGCGTCCTCCACCTGGTGGCGGGTGAGCACCGCCTGGGCCGCCCGGACCTCCTCCCGGGCCCGGGCCACCGCCTCGGTCACCGCCGCCACCCGAGCCTCCGCTTCCCCCTGGGCCGCGGCGAGGCCGACCCGCTCGGCCTCCAGCCGCGCCACCTCGCCGCCGAACCGCTCGGCCGCCTCCCCCAGGTCCTCCCGCTCGAGCTCCAGGGCCTCGCGCCGCTCCTCCAGGCGCTCCCTCCGCTCCCGGAGCTGGGCCAGGTCCTTGGCCAGGTGGACCACCTGGAGGTCCCGCCGGTGCCCCTCGTCCCGGGCCTCCTCCAGGCGGGCCCCCAGGGCCTCGATCTCGCCGTCGAGCTCGGCGAGCCCCGCCTCCAGGCCGACCACGGCCGCGGCGCGGGCGGCGACCCCCTGGCGGAGCTCGCGGATCTCGCGGCTCTGGCGCAGGAGGCCGGCCCCGTCCCCCTTGCCGACGCCCCCGGAGATCACCCCAGCCGGGCTCACCGCCTCCCCCCCCAGGGTGACCAGGGTGGCCCCGGCTCCCCCCTCCCATAGGCCCAGCGCCTGCTCCAGGGTCTCCACCACGTACACGTCGGCCAAAAGGCCCTGGGCGAGCTGGACGTACGCCGGGGCCACCTCCACCAGGTCCAGGAGCCGCCCCCGGCTGCCGGCTCCCGCCGGGGAGGCGATGGGCGCGGCGGCCCGCAGCCCCAGGGGGGCGAAGGTCGCCCGGCCGGCCCGCTTCGCCTTGAGGTGCCCCACCGCCGCCACGGCCCGGGCCCCGCCCGCCACGATCACCGACTGGAGCCGCTCCCCCAGGGCCGCCTCCAGGGCCGCCTCGTACTCCGCCGGGGCGGCGATGGCGTCGGCCACCACCCCGTGCACCCCGTTTTGGCCGGTGCGGCGGGCGTCCTCCAGGACGGCCCGCACCCCCGCGCCGTACCCCTCCCGGCTGTCCCGGAGCTGCTCTAGCCCCTGGAGGCGCGACTGGTCGGTGGAAAGCCCCCGGCGGGCCTCCTCCACCTCCCGGGCCCGCCCGGCCCGCCGGGACCGGGCGGCCTTGACCGCCTCCTCCAGGGCCGCCCGCTCCCGGCGGAGCTCGTCCCGGGCGCCCTCGGCGGCGGCGAGCTCCGCCCCCCGGCCTAGGGTCTCGGCCTCCAGGTCCCGTAGCTTCGCCGCCACGTCGGCCTGGTGCCGTCCCATGCCCTCCAGACGCCGGAGGGCCTCTTCTCGCTGCCGTCGGGCGTGGTCGAGCCCGTGGCCGTTGCGGGTGAGCTCCCCCAGGGCCGCGAGGACCCCCCGGCGCTCCCGCTCCAGGGCCGCGGCAAAGTCCGCCTCCCGCCCCACCGCCTCCCGGTGCTCGGCGGCCAGGGCCGCCACCACCCCCGCGCGGCCCTCGATGCGGGCGGCCACCTGGCGCCGCTCCTCGGCCAGGGCGGCGAGCTCGGCGGCGAGGGCGGCGGCCCGAGCCTCGGCTTCCCCGGCCTCCCCCCGGGCCTGGGCCGCCCGGGCGACCATCCCCTGGATCTCCCGGTCCAAGAAGCCCAACCGGCTCTCCCGTTCGGTGATCTGGCTGCGCAGGTGGTACACCCCCCGCTGGCGCGCCTCCAGCGCCCGCTCCTCGTCCAAGAGGCGCAGGCGCCCGGTCTCGAGCCGGGCCCCCAAGCCGTCGCTACGGGCCCGGGCCGCGGCCGCCTCCTCCTGGCGCCGGGCGAGGCGCTCCTCGGCCTCCCCCCGCCGGAGCCCGAGGTCGAGCCACGCCGCCACCAGGAGATCGCGCTCCAAGCGCCGTTTTTCGCCCCGCAGGGCCTTGAAGGCCTCGGCCCGGGCCGCCTGGCGCTTGAGGGCGTTCATCTCCCGGCGGACCTCGCCGATCACGTCCCCGAGGCGCTCCAGGTTCTGGCTGGTCTGCTCCATCCGCCGGACCGCCTCGTCCTTGCGGCTCTTGTACTTGGTGATGCCCGCCGCCTCCTCGATCAAGAAGCGCCGGTCCCGGGGCTTGGCCGAGAGGATGGCGTCGATGCGCCCCTGCTCCACCACCGAGTAGGCCCGGCGCCCGAGCCCGGTGTCCATGAAGAGCTCGGTGATGTCCTTGAGGCGGCACGGGATCTTGTTGATGAAGTAGTCGCTCTCCCCCGAGCGGTCGAGCCGCCGGGTGATGGCGACCTCGTGGTAGGCGCCGAAGCGGTCGGGGAGCGCCCCCTGGGCTTCCGCCAGGGTGAGGGTGACCTCGGCCAGGTTGGTGGCCTTGCGGGCGTCGCTCCCGGAGAAGATCACGTCCTCCATGGAGTCGCCCCGCAAGCCCTTGGCGCTGGTCTCCCCCATCACCCAGCGGATGGCGTCGATGACGTTGGACTTGCCGCAGCCGTTGGGCCCCACGATGGCGGTGATGCCGTCGTGGAAGACCAGCTCGGTGGGCAGGGGGAAGGTCTTGAAACCGCACAGCTCCAGCTTCTTGAGCTTCATCCGCCGCCTGGGGTTGGGGGTGGGGAGGGTCGGCGGGATGGTACCGGAAGCAGCGGGCGGGCGCAAAGGGAAAGACACCAGGGGCGGTATCTTGGCTACGAGCCCCCCACTAGATCTTGTGGCTGCCCGGCCTGGACCCCTGGAAGGCCCGGAGCCACTCCTCCACCTCCCCGGCCCCGGGGTCGGGCTTCTCGGGGGGGGCCGGCGGACCGGGCGGCGGGGCGAGGCGGGCGAGGAACGCCTCGCAGCTCTCCACCCGGGCCCCCCGGGCCCGGGCCGCCGCGGCGAGGCGCCGGTCCGAGGTGACCACCGTCGCCCCCCGGGGGTTCCCCCGGTCCAGGCGATTGAGGATCTCGTCATCGGCCGAGCCGTCGGCGCCCGCGTACACCACCCGCACGGCGCCAAAGGCGGCCTCCTTGGCGGCGCCGGGGCCGGGGCCGTCGAAGACCGCGACGACGGCCGCCCGGCGTTGCCCCCGAAAGGCCGACAGGCGGCGCAACACGGCCTCCCGCGCCCCCTCCTCGTTTCCCAGGGAGAGCCCCGGGGCGCGGCCGATCAGGTTGTGGCCGTCCACCAGGAGCACCGGCGCGGCTCCCCGCCCCGCCTAGCCCCGGGCCCGCTCGATCGCCCGCCGAAACCCCGGGAGGCTGCGCTCCACGGTGTCGGGGGAGCAGCAGTAGGCGAGGCGGAAGTGGCCGGGGCCCCCGAAGCCGGTGCCGGGCACGGCGAGGATGTTCTCCTCCTTGAGCAGGCCCACGAAGGCCACGTCGTCCGGGATGGGGCTTCGGGGGAAGAGGTAAAAGGCCCCCTCGGGCTGGTGGCAGCGGTAGCCCGCCTCCACCAGCGCCCCGTACAAGCGGTCCCGGTTGCGGCGGTACCAGGCGACGTCCACCGCCACCCCCTGCACCCGGGCCACCGCCCGCTGCATCAGGGCCGGGGCGTTGACGAAGCCGAGGATCCGGTTGGTGAGGGTGAGCCCCCCCACCAGCACGTCCACCTCGGGGATGGCCGGGTTCACCGCGATGTAGCCGATGCGCTCCCCCGGGAGGCTCAGGTCCTTGGAATAGGAGCTGCACACCAGGGCGTGGGGGAAGATCCCGAAGATCCCCGGGACCTCGACCCCGTCGTAGGCGATCTTGCGGTACGGCTCGTCCGCCAAGAGGTAGATCAGCCGCCCGAACTCGGCGCTCTTGCGCTCGATCACCCCCCGCAGCTCCTCCAGGTTGGCCCGGGAGTACACCTTGCCGGTGGGGTTGTTGGGGGAGTTGATCAGGACGGCCCGGGTGCGGGGCCCGATGGCCGCCGCCAGGGGTTCGATCAAGAGGTCGAAGTCCTCCGAGGTGGGGACGGTGACCAGCTGGCCGCCGTGGGTCTCGAGGTAGAAGGCGTACTCCCCGAAGAAGGGCCGGGGGACCACCACCTCGTCCCCGGGCTCCAGGATGGCGCGAAAGACCGCGTTGAGCGCCCCCCCGGCCCCCACGGTCATGATCACGTGCTTGCCCTCCACCGCCGCCCCCTGCTCGGCGGCCACCTGCCGGGCCACCGCCGCCCGCACCTCGGGGTAGCCGGCGTTGGGCATGTAGCCGTGGGCCCCCGGGCGCTCCTCGGCCAGGAGCTCCCGCAGGGCCTGGCGCACCGCCTCGGGGGGCTCGACGTTGGGGTTGCCGAGGCTGAAGTCAAAGACGTTCTCGGCGCCAAACTCGGCCTTGAGCCGGGCCCCCTCCTCGAACATCCGGCGGATCCAGGACGAGCGCTCCATGGCCTCGCGAATTCGGTGGGCGACGGGCATGCGGTTCTCCTCGTTGGGGTGGCGGGAAGGGTGGACTGTAGCAGAGAAGAGGGGGGGAGGGGATAGGACCAAAGGGACGAAAGGGACATAAAGGACCCAATAGGAGGCGTAGGTCCCTTAGGTCCTTGAAGTCCCTTAGGGCCTACCCCCTACCTCCTCCCCACCCCCTTCAGCGCCTCCTCCACCCTCCCCTTCTCCTCCCCCGGGGGCAGGCGTTTGAGGGCTTCCCGGTAGTGGCGGGCGGCCTGGTCGAGGTCGCCTTCGTCCCGGTAGTGGTCGCCCAGGAGGGCGAAGCCTTCGGCGGGCCGGCCGGCCTTGCCCAGGGCGAGCCCCTTGAAGTAGGCGAGCCGCGGCCAGCGGGGATCGGCGGCTTCCAGGGCGGCGACGGCAGCCAGGGCCTCGGCGCCCCGGTCGGCCTCCAGGTGGGCCCAGGCCAGGTCCTGGAGGGCGGGCCGGGTGGCCCGGCCCCGAGTCCGCAGCTCCTCCAGGAGCGCCACCGCCTCGGCTCCCCGCCCCTGCCGCAGCCAGGTGGCGGCCCGCTCGTGGGCCACCTCGGGGTCGTCCGGGGCGAGGCGCGCCGCCTCCTCCAGGGCCGCCACGGCGGCGGCGAACTGGCCCTCGGCCCGCCGCTGGAGGGCGAGGCCGAGGTGGGCCGCGGGGCTCTCGGGGTGGGCCGTAACCCGCCGCTCCAGGAGGGCCCGCCCCCAGGGCCGGGGATCGGCCAGGAGCACCCGGGCCTGGGCCCGCCACAGGCCCTCCTGGGCCGCCGGGGTGGCCGGGGGGCGGGGCTCGGCGGGCAGGATCGCGGCGAGGGTCGCCGCCCGGTTCTCGGGCAGGGGGTGGGTGAAGAGGTAGGCGGGCACCCCCTCGGGGGCCGGGGACTCCCGGCGGATCGCGTCCATGAAGCGCACCAGGCCCCAGCCGTCGTAGTCGGCGCCCTGGAGCGCCCGCACCGCCCGCAGGTCGGCGTCCTCCTCGTCCTCGCGGCTGTACTGGAGCATCTTGGCCTGGGCCCCCGCCACGGCGAAGCTGGTCACCGCCGCCCCCGCCTTGGGGTCCTTGGTGAGAAAGGCCCCGGCCAGCACCGCGGCGAGGCTGGCGAGGTTGACCACCGAGGCCTTTTGGAGGCGGTGGGCGAGGTGGCGCCCCTCCACGTGGCCCACCTCGTGCGCGACCACCCCGGCGAGCTCGCTCTCGTCGCCGCAGACGAGGATGGTCTGGGAGGTGACGAAGACGTAGCCCCCGGGGACGGCAAAGGCGTTGACCCGGGGGTCGGCCACCACCTGGAACTCGGCCTCGAACTCCCGGGCCCCCATGGCCGCGGCCACCCGGGCCCCGATCCCGGCCAGGTACAGGCGCAGGTACGGCTCGTCGAGGACCCGGAACTCGCGGCGCACCTCCTCCACCACCCGGCGCCCCACCTGGCGCTCTTCGGCCTTGCTGACGAGCGCCGAGGCGGGCGCCGGGCACCACGCTCCGGCGGCGATCAACCCGAGCCAGGCGCCGACCCGGATGGACCCCTTCCTCACCGCCGCCCCCCCTGGCGCGCCGCCTCGAAGAGGAGCACCGCCGCCGCCGCCGCCACGTTGAGGGACTCGAGCCCCCCGGCCATGGGGATGGTCACCGCCAGGTCCGCCGCCGCCGCGGCCGCCCGGGACACCCCGTCGCCCTCCTGGCCGAGGACCAGGCCGAAGGGCGCGGCGAGGTCGGCTTGGGCGTAGGGGACCCCCCCCCGGCCGGTCGTGCTGACCACCCGCCGCTCAGCGGCCCGCAGCACCCCCAGGGGGTCCTCGCACCGCGCCGCGGGCAGGACCAGCAGCGCCCCCGCCGAGGCCCGCAGGGCCTTGGGGTTGCCGGGGTCCACCGAGCCCGGGGTGAAGAGGAGCCCCGCCGCCCCGGCCCCCAGGGCCGACCGGGCGATGGTGCCGAGGTTCCCGGGGTCCTGCACCCGGTCCAGCACCACCACCGGCCCGAGCCCCGCCAGGACCTCGCCCACCGCCCAGGTCGGCGCGGCGAACACCGCCAGCACCCCCTGGGGGGCCTCGGTGTCGGCGAGCTCCCGCAGAAGCCCGCGCTTCACCTCCAGCACCTCGTCGCCCCGGGCCTCGGCCCGGGCCCGCAGGGCCCCCGCCCGGCCACCCTCCCGGCCCCACCCCTCCTCGACCACCCACAGCTCCACCGAAACCCCGGAGCGCACCACCTCCTCCCCCAGGCGCACCCCCTCGGCGACCCAGCGCCCCTCAGCCCGTCGCTCCCGGGCGTCGGCCGCGAGCCGGCGGACCCGCTTGAGGCGCGGGTGGTGGGCCGAGGCGATCATCGGCGCAGCCACCACAGGACGAGGGAGAGGACGGCGGAGAGCAGGAGGCAGGTGCCGAGGGGTAGGTACACGGCAAAGCCGGGCCGCTCCCAGAGGAGGTCCCCGGGCAGGCGCCCGAGGAAGGGCACCCGGCCGACGAGCCACAGCACCGCGCCGAGGGCCGCCACGGCGAGGCCGACGACCACCAGGAGCTTGCCGAACCCGGTCACCCGCGCCGCTCCCGCCGGGGGCCGTGGCGCTCCCACTCGCTCAGGAGGCACCCGCAGTAGGACTGGCGGTACAGCCCCCGGGCCTTGGACGCCTCGACCCCTTCGGCCCAGCCGCCACGCCAGTCCCGGTACAGGAAGGGCACCCCCGCCTCCCGGCCTGCCGCCTCCCCGAGCTCGGCGGCGAGGTCGTGCTGTTGCCGCCGACTGTAGAGGATGGTGGACGAAAAGGCGTCATAGCGCCCCCGGCGGGCCACCTGGGCCGCGCCCCGGAGCCGCTGGTGGTAGCAGATCCGGCACCGCTCCCCCTCGCGAAAGGCGACCGCCCGCAGCCACTCCCCGGGGCCCTCGGGCGCCAGGGGCAGAAGGCGCAGGCCCTCCTCGGCGGCGAAGCCCTCCAGGGCCTCGCGGCGCCGCTGCCACTCGGCGAAGGGGTGGATGTTGGGGTTGAGGTAGAGGCCGTCCACCTCGGCCCCCTCCTCCCGCAGCCGGCGCAGGGGAACCACCGCGCAGGGGGCGCAGCAGACGTGGAGCAGGACCTTCATGGCGCCTCGGGGTCGGGGTGCGGGGGACGCCCCCGGCCAGCCAGGCTTGCGGCCCCCGGGGGGTGGGGCTAGGATGGCGGCACCGTCCCCCGGCGTCAAGCCCCCGCGGAGGCCCGCCCCCATGCCCCGAACCGTCCCCAGGGTCCCCCGCCAGCGCGGCCGCGACCTGTGCCACCTCGCCTTCCGCCAGACCCTGGAGCTTTTGCGGGTCACCGACGAAGCCCTGGAGGAGCTGTGCCACGAGTGCCCGCGGGTGCCCGACCTCGACGCCCTGGTGCTTCGGACCCTCAACGAGATGGCCCTCGGGGAGGCCGGGGTCGGCACCCGCTTCCCCACCCACGCCTTCTTGGTCCACGGGGCCGACCCGAGCTACCGCGGCACGGTGTACGCCTTCGGCCCCCGGGGGTACGCGCCGGTGGGGCCCTCCTTTTGCTTCGCCGCCACCGAGTCCCACGCCTTTTCCGCCGGGACCGACGCCGTGGTCGTCCAAAACGTCGAGGACGAGGGGGTCGCCCTGGAGGAGTTCCAAGCCCGCTTCCACCCCGCGGTACGGGCAGGGGTGGCGGCCCCGATCCGCAACTTCGTCACCTACCGCATCGCCGGCGACCGGCCCGGGGCGATCATCGCCTTCAACTATCCGGGCCGGGCGACCCGGTACGAGGCCCAGGTCCTCTCCACCCTCGCCATCACCCTCGGGTCGTTGTGGACGCTCAGCTCCCGCATCGCCCAAGTGGAGGAGGCCTTCCTGTACCTGGTGGGGGCCCTGGCCCGGGCGAGCGAGGTGAACGACGAGGTGACCGGCGACCACATCCTGCGGGTCAGCCGCACCGCCGAGCTACTGGCCCGGGCCGCCGGCTGGGGCGAGGAGGAGGCCCGGGTCCTCTCTTACTCCACCGAACTCCACGACGTGGGCAAGATCCACACCCCTCGCGAGCTCCTGCGCAAGCCCGGGCCGCTCACCGCCGAGGAGGCCCACGTGATGCGCCAGCACACCCTGCAGGGGGAGCGGATCATCGGCTCGGCCCAACGCCTCGCCACCGCCCGGCGGATCGCCGGCGCCCACCACGAGAACTGGGACGGCTCGGGCTACCCCCGGGGCCTCGCCGGGGAGGCCATCCCCCGGGAGGCGCGCCTCGCCCGGATCGTGGACGTGTACGACGCCCTGCGCTCCGAACGCCCCTACAAGCGGGCCCTGACCCACGAGGAGGCGTGCCGGGTGATGCTCTACGGCGACGACCGCACCCGCCCCGAGGGCGACTTCGACCCCGAGCTCCTCGCCGCCTTCCGCCGGGTCCAGGGGGAGTTCCGCCGCATCCACGCCGAGTTCCAGGCGTAGCGAAGCTCTGCCCCAGACCGCGGAGGTACGAGGGAGAGGGTTTTTTGAGTCGGAGTAGGAACGCCCATTTCTGGGCACCCCCTCCACAGATCCGTAAGCGCCCTATGAACCCCTTCTTCTCGGGCCCCGCGTGGGGTGCGATCCTGC
>JBBIIA010000149.1:0-10448 GCA_037446775.1 Deltaproteobacteria bacterium
CTGAGCCGAAGCCCAGGACCGAGGCGGCCGGGGCTGGCGGCGGGCAGCTGAAGACGTCGAACCAAGGGCGGTAACGCCAATGCGGCGGCGAAGCCGTGCCCCCGCCCCCGCTTCGCGAAGACCGCCGCTGAAGGCGGCTTGACACGGAAAACCGTGCCAATAACGTTGCGGCGAAACTTTCCTGGGTCTCTCGAAATGGTCGGTCGTCGCCGACTGCGGAAGGAGGAAAGGCCATGACTCAGCGCTTCGCCGCCCCCCTCGTCGCCCTGATCCTCTCGCTCCTCTGGTCCCCGGCTGTCTTCGCTTACGATCCGCGGGCGGGGGATCTCGCCTGCGCCGACTGCCACGGCGAAGGCTTCGGCGAGGAGACCCCAGCCGCCCCGGTGCCTGGGCTGACCGAGGCGCTCGGGCCAGCGCTCGCCCTCTCTGCTGCGGCCCCGGTGGTGTGGTCCGAGGCCGAGAACGTGTCGGCCTCGCCGGGCGGCTCGGAGCTGTGCCGCAGCAACGGCAAGGCCCTGGCCGTGGACCGTACGGGCCGACTGCACGCGGTGTGGCACGACCGCACGAACGGCATCATGGAGGTGCACCACGCGGTGCGCACCCCCGCGGGCGGGTGGAACCGGGTGCAGGTCTCCCCCACCGACGGCCGCACTTCGGTCTACCCGGCGGTCGCCGCCGACTCCCAAGGGGGGGTGGTCGTCGTGTGGGAGGACTACCGGTACAGTCCCGGCGGCTTCGTGGCGCGGCCCGAGATCTTCGTCGCGGTGTGGGACGGCTCGACCTGGAGCGCCCCGCGGCTGATCTCCACCACCGCCCCGGGCACCGCGTCCTCCTGGGTTCCCGCGGTTGCGGTGGGCGACGACGGCCGGGCCGTCATCCTGTGGCAGGATCGGCGGCTCGGGGCGCTGCACGCCGTCTACCGGGGAGACGAGAACGGCGAGGTGGGCCTGGTCGCGGCCGACGGCACCAACCCCTCGGTGGGAGCAGGAGGCGGACGGGTGCTGGCCGCCTGGCAGACGAGCGCGGACGCCATCGTCGGCCAGGAGCTCGGCGCCGGGAGCCCGCAGACCCTGACCACCGCGGGGCGCTACGCCAGCGTCCACGTCAACGCCGCGGGCACCGGCTACGCGGTCTGGAACACGCCGACCTGGGGCCTGGGCCACGCCGGCTTCGAGAACGGGGCCTGGGGGAACTCGGGCCAGGCGAGCTTCCCCAACGCCTACTACCCCTCGGTGGCGGTGGACGCCCGGGGCAACCCCCACGTGGCCTTCGGTTACGGCACCGTACGCTATGCCTCGGCGAGCGGCGGCGGCTGGAGCGACCCGGTGACCGTGCAGGCCTCTGCCGCCTACCTGCCCATCCTCACCGCCAGCCCCGGTGCCCTGCACCTGGCCTACGTGGACACCTCGGGGGGGAACAGCGAGGTGTACTACCGGATGAGGGCCTTGGCGACGCGAAACCCCGTGCTCTTCATCCCCGGCTTCATGGCAAGCAAGCTGTACGAGGGGAATGAACTTGTGTGGGTCGACCCGCCGCGATTCATTAGCATTGGCGATGCCTTCCTCGATCCCCTGGAGATGGATGTCGAGCGCGTGGACCGGCTCGGGAGGATCGGGACGTGGGCCGGGCTTCCGGGGGCTGATATCCCGCCCACCCCGGCGAACTGGGACGCTCCCTTGTTTGCCAGCGACTACTACGCCGGGTTCTTCCACGCCATGGTGGCCGCCGGCTACACGCCGAGCGCCGGCAATCGGCTCGGCGACTTCACCTACTTCGCCTACGACTGGCGCCGAGCACCAAACGAAGAAGTCTTCCCAGGCCAAGAAGCCCTCCAAGATGCCCTGGGCGCCCGGATCCAGGCATTTCTTGCTGCCAACCCTGGTGCCACCCAGGTCGACGTGGTCACCCACAGCACGGGCGGCCTGGTCCTCAAGCCGTACCTCGCGGCCAACCCGGCCCAGATTGGCCGGGTCATCCAAGTGGCGACGCCCCACCTGGGGGTGGCCCGGGGGTTCCGCGCCCTCCAGTTCGGGCAGATCGAGTTCGGGTGGCTCGCGGACCTGGTCATCAACGAAAACCAGATCATGCAGATCTCCCAAAACTGGCTCGGCCCCTACGCCCTGAGCCCGAGCCAGGACTTCTTCGCCCGCGCGGGCTACGGCCCGATCTTTGCCGAGATCAACGTGGACCTGGACGAAAACGGGGCCTTCGAGTCCTGGGGTTGGGGCCGGGTCAACCACTGGTACCACCATGGCTTCTATGACCGAAACTGGTACGCGACGCCCACGAGGGCGACGGACAACCCCCACAATGGCGCTCGCGCCACCACCGCCCTTGAGTTCCACAACGCCTTCGACACGCTCGCCGGCTGGCTGGAGCCCAACCGCCACGTCTCTTTCTTCGTCGGCCAGAACCGGGCCACCCTGCAGCGGCTCGAGCTCTCCCTCTGGGACCCCCTGGACCCCACCTGGCCCGAGGCCTGGTACCTGGACCGCCGCTGGATGGGGGGCGACGGCACCGTGCCCACCCGCAGTGCCAGCGTGGACTTCGACGGCAGCAGGTCAGACGTCACGCGCTACTACGTGTGGAATGGGGAGCACTCGGGGCTCCTGGACGATCCCGACGTGGCCGCGGCGGTGGTGGCGCTCCTGCGCGATCAGCCCCCGCCCCTGCCGACCGGCAAGATCCAGCGCGACGTCCCCTTCCGCGACACGCTGACGCTCTGGGAGATCATCTTCCACTGCCCCCTGGAGGTCCACGTCTTCGACCCGAGCGGCAACCACACCGGTCCGCTCGGCGACCGGGCGCTCGAGACCGGGGTGCCCGAGGTTCACTACGAGCGCACCCGCGCCCCCGACGGCACCGTCACCACGATCCTCTTGCCCCAGGGCAAGCCCTACGAGCTCATCCTAGTCTCCCAAGGTGCCGGGCAGTTTCGCCTCACGGCGCGCAAGATCGACGACGACGTCGTGACCCGCACGGTGCTCTACGACCGCGTCCCTCTCCAGCCCTTGACCACCGGCGCGTTTGCCTTGACGGAGGGGGGTGAGCTCGGCGTCTTGCGGATCGACGTGAACGGGGATGGCGGTGACGTGCGCACCGTGCCCCCGACCGCGACGCTCACCGGGGACGAACGGGCCGACCGCGAGCCGCCGGTGACGAGCCTGGCCCTCTCGGGCACGGTAGGCCTGGGCGGCTACTACGTCTCCGACGTGAGCCTCGCCTTGACGGCCGACGATGGCCCCCAGGGCTCGGGCGTCCGGCTCACCCAGTACCGCCTCGGGGATGTTTCGAGCTGGTCGCTCTACGAAGGGGCCCTCGTCCTGACCGAGGGGTGCGCGATGCCCCTCCGCTACCGCTCGCAAGACCTCAACTACACCGTCGAAACGCCCCGAGAGGCCGCGATCCAGATCGACCAGGTGCCTCCGATGATCCGGTCCTTCACCGTCGCCCCGGCGCAGCTCTGGCCGCCCAACCACCGCTTGGTCGAAGTCGTGCCGGCGGCCGTGGTATCGGACAACTGCACGCCTTCGGTCCCCTGGGCCATCGAGTCGATCCGAATGAACGAGGGGGATAGGGAGAACACCTACGACCCGGTGCACGACCAGTGGCACGAGCAGGGGTTCACGAGCGACGACATCCAGGTGATCGGCGGCAGGATCTACCTGCGGGCCGAGCGCACGGGGAAGTCCGGCGGCCGGGCCTACACCCTCACCCTCAAGGCCGTGGACGACGCCGGCCACGCGTCTCGGGCCGAGGCCCGGGTCCTCGTGCCCCACGACCAGCGCTGACCATGAAGCTCGTTCGCAGCAGCCGGGCGGCGCGCTTCGCCGCCCGGCCGTTCTTCGGGATCGCGTGGGCCCTGGTCTTCCTCTGCGGCTGCTGCGGCGGGGGGGGCGGGTTCATCAGTCTTACCCTTGCTGACATGGTGGGTTTGGGTGAGACCTCCCAACAATTGCGACGCTACGAGCGGGCAACGGTCGAAGTGAGGCGCATCGAGAAGCAGGGCGGGGAAGAGGCGGCGCGGCGTCTCTGGGAAATCATCGAAAAGGGCGTTGGCGAGCACCGGGTCGCCGTCCCGTACGAAGCGATCGCGGCCCTGGGCCGCCTCGGGCGTCGCGAGGACGCCCCGCGCATCGCGCAGTGGGCTCGGGACCAGGGCCCGTCGAGGTCTCAGCCGGTAGGGGGAAGCGTGCTCACCGCCTTGGGCGCGATCGGTGGCCCGGACGCCTGCCAGTATTTTCAGGAGTTCCTCGAGGCGATCCCTACGGCGAGAGATCGGGGCGACGTGGACATCGTGGGGTGGGCCGCGGCCGTGCGGCAGGCCGGGTGCCTCTCCGAGGAGGAGGTGAGGCGTGTGCTCTGGGGCTTTGGAAGGGACCGGTGGACGTCCTCGTACTGGTTTCACCGAAGGGTTCTGGAAGTCCTCCAGGGGATGGGGGAAGAGGAGGCAGGACCGCTCTTCGCGCGGTACGAGCGTCTCACGCATGAGGCGGCCGAGCAGGGTTACCCCGTTGAGCGGGCCCGGGCGGTGCTCCTCGACACGAGCCTGCCCTGGTGGGTTAGAGGGAGCGTCATGAACCGCTTCAAGTCTCGCCCTGGCCTCAAAGAAGACCTCTTCGACACGTACTTCGCGGTGGTTTCGGATGTCTATCAGAACAAGCCGGACTTGCGGGGGGCCGAGAACTTCTTCGTCGACCACTGGGGGTGGGGGCTGGTCTCTTCGAAGGCCTCCGCGTGGGATCGCACGACGGCAGCGGAGTACCTGGAGGGCAAACGGGAGGAGTTCCGCGCCTCGATGCCGGCCGAGGCCTTTGCTCCCATGAACCGGCTCATCGATGCCCTGCAAGACCGGCAGCGGCGATGGGAGGAGCAGCGGGCGAGGGACGAGGCACGCGAAGAAGGCAAGGCGGCCGGGCCGTCGCCTCGTCCGGCGCCACCGCGCCCGCCGTGATGGTGCCGCCGCTGGGAGCCCTGCCCCCCGGGGCCCCCGGCCCTTCCCGGGGTCGTCTCACCCCCTGCTCCTGACCGCGGTGGAGGCGTTCCCCTGCGGCGGCTCCCCGGCGGAGTCCTTCTTCCAGAGGCGGGGGAAGCCGCGGCCCCTGGTCGCCGACCCTCGGTTGGCCCCCCGGCTCGCGCCGGAAGGCTGAACGCGGCAAATCCGTTCCATAACTTGACAGAGAAATTGCCGCCAACTATCTCTTCGCCAAGTTGTCCCGGCCGTATCGGCCGCGAGGCGACCATCGCCCCAGGAGGGCGGGAAAGGGGGTTGGCCATGGGGAGGAACCCAAAACGGAGTTCTTTGGGCGGGCTGGTGAGCCTGCTCCTGCTCGCGCCCTGGGCGCCCACCGCCGGGGCGGTGGAGCTCACCTTGTGCTCGCCCGAGGCGTTCTTCCGCAACGCCGGGGCGCCGGGGCCGGTGCGGCGGACGTTCTCGGTGCCGGGCACCCAGGGAAGCTTCGCGCTTCGCCTCGACAACGGCAGCGCCGCGGGCGAGAACCAGGTGTCCTCGGCGGTGGTCAAGGTCAACGGGACCACCGTGGTCAAGACCTCGGACTTGAGCCAGAAGGTGCGCCGCCTGGACGTCCCCCTCACAAACCTCGTCAAGGGGCCAAACACCCTCTCGGTCGAAGTCCGCAGCATCCCCTCCTCCTACGTCACGGTCTCGGTGCTGGGGACCTATCTCCTGGACGTGGCCATCGCGAGCCCTGCCGGGGGGGCTGTGCTCCCCGGCGACCGGGCGGACGTGGAGGGGACCTGGGCCGCCTACACCCCCGACGTGGGCATCACCGTCAACGGCGTGCCGGCGGCGATCGTGGGGGCGACCTTTGTCGCCTCGGGGGTCCGGCTGGCGCCGGGAGCCAACGCTCTGGAGGCTGTCATCACCACCGCCGAGGGCATCGAAGCCTCGGCCTCCCTCTCCGTCACGGCCACCGGCGAGGAGCCAGCTCTGGAGCTCCTGACCAACCTCTCCTCGGGGGCGGCGCCCCTGCGGGTGACCTTTCTGCCCCGGGTTCGGGGGATCGCGCCGGTGGCGTACCGCTACGACTTCGACGGGGACGGGATCGTCGACCACATCGCCGGGCCGGAGGGGGGCGCCTCCTTCGCCTACCAGACGCCCGGGCTCTACCGCCCCAGCCTCACGGCCGTGTTCTCCGATGGGACGGCACGGGAAGCCACCGCCCTCCTCCTGGTGGAAGACCGTGAGGCCGTCGACGCCCTGCTCGCGAACCGCTGGGAGGCGGTGACTTCGGGCCTCCAGGCGCGGGGCATCGAAATCGCCCTCGCGCACTTCCTGCCCGAGAGCCAGGAGAAGTACCGAAGGGTCTTCACCGGCCTCGCCGGTCAGCTCCCGGCCATCTACGCAAGCCTCCCGGCGCCCGAGCTCGTCAAGGTGGAGGGCCACCTGGCCCAGTACCGCCTCCGCAGGACCCAGCTCTGGGAAGGTCAGCCGAGGGTGCTCACCTACTACCTCTGGTACGCCCGCGACGCCCAGGGGCTGTGGAAGGTGCAGGCCTACTGATGGGCCCCCGAAGGCTGCTCGCCCTGGCCCTTCTCGCCCTCACGGCCCAGGCCCTCTTCGGTTGCGCCGCGGCCCACCGCTACCCCGCCTACCGGGGCCAGGTCTTGGAGCTCGGCACCGACCAGCCCATCGAGGGGGCGGGGGTGCTGGCGGTGTACAAGACCACACTGCCCACCCCTGCCGGGAACAAGTCGCGGTACCTGGGCTTCCAGGGCCGACTCACCGATGCCGAGGGGAGATTCGAGATTCGGCCCAAGTGGTTTTTCACACTGCGGCCCTTCTCGTGGTTCGACGACGAGGTGCTCATCACGATCTTCAAGTACGGGTATGGGAACTTCCCGGGGAGCTACAGCCTGTACAGGCCCAAGATCGGTGAGAGCCCGTGGGCCCTTCGAGTCTACGTGGAGACCGTTCCACCACTGGAGCGCAACCTGCTTCCGCCGGAGCAGGAGGTGACGTTTTGGCTGCCAGAGCTACGTGGGCCCGAGGAGGTCATCGCCCATAACACCAGAATCAGAATAGGAGCCGCGGTCTACGAAGACCCGAGCTTTCCGCCGTTTGGTGTCTCGGCGGAGCAATTCGGATTCGGCCCGCTGTACCGAAAGGAGAATATCAAATGAGACTCGAGATCACTGACGGTCCACAGATCACACTAAGGAGACACGCAAGACTAATACCCCACGGCGCCGGACGTGTCGCGATGGCGGCGACGATGCTGATGTTAAGTGTAGTGATTGTGAAAGAGCGTTCGTTGGCCTACGACAATGAAATTCTACATCCGCTCATTAATGAACATGTTTATCGCCATTCACCTCTCGTGGCATTTTTCCAAGATCAGTTGGGCATAAACCTTGAAACGACGGCGTTTGGTGGCCGCCCGGCCGTACAGCACATGCGAAACGGTGGGACCAATGAAGACGATGGCACGCGGTGGCTGAGCCACTTCCACGACCCCCTGCGCGTGTGGGCCTCTGCAGGCCTGTGGGGCTCGGCCACCGCGAGCCCCCTGTGGGCGCAGGAGGCCCCCGACTTCAACGAATGGACCTGGCAGGCAGCCCTTCAGCGCTTCCGCCGTGGCCTCACCGAGCAGCGTGCCAAGGACCGCAATCGGCAGTTCGCCGAGCTCTTCCGAAACCTCGGCCAGCTCACCCACCTGGTGGCTGACATGTCCGTGCCCGAGCATGTGCGAAACGACGCGCACCCGCTTCGCGACATCTGGCCTTTCCGGTACATGGATTACGAGGGGTGGTGTCAGCGAACGCTGACCGACCTCAACACCCCGGCCCGCCTGGACCCCGGCGAAGGCGTGTTCCCGCCGCATCCAGACAACGGCCAGGCCTACTACCGGAACCTCTATGATCTCGCCGGGGTGCTCTTCACCCGAAGCCGCCTCCCGGGCCTTTCCCCCGTGTCGAACCTCTGGGACTCGTGGGCACCCCCCGAAGACGGCCAGTACAACCCGGCCCTGGGCACGACCGCGGCACCTGTGGGCCCCGAGCCCGTGGGCCTGGCCGAGTACACCAACTTCAACTACCTCTCCTGGGACACCCGCCACTTCTGGGAGTCCTCTCGCCGCTACGAGCACCCTTCCGCCGAGCACCTCCACCCCCGGCTCGTGCGGGTTCCCCTCTCGGCCGGAGGCCACGACGAGGTGGTGTGCTTCGGCCCTCCCCAGGGCGGCCCGGTGACCACCTACCCCTACGACCCCAACGTCTGGTGCGTGGCCTCCACGGACCTGCACTGGCAGGAGTGGCTGGCTCTGAACCCTGGGGACCGGCTCACGGTGTCGAAGCTCGACCAGACCGCCTTCGCCTACTACGCCGTGAATCTGGTGCCCCGGGCGATCGCCTACGGCGTCGCCCTGGTGGACTACTTCTTCCGGGGGCGGGTCGAGGTGGAGGCGGTGGGCGACCAGCTCACGGTGCGTAACCCCAGCGAGCTCGCCCTGGACGGAAGGGCTACGGTATACGCCGATGCCCCCGACGGCACGCGCGCGCGGGTGTCCGGGCTCGAAAACCTGCGGGTGGCCCTGGCCCCCGGTGCCTCCCTCACCTGGACCGGCTTCGCGCCCCCACCCACCCCCGACGGGCGCTACCTCCTGGTCTTCGAGGGGGAGATCGAGGTGGCTCCGGGCTCGGGGGCGCGGGATGCCGCCGTGGCGGGGAGGAGCTTCCCCTGGGTGCCGCCTCCGCCGTCGGCCTGCGACGTGTGCCCCGCGGGGTGCGCCTTTGCCTCGATCCAGGCGGCCATCGTGGCGGCGTCGGCGGGCAGCCAGATCGTCGTCTGCCCGGGCACCTACGGGGAGAACCTGGACTTTCGGGGCAAGGCGCTCCACCTGCGAAGCGCCGAGGTGCCGTGGCGGACCGTGGTGGACGGCGGTGGCCGGGCCCCGGTGGTGACGTTCTCCTCGGGGGAGGGCTTTGGCTCGGTGCTGGAGGGCTTCACCCTCACCGGGGGCGCCGGCATCGCCGGGGGGATCTTCCTCACCCAATCCTCCCCCACCATCGTCCGAAACGTCATCCGCGGCAACACGGGCCAGTTCGGCGGCGGCATCCTGGTGGGCAACCTCGCCTACCCGGTGATCGTCGGCAACTGGATCGCCGAGAACCGCGCGGAGCTCGACGCGGGGGGCTTCTTCATCGGCTACAAGAGCCTGCCCACCCTCTACGCCAATACGGTTTACGGCAACGTGGCCGAGTACTACGGGGGCGCGTGGTGGCAGTACCTGTGGGACTTCCCCCTCGTCCGAAACTCGATCTTCTGGGGCAACACCCAGGTCCAGGGCCCGCCCTCGTACACCTACGCCTGGGGAGACGTGACCTACTCCAACCTCGAGGGGTGGCCCTCGGGTGAGACAGGGGGCGAGGGGAACACCTCGGCGGACCCCCGGTTCGTGCATCCGGCCGCCGGGGACCTGCACCTCCGGGCCGACTCCCCCTGCCGGGACGCCGGCACCGGCCGCTGGGAGCCCTGTCCCCCAGGTGACCCCCGACCCTTCCCGGCGTGCCTCTCGATCAACCCCTTCGGGGTCCCCGCGATCGACCTCCTGGCGTACCGGGCCCAGGTGACCCGCTACCTCGCCCTCGACATCGACGGCGCGCCCCGGCCCCAGGGCGCTGCCCCCGACCAGGGGGCCCACGAGCTCTTACCCCACCCGTGAGAGGAGAAACCCCGATGCGCTCTCTCTGCCTTGCCCTGGTGGCGTGCACCCCGGTGCTGTGCGCGGTGCCGGTGGCCGCCCAGTACGCCGCGGGCGTCGTCTACGACACCGACTTCGCGGTCACGGTCACCCAGGCCCGGCTCCTACGTTCGGCGGGCTCCCCCGCGACCCTCTCCTTGGCGGCCACGGTCCGAAACCACACCGGGGGGCCCGCCCAGGGCGCCCGCCTCGGGGTGGTCTCGCCCCTGCTCCTGGCCCCGGTGGAGCACCGGATCCCCCTGGGCGACCTCCCAGCGGGGCAGGCCGTGGCGGTTTCCGTCGGGCTGGAGCTCGCCGCTCCCCCCATCCCCGATGAGGTGGTCCTGGGTAGCCTCCTGTGGCGCATCGAGTACGAGGACCCGGCCGGCGCTCCCCACCGCCGCCACGTGGCCGCGGGGCCGTAGGCCTCCGCCGGGGCGCGACGATCCTCGGCGGCCGCGCCCCAGTCCTCTCACCGCCCTGGGGGCGATCGGGGGCCCGGAGGCCTGCCTGAACTGCTCAACACGGCCTGGAGGCGCTGCGTGACGAAGCTCCTACCCCGCCGCGTACCGGCTTTGCCCACGCCGCCGCGCCTGCCCCTGCGTCACCAGGGTCGCCAGCAGGTCCGCTACCTGGGCCGTGGATGCCCCTTTGAACGAGCGGGCCACCTCTTCGGAACCCGGGGCGGCGGGCGCCGTGCTAGCGCACTAGCGCCCGGGTCTCGGCTACCGCTTCCAGGGTGCGTTC
>JBBIIA010000150.1:0-10255 GCA_037446775.1 Deltaproteobacteria bacterium
GGTGACGGGTGACGGGTGACGGGTGACGGGTGACGGGTGACGGGTGACGGGTGAAGGGTGACGGGGCTGATAGCTGATAGCTGACCGCCCACGACCGAGGAGCAGCGCGGCGCGATGCAGACAGGCTCGGGGAGCCGGTTGGCGACCCTTCTGGAGATGATCAAGTTCAGCCACACGGTGTTCGCCTTGCCCTTCGCCTTCACCGGCATGATCCTGGCGGCGGGGGGGCTGCCGGGCCCCTGGGTGATCGCCTGGGTGGTGGTGGCCATGGTGGGTGGCCGCACCGCCGGCATGGCGTGGAACCGCTTGGCGGACGCGGCCATCGACGCGCGGAACCCGCGGACCGCCGACCGGCACCTGCCGGCGGGGACGGTGCGCCCCGCCGAGGCGTGGGCCCTGGTGGTCGGCGGGGTGGTGCTTTTGGAGCTCGCCGCCTGGGCGCTCAACCCCCTGTGCCTCGCCCTGTCTCCCCTGGCGCTCGCGGTCCTCTTCGCCTACCCCTTCGCCAAACGCTTCACCTGGCTGTGCCACTTCCTCCTCGGCCTCGCCCTGGCGGCGGCGCCCCTGGGGGCGTGGGTGGCGGTCACCGGCGAATGGGGGTGGCGCATCGTCCCCCTGGCCCTCGCCGTGCTCGCCTGGGTCGCGGGTTTTGACGTCCTGTACGCCCTGCAAGACGTCGCCGTGGACCGGGCCCAGGGCCTCCACAGCATCCCCCAGCGCCTGGGGGTGGGGCCGGCGCTCAAGCTGGCGGCGCGGCTCCACCTGGCCCTGGTCGCGCTCCTCGTCCTCCAGATCCCGCTCTTCGGCCTCGGGGCGTGGTACGCCCTCGGGGTGGCGGCCGTGGCGCTCCTCCTGATGTACGAGCACGCGCTCCTGACGCCTCGAGACCTCTCTCGGCTGGACGCCGCGTTCTTCACCATGAACGGCGTGATCAGCGTCGTGGTGTTTGCGGCGGTGCTGTTGGACGTGGGGCGGTGAGCGCGCTCGCCCCGGCGGCCCGCAAGGTCGAGGCGGGGGAGCGCCTGACCGAGGCCGACGCCCTGGCGCTTTTCGGCTCGGACGACCTCCTGGCCCTCGGAGAGCTCGCCTCCCTCGCCAACGGGCGCCAGAACGGCGAGCGGGTCTTCTTTAACGTCAATCGCCACATCAACCCCACCAACATCTGTGTCAACCGCTGCCGGTTTTGCGCCTTCAGCCGGACGGCCGGCGAGCCGGGGGCCTACGCCTTCTCGGCCGAGGAGGTACTGGCCCGGGCCGCCGAGGCGGAGGCGGCCGGCGCGACCGAGCTGCACCTGGTGGGGGGGCTCCACCCGGAGCTCACCCTGGCGTGGTACGCGGAGCTCCTCGCCGCCCTGCGGGCGGCCCACCCCCGGCTCCACCTCAAGGGCTTCACGGCGGTGGAGATCGACCACCTGGCGCGGCTCGCCGGCGAGAGCCCCCAGGCGGTCCTGGAGACCCTGGCGGCCGCCGGCCTGGGGAGCCTGCCGGGGGGCGGGGCCGAGATCCTGGCCGAGGAGACCCGCCGCCGGATCTGCCCCGAGAAGATCAGCGGCGCCCGCTGGCTCGAGATCGTGGAGACCGCCCACCGCCTGGGGCTGCGCTCCAACGCCACCATGCTGTACGGCCACGTGGAGAGCCGGAAGGACCGGGTGGAGCACCTGCGGCTGTTGCGGGCGCTCCAGGACCGCACCGGGGGCTTCCAGGCCTTCATCCCCCTCGCCTTTCAGCCCCGGCACTCGGAGCTCGCCCGGGGCGCGGCCACCACTGGCTGCGACGACCTCAAGACCCTGGCGGTGGGGCGGCTGTACCTGGACAACTTCGCCCACGTCAAGGCGTACTGGGTGATGCTGGGGGAGAAGATCGCCCAGGTGAGCCTCCACTTCGGCGTCGACGACCTGGACGGCACCGTGGTCGAGGAGAAGATCGCCCACGACGCCGGGGCCACCAGTCGGGAGGCCCTCTCCCGGGAGGACCTGGAAGCGCTGATCCGGGAAGCGGGCAAGGTGCCCGTGGAGCGCGACACCCTGTACCGGCCCGTGGGGGGCGGCCGATGACCGGGGGAGGGCGGCTCACCCGGGACGACGCCCTGGCCCTGCTCCGGGACGAGCCCCTCCTCGCCCTGGGGCGTAAGGCCGACGCGGTGCGCCAGCGCCTCCACCCCGGGGGCATGGTCACCTTCGTGGTGGACCGCAACATCAACTACACCAACGTCTGCGTCTGCCAGTGTCGCTTCTGCGCCTTTTACCGCCCCCCCGGCCACGCCGAGGGCTACGTGCTGGCGCGGGAGGCGATCTTCGCCAAGATCCGCGAGCTCGTCGCCCAGGGGGGGACCCAGGTCCTGATGCAGGGGGGGCTCCACCCGGACCTGCCCATCGAGTGGTTCGAAGAGCTCTTCCGGGCCATGAAGGCGGAGTTCCCCGGGGTGCAGAACCACAGCCTGTCCCCCGCCGAAATCGTCCACCTGGCTGGCGTCTCCGGGATCACCGTGGACGAGTGCCTGGGGCGGCTCCAGACGGCGGGGCTCGACTCGGTCCCCGGGGGCGGCGCCGAGGTCCTGGTGGACGAGGTGCGCCGCGAGATCAGCCCCAACAAGATCGGCTGGCAGGCGTGGGCCCGGGTGATGGAGGCCGCCCACCGGCGGGGAATGCCCACCACGGCGACCCTGATGTTTGGGGCCACCGAGACCGACCGCGAGCTGGTCGAGCACTTGTTCCGGGTCCGCGACCTCCAGGACCGCACCGGGGGGTTCACCGCCTTCATCCCCTGGACCTTCCAGCCGAGCCGCACCGAGCTGGGGCGGACCCTGGGGGTTCGGCCGGCGGGGGCGGTGCGCTACCTGAGGGTGCTCGCCCTGGCGCGCCTGGTGCTCGACAACGTGGCCAATCTTCAGGCATCCTGGGTGACGCAGGGGGAGAAGGTGGCCCAGGTCGCCCTGCGGTTCGGGGCCAACGACCTCGGCGGCACCATGCTGGAGGAGAACGTGGTGGCGGCGACGGGGGTGAGTTTTCAGCTCCCCCAGGGACGCATCCTCGAGTTGATCCGCGACGCGGGCTTTTGGGCCGCCCAGCGCACGACGACGTACCGGGTGGTGAGGGAGTTCCCCGCCGCCCCGTCGGGAGGCGGGGCCCGGGTCGGGTAGACGGGGGGCAGACGATGGAGGGAGGAGGACGGATGGGTCACAAGGCAAGCGGTGATACCGGGAGCGACCGGCGCCGGGATGAGCGGCACGCCCGCACGGTGGCGGTGCGGGTGGCCCACGACGCCGACGGGCTGAGGGCCCAGTCCCTCAACATCTCGACTCGGGGGCTGTACTGCGTGGTGCCCCGGTACGTGCACCCCTTCTCCAAGCTTCGGGTAGCGCTGGACCTGCCCTTCGCCTCGGGGGAGCACGCCACGGTGGAGTGCGAAGCCGTGGTGGTGCGCGTGGAGCCCGATACCCCGTCACCGGCCGCCAAGGAGTATCGGCTCGCGGTGTACTTCCTGAACCTCGACCGCGGGGATGCCCGGCGCATCGAGGGGTTTCTAGCCGAGAGTCACTGAGGTCGGCGGCGGGGGGGGCAGGAGGGCCGCCACCTTGTCTCCGAGGTCCTTGAGGTGAAAGGGTTTCCCCAGAAACGCCGAGGCTCCCGTGGCCAGGGCCCGCTGGGCGACGTCGGCGGTCACCTCCACCGAGACCACCAGGATCGGGACCTGGGCGGTTGCCGGATTGCCGCGGAGGCGGCGGACCAGGGAGAGGCCGCTCAGCCCCGGCATCAGGAGATCGGTGACCACGAGGTCAAACGGCCCCTCCTGGTCCAGGGCTTCCCCCACGTCCTCGGCTTCCTGTACCGTGAAGCCGAAGCGGGTCTCCAGGACCTCTCGGATGATGCGGCGAATGGTCGAAGAGTCGTCTACCACGAGTGCCTTCACGGGTCTCCCCTCCTGGCCGGGCGGCGGTCTGGCCCGGTCTTCTTCTGTATCGGCCCGCGGGGGCCGGTGCTTGAGGCCTTTTCCCGTATACCACGGCGGCGGCCGCCGCCAAGGGGGCCCGCCGCGGGCCCCTCGCACTGCCGGAACCCGAGGAGGCGGTCATGTGTGAATCCAACGCGTACGTCCGGCGCGGTGAGGAAGAAGAGCTGGTCCTGCGGGAGGTGGCGGTGGTCGAGCCCGTGGCCGACGGCTATCGTCTTCGGAGCCTCTTTGGCGAGGAGGCCGTGGTCCGGGGCCGGATCGAAGAGCTGAACCTCCTCAAACACCGGATCCTGTTCGTGGAGCCCTAAAGGCCGACTGCTGGGGGTGCGCAAGCTGAGAGCCCCGCACGGGGCGACCCCGGGAACCTGATCTGGGTAATGCCAGCGAAGGGAAGCAGGAAGGCGAGGCCGGCACCCCCAGGGGGGCTCCTGCCCCCGTCCCTTCGCACCCCCGGCCGGTGGGTGCGTCTGCCCCCCTCGCGGCGCATTTCTCGGTGCCCTCTGGGTCCTCGGTGGTGAGATCGAAACCCGGGTTCTTACCACAGAGGACACAGAGGACACCGAGGCGGGGGTTTGGTGGGGGACAGCTTCGTTCTAGGATGACAGGATGCTCAGGATGTTCTCGACGCCGGATGAAGGCAGCCTTCAACCATCCGGTTCATCCGGTCAGAAGACTTCCCATCGTGGTCGGCGGGCTGCGGCGGAGGCCCACTGACCGTGAGCCGCCTGCCCTTTCCCCTGGTGGCCCTGGGCGACCTCGATTTCCTCGGCGCGGCCTGGGCCGACGCCGTGGCGGCCGCCTTTCGCGGCGGGCTGCCGTGGCTCTGCCTGCGGGGGAAGGGGGCGACCACCGCCGAGCGGGTGCGCTGGGGCCGCGCCGCCCAGGCGCGCTGTCCCGGCCTCGCCCTCACCGTCCACGGCGACCCCGAGGCGGCGGCGACCCTGGGGGCCCGGGGGCTTCACCTGCCGGCCCGGGGCTTCGACGTCGCCGCCCTGCGGCGTCAGGCGCCGGGGCTGCTCCTCGGGGTGTCGTGCCACGGCAGGGACGAGCTCGCGGCCGCGGTGGCCGCGGGGGCGGACTACGCCTTCCTGAGCCCGTTCTGGCCGCCGGCCTCCAAACCCTTGTGGGGGGAGGCCCTGGGGAGCGACGGCTTCGCCCGGGAAGCCCGGGGCTGCGCCGTGCCGGTGCTCGCCCTGGGGGGGGTGGGTCCCGACCGGCTCGTCGCGGTCGCCGCCGCCGGGGCCGCGGGGGCGGCGGTACTCGGAGCCCTCTTCGGCGGCCCCGATCCGGAGGCCCGGGCCCGGGCGTACCGGGCCGAGGCGGCCCGGATCTGGGGGGACTCCACGGGCGATCCGCCTGAATGACCACCGAGAAGCACCGACCCTTGCTGGAGATGCCATGACCGCCACCCTTCCCCGCGCCCTAACCATCGCCGGCTCCGACTCGGGGGGCGGGGCCGGCATCCAAGCCGACCTGCGCACCTTTGCCGTGCTCGGATGCCACGGCTCCTCGGCCCTCACCGCGGTGACCGCCCAGAACTCCCTCGGGGTCCAGGGGGTGTGGCCGCTCCCCCCCGAGGCCGTGGAGGCCCAGCTGGCGAGCGTGCTCGGCGACCTCGGCACCGATGCCGCCAAGACCGGGATGCTCTTCTCGGCGGAGCTAGTGGCCGCGGTGGCCCGGGCCCTCGCCGCCCGTCCGGTGCCGCGCCTGGTGGTCGACCCGGTGATGGTCGCCAAGGGAGGCGCGCCGCTCCTGCGCGACGACGCCCGGGAAGCCCTGGTGCGCCGGATTCTGCCCCTGGCCGAGCTGGTCACCCCCAACCTCCCCGAGGCCGAGGCCCTGACCGGGATCGGGGTCGGTACCGCCGAGGGGCGCCGGGAGGCGTGCCGGCGCCTCCTCGACCTCGGGCCCCGGGCGGTGCTCCTCAAGGGCGGTCACGGCGCGGGGGAGTGGGTGGAAGACCTCTTTGCCCACGGCTCGGGACCCATCGAGGTGCTCCGTTCCCGGCGGCTTCCGACCCCCCACACCCACGGCACGGGCTGTACCCTGTCGGCCGCCGTGGTGGCCTACCGGGCCCGGGGGCTGGCCCTGGAGGACGCGGTGGCGGCGGCCCACGCCTTTCTGGGGGCGGCGCTTCGCGCCGGCTACCCGCTCGGGGCGGGGCACGGGCCGACCAACCCTTGGGCCGCGGCGCGGCTCGGGGGGCACAACGAGCTCCTCGAGCGCCTGCGGGAGGCGTGGGAGATCCTGGAGGACGCCAACCCCGCCGGCCTCATCCCCGAGGTCCAGTCGAACCTGGCCGAGGCCCTGCCCGGCGCCCAGGGGTTCGGCGACGTGGCGGCGTTTCCGGGGCGGATCGTCCAGGCCGGGGGCCGGGTGCGCCGGGTGGACGGCCCGCGGTTCGGCGCCAGCCGCCACATGGCCAAGATCCTCCTGGCTTCGGCCCGCCACGGCAGCCCCTTCCGGGCGGTGATGAACGTCCGCTACGGGGCCGACGTACTGGCGGCGTGCCGGGCCGTGGGCTTGCGGGTGGAGGGGTTTAGCCGGGCCGACGAGCCCGAGGCGGTCAAGCGCGCCGAGGGCTCCACCCTGGAGTGGGGGACCGGCTCGGTGCTCGCCCGGGGCGGGGCGGCTCCCGACGCCATCTTCGACCAAGGAGACCAGGGCAAGGAGCCCATGGTCCGGATCTTTGGCGCCGACGCGCCCGAGGTCGCCCGACGGGTGGCCGCGGTGTGGCAGGCGCTTCGCGCGGAGGTTGCATGACGATCCTGGAAGCGGTGCGGGCGGGCCGGGTGCCCGACGAGGTCGAAGCGGCGGCGCGGGCCGAGGGGGTGGAGCCCCGGCTCCTGGCCGAGGCCGTGGCCCGGGGCGAGGCCCTGGTGTGCAAGAACCGGGGGCGAGCCAACTGCCGCCCCTTGGCCATCGGCAAGGGGCTGCGGACCAAGGTAAACGCGAACCTCGGGACCTCCAAGGACCGCATGGATCCCGACCTCGAGCTGGCGAAGCTCCGGGTGTCCCTGGCGGCCGGGGCGGACACCGTGATGGACCTCTCCACCGGGGGGCCCCTGGGAGAGATCCGGCGGCGGATCCTGGCGGCGTGCCCGGTGCCCCTGGGCACCGTGCCGGTGTACCAGGCCGCGGTGGAAGCCGGCGAGCGGGGCGGGAGCCTCCTGGCGATGACCAGCGACGACCTCCTCGGGGTGGTGGAGGCCCACGCCCGGGAAGGGGTGGACTTCGTCACCGTGCACTGCGGCATCACCCGGGAAGGGGTGCGGCGCCTCGAAGGCCACCCCCGCCTCCTCGGGGTGGTGAGCCGGGGCGGCTCCTTCACGGTCACCTGGATGCGGGAGCACGGCGCCGAGAACCCGCTGTACCAGCGGTTCGACGAGCTCATCGAGATCTGCCGCGCCCACGAGCTCGTCTTGAGCCTCGGCGACGGCTTTCGCCCCGGGGCGCTCGCCGACGCCACCGACCGGGGCCAGATCCACGAGCTCGTCACCCTGGGAGAGCTGACCCGGCGGGCGTGGGCGGCGGGGGTCCAGGTGATGGTGGAGGGGCCCGGGCACGTGCCCCTGGACCAGGTCCAAGCCAACATCCTCCTCCAGAAGCGCCTGTGCCACGGGGCGCCCTTTTACGTCCTGGGGCCGCTGGTCACCGACGTCGCCCCGGGGTATGACCACATCACCTCGGCCATCGGCGGCGCGCTGGCCGCGGCGGCCGGGGCGGACATCCTGTGCTACGTCACCCCCTCGGAGCACCTGGGGCTACCGGACCTCGACGACGTGCACCAGGGGGTGATCGCGTCGCGCATCGCCGGCCACGCCGCCGACGTGGTGAAGGGGGTGCCCGGCGCCCGGGAGTGGGACGACGCCATGGCCCGCGCCCGAGCGAGCCTGGACTGGGAGGGCCAGATCCGGCTCGCCATCGACCCGGCCCGCGCCCGGGCCGTGCGGGAGCGCGCCCTGCCAGCCAACGCCGACGTCTGCACCATGTGCGGCGACCTGTGCGCCATCAAGGTGGGCAAGGGGGACTGCGGGGTCGGTTGAGGCCGGGCGGTGGACGCGGGCTCAAAACCCCGCCTCCACCGCCAGGGCGGCGGCTAGGCGCCGCCGGTAGGTGCGCCGGGGCAGTTCCACCGCGCCGAACCGCCGCAGGTGAGCGGTGGTGAACTGGACGTCGAAGAGGGCAAAGCCCCCGGCCCGGAGCCGCTCCACCAGGTGCACCAGGGCCACCTTGCTGGCGTCGGTCCGTTGGCTGAACATGCTCTCCCCGGCGAAGAGCCCCCGCACCGCCACTCCGTACACGCCCCCCACCAGCTGGCCTTCGTGCCAGGTCTCCGCGCTGTGGGCGAACCCGAGGTCGAAGAGCCGTCCGTAGGCGGCGGCGATGGCGGGGGAGATCCAGGTCTCCTCCCGCCCCGGCCCCGGGGCGGCGCACCCCGCCACCACCGCCCCAAAGGCGGTGTCGAAGCGCACCTCGAAGCGGCCGGACCGGGCCGTTCGGGCCAGCCGCCGGGGGACGTGAAAGGCGTCCAGGGGGAGGACCGTGCGGGGATCCGGGTCGTACCACCCGATGCGCCCCCGGGCGTCGGCCATGGGGAAGTACCCCCGGCAGTACGCCGACAGGAGGAGCTCGGGGGAGAGGGCGGTGGGGGTCTCCGGGGCGGAATCCATGGGCGGGGGCTCCAGGAGCGGGGGAGGGTGCGCGCCGACCGGTCGCCCCCATTCTCGGCACAGGGTCGCCGGGGTGTCAATCGGGGGACGCCCGGAGCCCAGGGCGGGGACGGGCCGCGGCTCCCTCCCCGTTGCATCGGCTGGCGCCCACCTCTACCCTGTGCGGACCCTCGACCAGCCGCTGCGGGGGAAGGGGGGCCGCCTCAGGGGCTGGATGCGCCGTCCCCCCGTCCTTTGTCTTCTACCCCGGAGGAAACACCGGTGAAGCGTGATCCAGGAAGCCCCAAGCAGGACAAGCGCTACGCCGATGTGGACGCCTTCGAGGGGGAGGTGTTTCGCGCCGAGTGGACCGCGGTGCGGCGGGACCCCCAGTTCCTGGAGGCCGTCCTGGCCTACCTGCGCTCCCGGGTGCCCCTGGCCGGGTTTCTCCCCAAGCCCCTTGTGCGGTTCGCCCTGTCGGTCCGGCTGGCCCGCCTTCGCTCGGTGGCCGACCTGGAGGCCGCCATCGCCAAGTACGTGCGGCAAAACATCGCCGAGACGGTGAAGGGCGGCCTCACCGTCAGCGGCCTGGAGAACCTGGAGGCGGATAAGGGGCACTTCTTCCTGGCGACCCACTCCACCATCCTGCCGGACTCCGTCTACTTGAAAGAAGTGCTGTTTGGCCTCCACCGCCCGGTGTACTCGATCTTCGGCGACAACCTGGGCACCGGGGGCTCCCTGGCGGAGAAGCTCCTGCGGCTCACCCGGGGCATCAAGCTGATCCGGGGGGGCAGCGAGTTCGCCCGGGGCAAGAACGCCCTGAAGGTCCGCCTCGCCGCCCACGACAAGCACCACCGGGGCTACTCGGTGTGGTGCGCCCAGCAGGAGGGCCGCTTCAAGTTCCGGCACGAGTGCGACATCAAGGTGCTGGGCATGCTCTTTGGGGAGTACGAACCCACCGAGGAGGACCCGAAGCGGTTGTACCGCTACGTCAACGACCCGGGGACCTCGATCCGGGCGGTGCAGATCACCTACGAGATCATCCCCGACGCCATCGCCATCGCCCGCAACATCGTGGAGCGGGAGCGGGACCCGGACTGGAAGAAGCCAGCCGGAGCCGACCTGGAGAGCATGCGTAGGGAGGTCGAGGAGTACAAAGGGCACGTCCACGTCCACATCAGCAAGGCCATCAAGGGCGAGGTCCACACCCTGGCGGACCTCAAACGCGCCATCGACGACAAGAACGCCCGGCACCACACCATTTACGACACCGCCCAGATCGCCGACAGCTACTTCAACGGCGACAAGCTCAAGCACGAGTTGATCCGCCAGGATACCCTGGAAGCCTTCCTCGCCAACAAGCGGCAGACCGAGGGCGAGCACATCAACCCCTTCCACGAACAGCTGCTCGCCTGCCCCGAGCCCTACCGGGAGCGCTTCCTGGAGCTGTACCGGTCGGTGCTGTGGAGCGCCGACCGGGCCCTGGCCGCCGGGGAGAGCAAGAAGGGGCTGTACGGCGTGGTCCGGGGGCTGGTCGGCGGCGTGGCGGGGAAGGTGCGCAAGGCGGTGAAGCACCTGGTGCCCAGGAGCCGGTTCCTGCCGTGAGGCGCGGGCTCCCCGGGCCCGTCGCCGCGGTCGCCGATCCAGGGCTC
>JBBIIA010000151.1:0-10218 GCA_037446775.1 Deltaproteobacteria bacterium
CCAACGCACGGTGAGCGTCTGCCACGCGGTGGCGGGATCGGTGCGGTGCTGTCGCCAGGTGTTCCACCGAAAACGGCAATGGGGCCATGCGTATCCTCGTGGCGAAAAGAGAACGGTTCGCCACTACCATGCGGGATTCGCAGGACCTTGTTCAGCAAAAACAGTTCTAACAACGCCCCTCCGTCAACCGGCAACCCCGGCTGGCTGAAAAATGGCCAAAGTCCAGAGACCCCCAACCTTGGATTTCCGGGCAAAAATCGCCGCCGACCCCCCGAAATGTGCCTACTGGGCCGGAACCCAGGTACAACATCTTTCGGCTCATCGGCCAGATCGGGCTTTTGGGCGACTGGGCGCCGGTGCGTCACCCGGTCAAGCGCCGCCGACTCAAGACGGTGATGCAGGAACTGATGTACCTGGCGGCCCGGGTGATCCGCAGCGGTCGGCGGCTGGCGCTGCGGTTTGCGAGCCACTGTCCGGCGTTTCGGGCCTTCGAGGTCGTGTATGCCCGGCTTCGCCCCAGGGTAGGGCCCCGTCGGGCCCCGAAATCGCCTGGCTCGTGCCGCAGGACCGGCGGGGACCGGTGCGCCCAGCATCCGTCGGGGGACCCAAGTTCGCAACCATGGTTCTCGTTTTCTTATCAAAGAGCGACCGTACTGGATAACGATGCCGTAGAATCGGGCCGCCAATCCCTGAGCAATCTCGACGCACCAGCGGGGATATCGCCCTTCCCGCCGGGCGCAACGGGTCTCAGGCCGGCCGGCTCACGGATTCAGGTCATAGGCCTTGGACCATACCACGCCCTAAGCCACCCGGAGCCCCCTTTACGTCTTTGACCTTCACGCCTCGACGGTCTGAGGCGCAGCCTCGTTAGGTGCAAACTCGTCCACAGGCGAAAATCTGTATAAAAATCAGCTGGTTATGTGCTGGCGAACTGCGCTTTTTTGCCGGAACATCCGGTGGATTACGCAAACGGCAGCGTCACCTTCGACACCACCCACCTGAGCGTCTTCGGGGTAGACCCGGCCCCCGCGGCGCCACCTCCAGGTGGCGGAGGTGGCGGAGGTGGCAGTGGGGGTGGTAGTGGGAGTGGGGGTGGAGGTGGAGGCGGGTGCTTCCTGGGAAGCATGCGGCTGTGAGGAAACGGGCTCCCCCCCCCACCTACCCCGGCAGCTCCTCCGCCCAGACTAGCCGATCGGCCCCGAGGGAGGCCACCCCCCGCGCCGCCGGTTGGTCCAAGAGCCGGGCGAAGAGGGCGTTGCCCCGGGACCACAGGGGATGGGGGTCTTCGGCGGTGGTCTGGCCCAGGGGGGCCTCGTCGGCGCACGCCCGGGGGCACCGCAGAGGGTCCTCGGACCAGGCGCAGGAGGGGGTGAGGGTGACCGGCAGCCACGGCCCGCACAGGCTCAAGGCGACCCCCGGCGGTAGGCTCGGGCGGCGCACGCCCTGGAACAGGAGGTCGAGCTCCACCCGCCGGACCCCCAGCCCCAGGAGGAGCGCCGAGGTCTCCGGATCGTCCCAGGCGCTCCCCCGCAGGGCCTCGGCCTCGCCTGGCGTGGCCGAGGGCAGAAGCCCTAGAAGGCGCGGGTCCCGGCGCTGGCGCCCGAGGAGCCGCCCCGCCACCGGCGCCCCCGGGAGGCCCCGCTCCCGGGCCCACGCCAGGAGCCCCCAGTCGTTGGCCACCCACTCCCCGTCCCCCAGGCCCGACACCAGCCCCTCGAGCCACGCCGCCACCCCGTCAAAGGCCCCCTGGCGCACCACCGGGGTCACCAGGGAGAACCCGAGGCCCCGGTCCCGGCACCGGGCGAGGGCTTCCCGCACGTGGGCGGGGGGGGGCAGGCGCCGGGGACAGAACTCGGCGCCAAAGGCGAGGCCCTGGTAGCCGCCCCGGTCCAGGGCGGCCACCTCGGCGCGGGTGGTGGCCCTCAGGTAGCTTCGGACAGGAGCACTCGAACCAAGTGGGCCGCAATGGCGGCGGCGTCGTCGAGGCGAAACACCGGACAAGCCGCCTCGCACCGGTCGAGGTCGGTGGCGACGCAAATGGCGTCGTGCAGCCATGGATTCTCTCTCTCCACCCCCCGGCGGATCACTTCGATGCGGGGGAATCCCCCGAGGCCCTTGAACCCCTCCACCAGGAGCAGGCGCACCTCCGGGGGGCACAGCCGGGCCAGATCCCGGGGGCCGAGGTCCGGCGGCCGGTCGAAGAACGCGGCCACCTCCCCCTCGGTGACGAAAAAGGTCGCCCGCGCCCCGGCGCGCCGGTGACGCCAGGTGTCCTTGCCCGGCCGGTCGAGCTCCACCCGGCCCCGGTGGTGCTTCACGGTGGCCGTCGGCACGCCCAGGGCCGCCAGGGCCGGGAGCAGCCGCTCTACCAGGGTGGTCTTGCCGCTCTCCGAGGGCCCGGAGACCAGGCAGATGGCCGGCTCCACCCTCAAGCCCCCGGAAACCCCGGCGCGTCCCCGTCCAGGAACCCCGGGTCGTACACCTGGACCAGGACCTCCTCCCCGGGGTCCACGTGCCCGACCCCCGGCGGCAGGAGGAGGAGGGCGTTGGACTCCACCAGGGTCCGCAGGATCCCCGAGCCCTGCTCCTTGACGCTCACCACCCGAAACTCGCTCCCCTGGCGCTCCAGCCGGCAGCGGATGAAGTCGGTGCGTCCGGATCGCCCGCGCACCGGGCCCGCCCCGGAGGCGAGGCGCGCGGTGAGCACCGGCCGAAAGAGCAGCCGGTGGCCCTGGAGGCGGCGCAGGGCGGGGCGGACGAACTGCTCGAACCCCACCAGGGCCGACACCGGGTTGCCGGGCAAGCCAAAGAAGGGCACCCGCCCCCGCATCCCGAAGACCAGCGGCTTGCCCGGCTTCATCGCCACCTTCCAGAAGCGCACCACCACCCCGGCCGCGGCCAGGGCCGGCCGCACGTAGTCGTGATCCCCCACCGACACTCCGCCGGTGGTGAGCACCGCGTCCGCGGTCGCCGCCCGCTCCAACATCTCGGCGAGCCCCTCGGGATCGTCCCGGCCGATCCCCAGCACCAGGGGCACCCCCCCGGCCTCCCACACCTGGGCGGCGAGCCCGTAGGAGTTGGAGTTGTAGATGCGGCCCCCCTCGGTGGGGGCGTCGAGGTCCGCGATCTCGTCCCCGGTGGCGAGGATGGCGACCCGGGGCCGCTGGTAGACGAGGATGAAGCTCCGGCCGAGGCTCGCCAGCATGCCCACCTCGGGGGCCCGCACCGCCGTGCTCCGGGGCAACACCAGCGCTCCCCCCCGGACGTCCTCCCCCGCCGGCCGCACGTTGTCCCCCACCTCGGGCGGTGCCGCGACCCGAACCCACTCCCCCTCCACCGCGACCTCTTCCAGGGGCACCACCGCGTCGGCCCCTTCCGGGATCGGGGCGCCGGTCATGATCCGCACCGCCTCCCCGGCGGCGAGCGCCGCCGGGGGGACACCCCCGGCCATCACCGCCCCCACGATCCGGAGCCGCGCCGGGCCGGGGCCCAGGGCAGCGCGCCGGAAGGCGTAGCCGTCCATGGCCGAGTTGTCCCGGGGGGGCAGGTCCCGGGAGGCCCGGACGTCTTCGGCCAACACCCGCCCCCGGGCCTCCAGGAGGGACACCTTCTCCGGGGGGAGCGGCGCGACCGCCCCGAGCACGATGTCTAGGGCCTCGCGAACAGGAATCATGAATGCCTCCAAAGGCCTAGGGGTAAATAGATGGCTTCGAGGCCCCCCCGGGCGGCCCTTTAGGACTCCCCTCCCCAGCCCTCGCGCCCCACCAGGGGCACGAACCGGCAGCCCCCGAGCCCCTCCCGGGTGGTCTCCTCGCCCCGGCGGGTCACCCGCAGGAGCTCCTGGGAGCCCCGGTCCCCCACCGGGATCACCAGCACGCCCCCGGCGGGGTCGAGCTGGGCGACCAGGGGCTCCGGGACCCGGGGCCCCCCAGCGGTGACCAGGATGCCCCGAAAGGGCGCCTCCGCCGGCCAGCCCAGGGTGCCGTCCCCGACTAGGCAGCGTACGCCCCCGTAGCCGAGACGAGCCAAGCGGCTCCGGGCGCGGCGGGAGAGCTCGGGGTCCCGCTCCACCGTCCACACCTCGCACCCCAGGGCGGCGAGGACCGCCGCTTGGTACCCTGACCCCGTCCCCACCTCCAGCACCCGGTCCTCGGGTGCCACCCCCAGGGCCTCGGTCATCCGGGCCACCATGTAGGGCTGGCTGATGGTCTGCCCGGCCCCGATGGGGAGCGGCGTGTCCTCGTAGGCGAACTCCCGGGACGCCTCGGGTACGAACTCGTGGCGCGGCACCTGCGTCAGGGCGGCCAGCACCCGGGCATCCGCCACGCCCCGAGCGGCGATCTGGGTCTGCACCATCCGCCGACTACGGTCCTGCCAGTCCCGCGCGGCCCGCACCGCGAAACGCCTAGGTCCGCAGGCCGACCAGGGTGAGCCGCGCCAGGGACTTCAGGGTCTCGAAGACCCCCACCCCCGAGCTCGCCACCGCCTCGAACTCGGGCAGCCCCGGGGCCCCCAGGGCCCGGCGCACCTCCGCCGTGGCCACGGCGTTGGGGAGGTCGCGCTTGTTGTACTGGACCACCCCCGGCAGCCGCGGCAGCGGGGTGCCGTACTCCTCGAGGTTGCGGCGCAGGTCCAGAAACGACTCGGCGTTGGCGTCTAGGCGCAAGGGGTGGCTGTCCGCCACGAACACGACCCCATCGACGCCCTTGAGGATCAGCTTGCGGCTCGCCCCGTAAAACACCTGCCCGGGTACCGTGTACAGGTGGAACCGGACCTGGAAGCCCTTGAGCGTGCCGAGGCTCATGGGCAGGAAGTCAAAGAAGAGCGTCCGCTCGGTCTCCGTGGCGAGGCTGATCAGCCGCCCCTTGGCGTGGTCCGGGGCCCGGGCGTACAGGTGCTTGAGGTTGGTCGTCTTGCCCGACAACCCCGGGCCGCAGTACACGAGCTTGACGTTGATTTCCTTGGTCGAGTAGTTGACGAAGGCCATCGCTCGCGGTCGCCTCTCACCACCGCCCCAGGGGCCGCTGGGGCCGCCGGGGGAGCCCCCGGAGGGGAGCTCGGTTCGTGCCGCTCAAAACGAGAAGAGGCCGTCTACGTCGTCCTCGGTAAGCCCCTGCAGGGGCTCGACAGGCCTGTCGCCATGAAGCTCCGTTCGCCGGTACACCCGATCCAGCACCACCTGGAGCTCGGCGGCCGCCCGCCGGGCCCGGAGGCGCACCATCCCCAGGGAGGCCTCCGCCCCGAAGATTACCGCCAGGAGCACCCGCTCCCCCACCAGGCTGATGTGGATGGAGTCCCGGGCACCCTGGTGAAAGAGGATGGTGAAGTCGTCCTCCCCCACCAGCCGCGCCATGCTGGCGGTGGCAGCGAGGTTCGAGGCCGCCAGGCTCGCGAAGGAGGTGACGTCCAGGCCGGCCGTGTCCCCCGCCGCAGCCACCAGTTGACCGTTGGCGTCGATCAGCAGGACGGACCGGGCCCGGGTGTCGGCCCGCACCCGCCGCAGGAGCACCAGGAGCGCCCGATGCTCCTCCTCGTACACCGCGAGCTGGACCACGCCCTCCCGAAGCCTCACCGCGGGTCCTCCCCCAGGTCGATGAGCCGCTCGCCGGCCACGTAGGGTTTGGAGGCGACGACCTTCACCCGCTCCAGGCGTTGGAGGATGTCGCGGATGCGCAGCACGTTCTCCTGGATCACCCGACACCGCCCCACCACGTCCGCCTGGTCGCGGTGGCGCCGCTCCAGGGCGTCGGCGGACATCAGGATGGCCGCCAGCGGGTTGTTCACCTCGTGGGAGACGCTGGCCACCACCTCCCGCAGGGTGCGCAGCTTCTCCACCTCCGTGGCCTCGACCTGCACCTGTCGCCGCCCCAGGATGGCCATCACCCGGGCCTTGAGCTCCCGGATGTCGAAGGGTTTGGTGACCGAGTCGTCCCCCCCCAGGTCGAGACCGCGCACCCGGCCCGGCACGTCGGCCCGGGAGGTGAGCACCACCACCGGCGTGGCGCGGGTGCGCTCGTCTCCCTTGATCTCTTTGAGCACCTCGGCCGCGTCGAGGTCGGGCAGGGTGTCGTCCAGGAGCACCACGTCCGGGGCGAGCCGCCGGGCCAGGGCGAGCCCCTCGGCCCCGGTCAGGGCCGAGGAGATCTCAAACCCCTGGGCGCCCAGGTACATCTCGAGAAAGCGGACGATGGAGGGATCGTCGTCGATCACCAGGGCCCGCACCGACTCGGGCAGCGCCGGACGCCGACGGGGGTTCTCGATCACGCGTTCCACGCCTCACTCCTCGGGCGCCGGGGTGGTGTCCACCACCCGAGCCGCAAACCCTCCCCGGGCCACGGTGATCCCCACCGCGTCGCCGACGGCCAGCGTTCGAGCCTCCCGGACCACCCGCCGATCGGCTCCCCGGACCACCGCGTAGCCCCGAGCGAGGACCCCCAGGGGGCTCAACGCCCCGAGCTCCGCCCCGGCGGCGGCCACCGCCTGACGCCGGGTCTCTAGGGCCCGGCCCATGCCCCGCCCCAGCCGCTGGTCCATCGCCGCCAGGCGCTCCCTGGCCCACCCTAGGCGGTCCTCGGGTCCAAACCGCCCGAGGCGCGCCTCGAGCCCCCCGCAGGCGCCTCGGGCGTGCCGCAGGCGCCCCTCCACGGCGCGGCCGGGCTCCGCGGCGGCCCGATCCACCCGCAGCCGCCAGCGGTCGAGGCGGGCCAGGGGCGAGCGCGCCCAGGGGTCCAGGGCCGCCAGGCGCCGGCGGGCCCCGGTGAGCCGCCCGGCCACCGCGCGGGCCAAGGCCTCCTCGGCGCGGGCCACCCGATCGACCCAAGCGCCCCACTCCCGGACCGCCAGCTCAGCCGCCGCCGACGGCGTGGGAGCGCGCACGTCGGCGGCGAAATCCACCAGGGTGACGTCGGTCTCGTGGCCCACCGCGGCGATCACCGGCACCCGGCACGTGGCCACCGCCCGGACCAGGTCTTCGTCGTTGAAGGCGCCGAGGTCCTCGGCGCTCCCCCCGCCCCGCCCCAGCACCACCACGTCCACCTCGGGGTGGGCGGCGGCGAGGGCCAGGGCAGCCACCAGCTCGGCCGCCGCTCCTTCCCCTTGCACCCGGGCGGGGGACACCAGCACGTGAACCCCCGGCGCCCGGCGCCCGAGTACCTGAAGGACGTCGCGAACCGCCGCCCCGGTGGGCGAGGTGACCACCCCCACCGCCCGGGGCAGGGGGGGCAGGGGCCGTTTGCGTTCCGCGGCAAAGAGCCCCTCGGCGGCGAGGCGCCCCTTCCGCTCCTCCCACTCCCGACGCAAGCGCCCCTCCCCCGCGGGCTCCAACCCTTCGACCACCAGCTGCAGGTCCCCCCGGGCCTCGTACACCGTCAAGCGCCCCCGGGCGAGCACCCGGATCCCGTCCCGGGGGCTCACCCCGGCGAACTTGAGCGCCGACCGGAAGGCGACCGCCCGCACCTGGGCGGCGCCGTCCGCCAGGGTGAAGTAAGCGTGACCCGAAGCGGGGATCCGACAGTTCCCGATCTCCCCCTCCACCCACACCGAGGGGTAGCCGCTCTCCACCAGCCGACGCGCCCCGCCCAGGAGGCCCTCGACGCTGAGGATCTCGCCCGGGGCGGGCAACCAGTCAGTCGTCAAAGGCATCCGCCACGCCCTGGGACTGGCGCAGGAAGACGGCGAGGCGCCGCTTGAGGTCGGCCTCGATCTGCCGCATCCGCTCCCGAGACACCCCAAAGCTTTCGCCGAGCTCCCGCAAGGTGACCGGCTCCTCGGCCAGGAGCCGCCGATCGAAGAGCTCCCGCTCCCGCTCGTCGAGGGTGTCGCGAAACACCCCCAGGCGTTCCCGGACCAGGGCCCGCAGCTGGCGTTTGGCGAGGTGCTCGCTCGCGTCGCCCCCGGTGTCCGCCACGAAGTCCAACCGACTCGCGTCGGAGTCGTCGTCCAGGGGGGCGTCGAGGGAGAGATCCGCCCCCGACAGCCGCTTCTCCATCTCCACCACCTCGTCCTCCCGGACGTTGAGGCGGGCGGCCAGGAGCTTGGGCTCCGGGGCGAAGCCCTGGGCTTCGAGCTCGCGCTTGGCCTTCTTGAGGTTGAAGAAGAGCTTGCGCTGGTTCTGGGTGGTCCCGATCTTGACCAGGGACCAGTTGTTCAGGACGTAGCGGATCATGTAGGCGCGAATCCACCACGCCGCGTAGGAGGAGAGCTTGACCCCCCGATAGGGGTCGAACTTCTCGACGCCCCGCATCAGCCCGATGTTCCCCTCCTGGATCAGGTCCATCAGGTTGGTGAAGTTGCGGCGGAACTCGTAGGCGATCTTCACCACCAGGCGCAGGTTGGCGAGCACCAGGGTGTAAGCGGCCTTCAGGTCCCCCTGCTCCCGGTACAGGCGGGCCAGCCGGTTCTCCTCCTCCTGGGGTAGGAGGGGGTAACGGCTCGCTTCGGCCATGTACGCCTGCAGGGGCCCGCTCTCCACCAGATCCACCCCGGCGGCCGGCCCCAGGTCCTCTTCCTCGAAGTACCCCGTGGCGCTGCCGAGGTCATCGGCGGCCAGGAGCTCGGGCTCGACGACCTCCGGCTCCAGGCTGTCCGGCTCCTCCGCCCCGGGCGCGATCACCTCGGGATCGCGGGGCTCGGGGCCCTCGCCAGCCGGGGGCTGGTGTGCGGTTCGTCTCTTCGCCATGGTCGCGGCGTGGCGCCCCTCCGACGGGTGTGGGGATTCCGGGCCATCTTACGAAAACCCCCCCGGGGATGCAACGGAGGGGCGCGGAGAGTGTCGGGAGCAAATAGACTGCCCGGGGTTGCAGCACATGATCTGTCCGGTTCATGAAGACCCGGAGGAGGAGCCGACATGAGACGGACGGAGTGGCTACAGGAGACCCGACGGATGCGATTCGAGGAAGCGTATTGGAGTTGGCAGGCACGCAGGTTGACGCAGCAGGAGGCAGGACGGTTGTTGGGCGTTGGGGAGCGGACGTTTCGCCGCTACGTGGACCGGTACGAAGAGGAGGGGATGGAGGGGCTTCGGGACAAACGCCTGACGCAACGGTCCGCGCGCAAAGCGCCGGGGGCGGAAGTGCAAGACGTGGTGGCGCGCTACCGGGAGAAGCACCAGGGCTGGAACGTGAAGCATTTCTACACGTGGTATCGGCGAGGCCCGGGCCGTCGCAGTTACACATGGGTCAAGACGGTGCTGCAGGAAGCCGGGGAGGTGAAGAGGGGCAAGCGCAAGGGAGCGCACCGCAAGAAGCGCGAGCGCAGTCCGTGGCCGGGGATGCTGGTGCACCAGGACGGCTCGTCCCATGAGTGGGTACCGGGGCGACGGTGGGACTTGATCGTGACGATGGACGACGCGACCAGTGAGCACTACTCGATGGTCTTCGTGGACGAAGAAGGCACCCAGAGCAGCTTTCTCGGGGTGCAGCAGACGATCGCGGCGAAGGGGTTGTTTTGCTCGCTCTACACCGATCGAGGGGCGCACTACTGGCACACGGAGGAGGCGGGGGGCAAGGTAGACAAGAAGAACCTCACCCAGTTCGGGCGAGCGATGCGGCAGCTCGGGATCGAGATGATCGCGGCCTACAGTCCGGAGGCCCGTGGGCGCTCGGAGCGCGCGTTTGCCACGCACCAAGATCGGCTACCCAAGGAACTGGCGCTGGCGGGGATTACGGACATGGCGCAGGCCAACCGCTACCTCCGGGAGGTCTACCAGCCGAACCACAATGCCGAGTTTGCCTGCCCCGCCCCGGAGGACGGCTCGGCCTTTGTGCCCCTGCTGGGGGTCGACATCGCCGAGATCCTCTGTGAGCAGCACGAGCGCACGGTAGGCAAGGACAACTGCGTGCACGTTGAGCGGCGGGTGCTGCAGATCCCGGCCGATGCCCATCGCTGCCACTACGTGCAGGCCCGGGTGCGGGTGCACCGCTACCTGGACGGCACGCTGGCGGTGTTTCACGGTCCCCGGCGGTTGGCGCGCTACGATGCTCGGGGGAAGCCCCTGGGCCAGCAGGAACCCCAAGCTGCCGCGTAACCCCGCTTCGCGCAGCAGGCCCCGGTAGAGTGCCTCGAGCTACTCCCTGCGAGCCCTACCGGACCCGGAACCAAAGCGGACAATTCATCTGCTACAACACCGGACAGTTCTACTTGTTGCCAACATTGGAAAAGGCTCCCCCCCTGGAGGCGTCGTCGGCCTTGTGCTATCCTCGCGCCGTCTCGATCCCTGAC
>JBBIIA010000152.1:0-10075 GCA_037446775.1 Deltaproteobacteria bacterium
CCGCCGTCGGCGGGCAAGGTGGGCGGCGGCCTTTTTCGGGTGTCAGGCGTCGGGATTGCCGTTAGAATGGGCGCGGCGGTGGGGCCCCCTTGGGAGGAGCGTCGTGGAGATCCTGGGCGTGGCAGAGGCCCGGCTGTTCGCCTTCGTGCTCGTGTTGTTCCGCGTGGGGTCCTTCTTCGCCTTCGCCCCGGTGTACTCGACCCCCTTCGTGCCGGCCCAGGTCAAGGCGGCGGTGGTGCTGGGGCTGGCGGCTGCCCTCACCGCCCTGGGCCTTCCCGGGGAGGTCGCGGTGCCGCCCACCACCTCCCAGGTGGTGCTCCTGGTGATCCAGGAGCTGGTGCTCGGGTTCGCCATCGGGTACGTCGCGCGCCTCGTCTTTGCCGCCGTCCAGTTCGGGGGGCAGCTGGCCGGGTTTCAGATGGGGCTCGGGATCGTGAGCGTCATGGATCCCCAGTTCGAAGAGCAGATCTCGGTGGTGAGCCAGCTCCAGTTCGTGCTCGCCATCCTGCTCTTTCTGGCGGTGGGGGGAGACCGGCTCCTGATCGAGAGCTTCGCCCGCAACCTCCAGGTGCTCCCCCCCGGGGGCCTCTCCTTTGGCGAACCCGCGATGACCGCCCTGGTGCGGTTGACTGGCGAGATCTTCCGCGTCGGACTGATGGCGGCGGCGCCGGTCATCGCGGCCCTCTTTGGGACCCACGTCATCCTCGGGGTGTTCGCCCGCTCGGTGCCCCAGATGAACATGCTGGTCCTCGGGTTCCCCTTGCAGATCTTCGTGGGGTTCCTCGTCCTCGGGCTCTCCCTGCCCCACTGGGGGCGCTTCGTGCTGCGGGCCCTGGGCGAGACCTTCGAGGCCCTGGATCGAATCCCCGCCCTCCTGCGGTGACGCGTGGCGGAAGACGACGATCAGGAGAAGACCGAGACCGCGACCGCCAAGCGGCGCCGAGAGGCCCGGGAGGAGGGCCAGGTGGCCCGAAGCCCCGAGGTCCTCACGCTCTTCGTGTTGGGGGCGGGGGTGCTCGGGCTGTGGGTGTCGGCGGGGCACCTGTACGGCGAACTGGTGGCCCTCGCCCGGGAGGTGATTCGGCTCACCGCCCGTCCCGAGCTCGGGCCGGACGGCTTCGTGGTGTTGGCGACGCGGGTATCCGTCACCCTCGTCCGGGCCCTGGCGCCGCTCTTCTTGGCGGCCCTGGTGGGAGGGCTGGCGGGCAACCTCGTCCAGGTGGGCTTTCTCGTCTCCTTCAAGGCCATCACCCCCAACCCCTCCCGCCTCGACCCGTTCTCGGGCTTCAAAAACTTGTTCCAGAAGGCCAAACTCGTCGACCTCGCCAAGAGCATCTTTAAGGTCGTGACGGTGGGGTGGGTGGCCTACCTGGCGGTCCAGGGGCGCTTCGGCGAGTTCCCGTACCTCTCCGATCTCTCCCCGGCGGGCCTCTTGGCCTACAAACTCGACCTCGGCTTCGCCATCCTGAAATACGTCCTCCTGGTTTACCTGCTGATCGCGCTCCTCGACTACGCCTTCCAGCGCTGGCAGTTCGAGGAGAAGATCAAGATGACCAAGCAAGCGGTGAAGCAGGAGTACAAGGAGACCGAAGGCGACCCGCTGATCAAGGGCCGCATCCGGAGCTTGCAGCGGGAGATGGCGCGGCGGCGCATGATGGCGGACGTGCCGAAAGCCGACGTGGTGGTCACCAACCCCACCCACTACGCGGTGGCGCTTTGCTACGACGCTGCCACCATGGACGCCCCCCGGGTGGTGGCCAAGGGCACGGACCGGATCGCCGAGCGCATCCTCGAGGTCGCCCGGGAGCACCGGGTACCCCAGTACCAGGCGCCGCCGGTGGCCCGGGCCCTGTACGCCCAGGCGGAGGTGGGGGAGGTGGTGCCCGCGGACCTCTTCCAGGCGGTGGCCGAGATCCTCGCCCACGTGTACCGCCTGCGCGGCACCCCGCCCCCCGGCTCCTAGGCCCCCCGGCTGCCCGGGGCCCCCGACCGGCATCCTGCGTCCCCAGGCCCCGCCGCGCCCTTTGCACCCGGGGGTCAAGTTCGCCCGGGCCCCTGCCGATGAGGGGAGCACGCTGCGAACTCACCTGGGGAGGAGTGCCCCGTGATCCGAGTGCTGGTAGTGGACGACTCGGCCTTCATGCGCAAGGCCCTGGAGCGGATGCTCACGGCGGATCCCGAGATCCAGGTCGTGGGGTCCGCCCGGGACGGCCAGGAGGCCCTGGACAAGGTGTCGCTCCTCGACCCGGACCTGGTTACCCTGGACGTGGAGATGCCCCGGATGGGGGGGTTGGAGGCCCTCCAGCGGATCATGGCCACCGCTCCGCGGCCGGTGCTCATGGTTTCGAGCCTCACCGAAGCGGGGGCGGAGGTGACCCTCCAGGCCCTGGAGATGGGGGCCTTGGACTATATTCCCAAGGGCACGAGCGGCAACCTCCTAGACATCGTCCAGATCGGGGCCGCCCTGTGCCAGAAGGTGAAGACCCTCGCCCGGCGGCGGGCGCGGAGCCCGGCCCCCCCGGTCGGGGCTCCGGCCTCTGCTCCTGCGCCGAGCCGGGGGCGCCTGGGGCCGGCGCGGTACCTGGCCATCGGGGCCTCCACCGGTGGTCCCCCCGCGCTCCAGAAGCTGATCGCCGGGCTGCCACCGCGCTTCGGGGCGCCCGTGGTCGTCGTCCAGCACATGCCCAAGGCCTTTACCGGGGCCTTTGCCCGGCGGCTCGGCGCGGCGGGATCCCTGGCCTTCAAGGAGGCGGAGTCCGGGGATCGGCTGGAGCCGGGGCTCGGGTTCCTGGCCCCCGGGGGCAGCCACGTGACCGTGCATCGGGACGGCCCCCGCCTGGTGCTCCAGGTGTCCGAGGAGCCCGCCCACACCCTCCACCGCCCGAGCGTCGACGTCACCTTCCGGTCCCTGGCCGAGGTCGCGGGGCGCTCCACCCTGGCGGTCATGCTGACCGGCATGGGCAGCGACGGCCTCGAGGGGGTGCGGGCCCTCAAGGCCCAGGGGGCCTCGGTCCTGGCCCAGGAGGCGCGCAGCTGCGTGGTGTACGGCATGCCCCGGGCGGTGGTGGACGCCGGCCTGGCCGACGCGGTGTTGCCGGTGGAGGAGATGCCCCGGGCGATCGGGGAGGCGGTGTGGTGACCTTCGACGACGTCGTCGCCAAGGCAGCGGTGAGCGGAGAGATCCCGGCCCTGGGTCCGACCGTCTCCGAGGTGCTTCGGCTCACCGGCGACCAGGGGGCCGATTTCCGCGCGGTGAGCCGGGCGGTGGAGCGAGACCCGGCCCTGGCGGCGCGGGTGCTCAAGGTAGCCAACTCCCCCTACTTCGGGTTGCGGGGCGAGGTGGCGAGCGTCGACCGGGCGGTGGCCCTTTTGGGGCTCGGGGAAGTGCGCAACATCGCCGTATCGGTTTCGGTCATCGGGGGGTTCTCGGCCCGCTTCGGGGGGGAGACCTTCGACTGGACTCGGTTCTGGGAGCACTCCGCGGGGTGTGCCCTGATCGCCCGGTGCCTCGGCCGACTCCTGCGGCTGCCGACGGGGGGGGAGGAGTACGTCGCCGGGCTCTTGCACGACGTGGGGAAGATCCTGCTCGGCCACCACTTCCCGGAGGAGTTCCGGCGGGTGCTGGCCCTCGCCGCCCAAGGGGGCCTGACCATGGAGGAAGCCGAGGTGCGGGTCTGCGGCACCGATCACGGCCGCCTCGGGCTGTGGCTCGCCGAGCGTTGGGGGCTCCCGGCCGCCCTGGCCGCGGCGGTGGGTTGGCACCACCATCCGGAGCGGGCGGGCGACCACGAGCTGCTTGCGTCCATCGTCCACCTCGCCGACCTCTTCGCCAAGGCCAAGGCGATCGGATTCGGGGGCGACGGCCTGGCGGTGTGTTTCGCCGACGCTCCGGCGTGGGCCGTGCTCCGCCGGATCCGGCCGGAGTTCGCCGAGCTCGATGTCGAGCGGTTCACCTTCGAGCTCGACCGCGAAGTGGATGCGGCTCGGGATCTCCTGCGCGCGGCGCGGTCTTCATGAGCCACCTCCACCACGGCGCGCCTGGGGAGGTCACCCTCCTCACCGACGAGGAGTTCCGGCAGGTCCGGGAGCTCCTGTACGACCGGGCGGGCCTGTACTTCGCCGACCACAAGCGGTTCCTACTCGAGAACCGCATCCACCGCCGCCTCAAGGCCCTGGGGCTCGCCGCGGCCGCCGACTACCTGCGGTTGATCCGGGGGCCGGGCCGGGGAAGCGCCGAGCTGATGGAGTTTTTGGACGCGGTCACCACCCATGAGACCTCGTTCTTTCGCAACCGCTCCCAACTCGACGCCTTTCGCTCCCAGGTGCTGCCCCGCTTGCTGGCGGCCCAGGCGGCTCGCGGCGTGCGGACCCTGCGGGTGTGGAGCGCCGCTTGTTCTTCCGGCGAGGAGCCCTACACCCTGGCGATGCTCCTCCTGGAGGCCCTGGGGGATGAAACGAGCCGCTGGCGCATCCAGATCCTCGGGACGGACATCGCAAAGAGCGTCTTGGAGAAGGCGCGGGCGGCGGTGTACACCCGCTACAGCTTCCGGACGACCCCCGCCTACTTCGCCCAAAAGTACTTCGACGTCGAGGGCCCCGACGCCTACCGCCTCCGAGAGGAACCCCGTCGGCTGGTGGAATTCCAGCTGCTCAACTTTGCCGACGAGGCTCGCATGCGGCTCGTGCGGGGCTTTCAGGTGATCTTCTGCCGCAACGCCTTGATTTACTTCGACCGCGACGCCAAGGCGCGGTTCGTCGGCCACTTCGCCCGGGCCATCGAGCCCGGGGGCTTCTTCTTCGTCGGTCACTCCGAGTCGCTCCACGGGGTATCGGAGGACTTCAAGCTCGTGCACTTCGCCGGCGCCCTCGCCTATCAGAAGCCGGCCTCAGACCCCAGGGAGGGCGGGATGCCATGACCCCCGACCGCGTAACCGACGACACCCGGGAGCTCTTGCCCGACTACCTGGCCGATGCGCGGGAGTGCCTGGAGCGCCTCTCCGGGGTGCTCCTGGCCCTGGACCGGGGGGAGTCGCCCCCGGACCACGTGGCCGATCTCTTTCGCCAGATGCACATCATCAAGGGAGGCGCCGGCCTCATGGGGTTTCCGGCCGTGGGTGCCCTGGCCCACGGGGCGGAGGATCTGCTGGGGGAGGTGAAGCGGGGGGTGCGCGCCCTCACGCCGGAGCTCGCCGGCGCCTTGCTGGCGGTGCACGATGCCCTGGGGGGGCTGCTGTCCGAGTTGGAGGCGAAAGGAGAGACCGTCACCGACGTCGAGCCCGCCCTGGCCGCCCTGCGCGCGGCCCAGCGGGGGGAGCGGCCGGTGCCGGCCGCTCCGGCTCCCGGGCCGGGCCTGGTCCCGGCCGAGGAGGCCGACGAGATCCTCCAGGAGTTCTTCACCGAGTCGTTGGAGCTCGTCGACGAGCTCGATCAGGACCTGGTCGCCCTGGAGGAGAGCCCGGGGGACGGCGAACTCCTCGGCAAGATCTTTCGTGCGGCCCACACCCTCAAGGGCTCGAGCTCCTTTTTGGGGTTTGGTCAGATCGCGGGGTTGACCCACCGGGTGGAAGACGTCTTCAACCTGCTGCGGCGCGGGGAGATGGTCGCCACCCCGGGGGTGATGGACGTGGTGCTCCAGGCGGTGGACCGGGTGCGCAAGCTCCTCCACGCCGCCCAGGCGGGGCGCCCCGGACCGATGGTGGACGACCTGCTGGCGGCCCTGGCGGAGGCCCTGGAGGGCGGTCGCCCGCGCCGCATCGGGGAAATCCTGGTGGAAGACGAAGGGGTTTCCCCCGAGGTGGTGGAGGCCACCCTGCGCACCAAGGACCCGGCGACGCCCCTGGGGCGGGCCCTGGTGGAGGGGGCCGGGGTGTCGGCGGCAGCGGTGGAGCGGAGCCTGGCCAAGCAGGCTGTCCAGCGCCCGTCGGCCCCCGCCGCCGGGGAGCAGACCATCCGGGTGGACGTGGAGCGGCTGGACGCCTTGATGAACCTGGTGGGGGAGCTGGTGCTCGGCAAGAACCGGTTGGCGCGGTTGCGAGCCCAGATGGAGGCCCGCTGGGACGGGGAGGAGCTGGTGGAACAGCTCGCCGAGACCTCGTCCCAGATCGACCTCGTCGCGTCGGACCTCCAGCTCGCGGTGATGAAAACCCGCCTGGTGCCCATCGAGAAGGTCTTTCGCAAGTTCCCCCGCATGGTCCGCGACTTGTCTCGCAGCTTGGGCAAGGAGATCCGCCTGGAGATCCAGGGAGAGAACACGGAGCTCGACAAGTCCGTGGTGGAGGTGATCGGCGATCCCCTGGTGCACCTCATCCGCAACGCCGCCGACCACGGGGTGGAAGCCCCGGCGGTCCGGGCCGCGGCGGGCAAGCCCCGGGAGGGGAGGATCCGCCTCGCCGCGTGCCACGAGGGCAACCACATCGTGGTGACCATCGAAGACGACGGCAAGGGCATGGATCCCGAGGTGCTCAAGCGCAAGGCGACGGAGAAGGGTGTCATCACCCCCCAGGAGGCGGCGGCGATGTCGGCCAAGGACGCCTTTGCCCTGATCTTCGCCGCCGGCTTCTCCACCGCCCAGACGGTGACCGCCGTCAGCGGCCGGGGGGTCGGCATGGACGTGGTCAAGACCAACATCCAGAAGCTCAACGGCTTGGTAGAGATCGACTCCACGCCGGGGCGGGGCACCCGGGTCGACGTGCGCATCCCCTTGACCCTGGCGATCATCCAGGCCCTGCTGGTACGGGCCGGGCGGGAGGTGTACGCCGTCCCCCTGGCGAGCGTCGTCGAGACCGTGCGCATCGGCCCCGGCGACGTGAAGAGCCTCGATCGGTTCCCGGTGCTGCGCCTGCGCGACCAGGTGATCCCGCTGCTCAAGGCCGACGCCCTCTTCCGGGTGCCTCGGCCGGAGCCGGCCCCGGCGGGGCGGGAGTACGTGGTGATCCTGGGGCTCGCGGAGCGGCGGGTCGGGCTGGTGGTGGATGGCCTGGTGGGAGAGGAGGAGGTGGTGATCAAGAGCCTGGGGAGTTACCTGGCGGAAACCCCCGGGATCGCCGGGGCGACGATCCGGGGCGATGGGCGGGTGACCCTCATCGTGGACGTCAACCAGGTGGTAGCCCTGGCGGCGCGCGTGCGCCCGGTGCGCGCCGCGTGACCGCCGACGACCGCTGCCCGGCAGGGGACCCCCTGCTGCCCTTTCCCGGGGGTGCTCCCGCCACCCTGGGGCTGGTCGAGGCCCTCGGCCGGGCGGCGGCTACCGACGTGCGAGTGACCCTGTACGGGGAGCCGGGCACCGGTAAGTCCTACGCCGCCCGCTGGCTCCACCGGGCGAGCCCCCGGCGCCACGGCCGCCTGGCTCGGGTGTCGCTCCGAGGCCCTGGGGCGGGGGGGTGTCTCTTCGATCGCGCCTTCCTCGCCGGCCTCGTCGGGGGGACCCTGGTGCTCGACGGGCTGGACGAGGCGTCGGCGGAGCTCCAGGCCCACCTGGTGGGGGTGGTGGAGGAGTGGGGCGTGGCCGAGGACGGACCGGAAGCGCCGGTGCGCTTCCTGGCGACCTGCGAGACCGACCTGGTGGGCGCGGCGGCCGCCGGCCGGTTCCGCCGCGACCTCAGCTTCCTCCTCGACGTCTTCCCCCAGGTGCTGCCGCCCCTGCGCGAGCGCCTGGAGGAGCTCCCCCTGTGGGTGGAGCACTTCGGTCGGGCCCAGGGTGCGGAGGAGTTGCCCCCGCTGCCCGGGGAGTTTCTGGAGGAGGCGGGGGCGTACCGCTGGCCCGGTAATCTGGCCGAACTCGAAAACCTGGTAGGGGCCGGCCTGCCCCTGGCCCCCGGGGCCCCGTGGCGGCTGCCCCGGTGTCTGCCGCGGCAGGGGGGGGAAGCGCCCATCCTGTCCTTCTCCGAGGCCAAACGCGACTTCGAGCTCGGGTACCTGCGCCGGGTGCTCACGGCGACCGGGGGAAACGTCACCCGGGCGGCCCGGGTGGCCGGCAAGGCGCGCAAGGACTTCTACGCCCTCATGGCGCGAAACCTGGCGGACCCCGACGAGTTCCGGGGGGGGGCCGCCAGCTGACATGGGCCCCGTGACCGCCACGCCCCGGGCCGAGGGGGTCCGTTGAGTGCCCTGTGGGCCGATCCCACCGTGGGTCCCCTGGCCCGGGAGCTGTACCGCCGGTGCGGCCTCGTCTTCGAGGGCGGCCAGGCCCAGCTCTTCTGCCGCCGCCTCGAGCGGCGCGCCGGGGAGCTCGGGTTGCCGAGCCTCAGCGCCTACACGGCGGCCCTGGGCACCACCCTGGGGGAGGCGGAGTACGAACGGTTGATCGAGCTCCTGACCGTCAACGAGACCTACTTCTTCCGGGAGGAGGAGCACTTCCACCTCATTGCCGGGCCCCTGTGGCTCGAGTGGAACCGGGCCGGGGAAGATCCCGTGCGGGTGTGGAGCGCCGCTGCCTCCACCGGATGCGAAGCCTACACCCTGGCGCTCTTGCTGCGGGAGAAGGGGCTCGTGGCCCCGGGGCAACCCCGGGCCGAGCTGTTGGCCACGGACGTGAACGGGCGGGTGCTGGACGACGCCCGGGAGGCCCTGTACGGGGACTTCGCCCTGCGCAGCACCTCGGCCTACCATCGGCACAAGTACTTCCAATCCGAGGGGAGTCTCCACCGCCTCGACCCCCGGGTGCGCGCCATGGTCGCCTTTCGCAAGCTCAACCTGCTGCGCCCCGACGGCCTGTTGCCGCCGGGGGGGTTTCACGTCATCCTGTGCCGCAACGTGCTCATCTACTTCGATCTCGCGGCCAAGCGCCGGGTCGTGGAGTTCCTGGTGCGGCACCTGCGCCCCGGGGGGGTCCTCCTGGTGGGGCGCTCGGAGTCGCTGTTCAATGTGCCGGAGGCGCCCCCGTTGGTGAACCTGGGGGGGGTGCTCGCCTACCGCAAGCCCGTCGGCGGCCGCTAAGGAGAGACGATGAACGAGACCAAGCCGGATCGGGAGGCCGAAGTCCTTCAACTGGTGACCTTTCACGTGGGGGACGAGGAGTTTGGCGTCGACATCCTGCGGGTGCGCGAGATCAACCGCTTGATGGAGATCACCCGGGTTCCCCACGCCCCGGATTTTGTGGAGGGGGTGGTCAACCTGCGGGGGCAGGTGGTCCCGGTGATCGACCTGCGCAAGCGGTTCGGCCTGGCCGCCGTGGCCAGGGACAAGCACACCCGCATCGTCGTGGTGGAGTTGACCGACAAGGTGATGGGGTTTCTGGTGGACTCGGTGAGCGAGGTGCTGCGGGTGCCCCAGGGGCTCGTGGAGCCGGCTCCCTCCATCGCCGGCGGCATCGACAGCCGGTACATCCAGGGGGTGGTGAAGCTGGCAGACCGTTTGATGATCCTGCTCGACCTGCAGCGGCTCCTCAACCGCGGCGAGGTGCAGGAACTGGAGGGCTTTGACCCGTGAAGGCCGAGATCTTAAACCCGTTCATCCAAGCCACGGGGGAGGCGCTGCGCACGATGGCCGGCATCGATCCCGTGCGGGGCGCCCCCCGGCTCAAGGGCCGGGAGGACACCTCCTATGACGTGTCGGGAATCGTGGGGCTCACCGGGCAGGTCCAGGGTTTCGTGGTGCTCAGCTTTGGCGAAGCCGCGGCGCTGGACGTGGTGCGGCACTTCTGTGGGGAGCGGGTGACCTCCATCGACGAGCGGGTGAAGGACGCCGTGGCCGAGCTCGCCAACATCGTGGCGGGGGGCGCCAAGCGCGTCCTGTCCGACGCCGGGTACTCCCTGCGGATCTCCATCCCCTCGGTGGTGGTGGGCAAGAGCCACGTGATCTCCCGACCCCGGGGCGTGCCCTGCTTCGAGATTCCCTTTAGCATCCAGGCGGGGGCCTTTGGCGTGGAGCTGTGCCTGAAGTTGGAGGCGTAGCGCCGAGAAGCCCTGGGGCCACGCCGGTCGGCGCTACGGCGCCCCCGGGGCCCGGGGGCGGACCGCCCCTCGCCGTGGGGCAGGTGGTGACGGCCGAGGTGGTGGAAGGCCTGGATGGGGGCGAAGCCCTGGTCCTCCTCGGGGCGCGACTTGTGCGGGCCGCGGTCCCCGACGGGGTGCCCCGG
>JBBIIA010000153.1:0-9990 GCA_037446775.1 Deltaproteobacteria bacterium
GGCAGGGGCGCGTACTGGGCCTGCTTGAGGATCTCCACCAGGCGGGCGCCCCGGGAGAGCTGGCGCTGGGTGGTCTTGTCCAGGTCCGAACCGAACTGGGCGAAGGCCTCCAGCTCCCGGTACTGGGCGAGGTCGAGGCGGAGCGAGCCGGCGACGCTCTTCATGGCCTTGATCTGGGCCGAGCCGCCGACCCGGGAGACCGAGAGGCCGACGTTAATGGCCGGCCGGACGCCCGAGTAGAAGAGGTCGCTCTCCAGGTAGATCTGGCCGTCGGTGATGGAGATGACGTTGGTGGGGATGTACGCCGAGACGTCCCCCGCCTGGGTCTCGATCACCGGCAGGGCGGTGAGGCTCCCGCCCCCCCGCTCCGACGACAGCTTGGCGGCGCGCTCCAGAAGGCGGCTGTGTAGGTAAAAGACGTCGCCGGGGTACGCCTCGCGGCCCGGGGGGCGGCGCAGGAGCAGGGAGAGCTGCCGGTACGCCACCGCCTGCTTGGACAAGTCGTCGTAGATGATCAGGGCGTGCTTGCCGCTGTCGCGGAAGTACTCGCCCATGGTACAGCCCGAGAAGGGCGCGATGTACTGCAAGGGGGCCGGCTCGGAAGCGGTGGCGGCGACCACGATGGAGTAGTCCATCGCGCCGTGCTCCTTGAGCTTGGCCACCACCTGGGCGACCGTGGAGCGCTTCTGGCCGATGGCGACGTAAATGCAGACGACGTCGCCGCCCTTCTGGTTGATGATGGTATCGATGGCAACCGCGGTCTTGCCGGTCTGCCGGTCGCCGATGATCAGCTCGCGCTGGCCGCGCCCGATCGGGACCATGGAGTCGATGGCCTTGAGCCCGGTCTGGAGGGGCTCCTTTACCGACTGGCGGAGGATGATGCCCGGGGCCTTGATGTCGATGACCTGGGTCTGGTTGCACTCGATGGCGCCGAGGCCGTCCAGGGGGTTCCCCAGGGGGTCGACGACCCGGCCGAGGAGGCCCTCGCCCACCGGCACGCTGACGATGCGGCCGGTGCGCTTGACCACCGACCCTTCCTTGATGTGGATGTCCTCGCCGAGGACGGCGGCCCCCACGTTGTCTTCTTCGAGGTTGAGGGCGATCCCCATGACCCCGCCGGTGAACTCCAGGAGCTCGGCGGCCATGCACTTCTCGAGGCCGTGGACCCGGGCGATGCCGTCTCCCACGTTCAAGACGACGCCGGTCTCGGCGACGTCGAGCTTCACCTCGAAGTTCTGGATCTTCGACTTGATGATCTGACTGATTTCCTCGGCGCGGATCTGCATGGTTCGGTTACCCCTTGCTCAAGGTTTCGCGCATTCGGTGCAACTGGGTCCGGAGGCTCCCGTCGAACAAGAGGTTCCCCACCCGGGCCAGAACGCCGCCGAGCAGGGCGGGGTCTTGGCGGGGCGTCAGGAGCACCTCCTTGTGGATGGCCTTGCCGAGGGCCCCGGCCAGGGCCTGTACCGAGGCCTCGTCCAGGGGCATGGCGGTGACCGCCTCGCCCCGGACCCGGCCCGAGGCGTCGTCGGCCAGCTGGGCGTAAGCGGCGGCGATGTCGGCCAGCGCCGGGAGCTTGCGTGCCTCCAGGAGGACCCGGAGGAAGTTGGCCACCAGGGGGTGGAGCCGGGCGGCCGCGGTGACCGCCTCCAGCACCTGGCCCTTGGCGGCGCGGGTGAGCACCGGGCTCAGAAGCGCGGTGCGCACGGCCTCGTCGGCGGCGAGAAGGTCGGCGATGGCCTGGAGCTGCCCGCCCACTTCGGCGGTGGCTCCGGCGTCCTGGGCGAGGTCAAAGAGCGCCCGGGCGTAGCGGCTGGCGATGCGAGTGCGGATCAATGGACCCTCCCCACGGACTGGATGGTGAGGTCGACGGCCTTCTGCTGGTCTTCGGCGGTGTAGGCCTTGGCCAGGAGCTCCTCGGCGAGGGTGAGGGCGAGGGTGGCGGCCTCGGCCCGGAGCTCGTCCTTGGCCCGCTTCAGCTCGTTGGCCGTGGCAAGCTCGGCCTGGCGCGCCAGGCCGTCGGCTGCCTGGCGGGCCTCGGCGAGGATGCGCTCGCGCTGGCGCTCGCCCTCGGCCCGGAAGTCCTCCTGGAGCCTCCGGGTCTCGGCGTCGAGGTTGGCGACCTTCTGCTTGTACTCCTGGTACTTCGCCTCGGCGGCCGCCTTGGCGAGGCGGGCCTCCTCCAGGGCCCGGCGGATGTTCTCCCGCCGGTCCACCAGCCCCTGGGCCACGGTCTTGCGCAAGGCGAAGTACAGGATCGCCCCGAGGATGGCGAAGTTGACGAACTTCATCGCCAGGTCGTACACCGGGCTGCGGCCGGTGGCGACGGCGGCGGCAGCGAGGGCCGGGACCAGGGGCAGGGCCGCGGCCACCAGGCCGGCGACCACGGTGCGGGTGCGAGGGCGGCGCATCAGACGGTCCTCCCGAGGATGCGGTGGGCGGCGTCGCTGGCGAGGCGGCGCACGTCGGCTTCCAGGGCCTTGCGGGCGTCGGCGGCTTCGGCCCTCACCCGGGCCCGGGCGGTGGCGACCGCCTTCTCGGCGGTGGCGCTGGCCGCCTCGACGAGCTTCGCCCGCTCGGCCTCGGCCTGCCGGACCACCTCGGCGCGGGCGCGGTCGGCGGTGCCCCGGGCTTCCGCCAGGCGCTTCTGGTAGTCCGCCCACAGGGCGTCGGCTTCCGCCTCGGCGGCCGTGGCCGCTTTGCGGCGCCCCTCGGTGCGCTCCTTGCGCTCCTCGAGGATCCGGACCATGGGCCGGAAGAGGAAGCGGTTGAGGAGGTACATCAGGAGCAGAAAATTGAGGAGCTGCACCAGCAGGGTCGCGTTCAGATTGATCACAGACTGGTCCTCCGTCGGCCGGGGCCAAAGCGGCGGCGATCATAACCGAACCGGGGGCTTGAATCAAACGGCTTTCACGCGCCCCGAGACGAGTTTTTGGCCTTACACCACGAAGATGAGGAGTAGGGCGACCACCAGGGCGTAGATGCCGGTGGATTCCGAGACGGCTTGCCCGACCAGCATGGTGCGGGTCAGCAAGTTCGCGTGCTCCGGCGCCCGGGCGATGCCCTCGCACGCCTTGCCGGCGGCAAAGCCCTCCCCGATGCCGGGGCCGATGGCCCCGAAGCCCATGGCGATGCCGGCCCCGAGGAGGGCAGCGGCGCGAATCAGGTCGGGTCCGGTGATGTCGATGGCCATGGCGAAATCCTCCCGGTGAGTCACGCGAGATACAAGAGGATGAGGGAAACCAGCAAGGCGTAGACGCTGGTGGACTGGCTGACCGCCTGGCCCACCAGCATGACCCGGAGCAGGCTCGGGGCCGCCTGGGGGAAGCGGCCGGTGGCGTCCACCGCGGCGGCCGCCGCGGTACCCGCGCCGAGGCCGGGCCCCACCGCCGCCGCCCCGGTGGAGATCCCCGCGCCAAGGAGCGCCGCGGCCCCAGCCAGGGTGGGGGCCGCGCCGGGTTCGCGGTGCAGGAGCAAGAGCGCCACCAGGAGGGCGAAGACGGCCGGGGTCTGGGCGACGGCCTGCCCCACCAGCATGGCGGTGGTGACGGGCTGGGCGGCTCGGGGGTTGCGGCCGAGGGCGAGGCAGGCCCGGGCCGCCGGCAGGCCCGCGCCCAGGCCCGGCCCAAAGGCCCCGAGGCCCATGGTGAGGCCCGCGGCGAAGAGGGCGGTGGCTTCCAGGAGCCCGGCCCCCGCCGCCGGGCGAAAGAGGAGCAGGAGGGCTACGACCAGGGCGAAGATGCTCGCGGACTCCGCCACCGCCTGGCCCACCAGCATGGTCCGCAGGATCTCCCCGGCGGCCCGGGGCTGCCGCGCCATCGCTTCCGCGGCGGCGGCGGCCGCCCGCCCCTCCCCCACTGCCGCTCCAACGGCCCCCAAGCCGATGCACACCCCCGCCCCGAGGGAGGCGGCCGCAGCCGACCAGGCGGCGGGATCGCCACTCACTCCTGCACCGCGACGGCGATGTAGGTGAGGGTGAGCATGGCGAAGACGAAGGCCTGAACCGTACCGACGAAGACCCCGAAGAAGGCGTTGAGGAGCGGGGGGAGCACCAGGTGGTGCACCAGGCGGGAGACCACCAGGATGATGATGGCCCCCCCCATGATGTTGCCGTACAGGCGAAAGGAGAGGGAGACCACCTTGGCGAGTTCACCGATGACGTTGAGGGGGAACATCAGGAAGAAGGGCTGGAAGTACTCCCGCGCGTAGCCGCGCCACCCCTTGGCCCCCAGGGCCGCCGCGTGGGCGACGAGAAACCCCACCAGGGCGAGGCCGAGGGTGGTGTTGAGATCCCGGGTCGGTTCCTCCAGGAAGGGCACCATGCCGAGCCAGTTGGAGACCAGGATGAAGGTGAAGAGGGCGAGGATGAGGGGGAAGTACCGGGGTGCCCGACCGCCGAGGGTCGATCCCACCAGCTGCCGAAAGTAGCCGACCAGGAGCTCGCCGAGCTGCTGCACCGGGCTGGGGTCCAGGGAGAGGCTACGGGCGGCCAGGCGGCTGAAGAGCAGCAGGAGGGCCATGACGATCCAGGTCATCACCACGGTGGTGGCGTTGATCGTCACCGGCTGCCCGGCGAGTTCGAAGACCCACTGGGGAACCTCGGTAATCGCCGTCACGGGGACCTCGGCACCGGGGCCCAGGGGGCCCGGAGGTGGAGCAGCACCAGGACGGCCGGGGCGACAAAGAGGCCCGCCGCGGTCCACGGCAGGCTCACCCCGGGGGCGAGGTGCCCGACGGCGAGGGCGCCGACCCGCAGCCCCGTGCGGAGCAGGGCACCGCGGCGGGCCGCGGAGGGGTTGGGTCCACCCCGGACGAGCTGGCGTCCCTGGAGGCCGAGGCAAAGGGTGCCGACGCCCCCCCCCAGCCCGAGCCCCAGGGCCGGGGCCAACCCCGCGGCCAAGGCGGCGAGCCCCGCCGCGACGGCGGATACGGCCAGGGAGCTCCCCACCGCCCGCCGGTGAAAGGCGGCGAAGGACGGGGTCACCGCGGCTCCCGTCCGGCCTCGGCTACCAGCTGGTACACGGCCCAAAAGCCCGAGGCGATACCGAGGGGGATGCCGAGGGCCTTACCCCAGCCGCCCAGCCCCAGCCAGTGGTCCAAGCCGTGGCCGAGGGCGAGGCCGATGCCGATGGCTGCCGCCATGGTGAGGCCGAGGTGCGAGACGAGGGAGAGGTGGCGGGCGAGGTCCCGCAGGGCGAGGGGATCGGGGGGCCCGGGCACCCGAGGGCCAGCGCCCGCCCCCCGGATCACGTCGCCCCGACCAGGCTGAGGATGCGGTCGAGATCGTCCAGGCTCCGGTACTCGATGGTGAGGCGCCCGGTGCCCCGGGCCTTGCCGGGGGTGAGGGCGACCCGGGTCCCCAGGGTCCGGGTGAGGCGCTCCTCCAGGGACCGCACGTCCGGATCCTTGGGGACCTTGGGAGCGGCCTTCCCCTTGGGGACCGCGCCGCCTCTCGCCAGGTCCTCGGCCTGGCGCACCGACAGCCCTCGGCGGCGGATCTCGGAGAGCAGCCCGAGGCGGGTCGGCTCGTCTTCGACGGTGAGGATGGCCCGGGCGTGGCCCGCCGTGATCGCCCCCGAGCGCAAGGCGTCGAGCACCGGGGCGGACAGGGTAAGGAGCCGTAAGCCGTTGGCGATGGCGACCCGGGATTTGCCGAGGCGAGTGGCGAGCTGCTCCTGGCTCGCCCCCGTCCGCTCCAGCACCGCGCGGAACGCCAAGGCCTCTTCCACCGGGTTGAGGTCTTCCCGCTGGAGGTTCTCGATGAGGGCCATTTCGAGCACCTCGTCATCGGATGCTTCCCTAATGATTACGGGCACTTCGGTTAGCCCAGCCCGCTGGGACGCCCGCCACCGGCGCTCCCCGGCGATCAGCTCGTACCCCCCGGAGAGGACCCGGCGCACGATCACCGGCTGGATGAGCCCCTTCTCCCGGATGCTCTGAGCCAACTCCTCCAGGGGCCCGTCGTCGAACTGTTGGCGGGGCTGCAGGGGGCTCGGGTGGATCTCCTCCACCGGGCACAGGAAGAACTCCCCCTCCAGGCGATCGGGGAGGAGGGCGTCGAGGCCCTGGCCGAGGGCGAGGCGGGTCTTCTTGGCGGCGGACATCGGCGTGCCTCTCAGGTCTGGGGGAGGAGCTCTTGGGCCATGGTGAGGTAGCTCTGCGCCCCCGCGGACCGGATATCGTACAAAAGCGCGGGCTTGCCGTGGCTCGGCGCTTCGCTCAAGCGGACGTTGCGGGGAACGACCGTCTCGAACACCTTCTCCTTGAAGTGGCGGCGGACCTCGTCCGCCACCTGGCGGCTCAAGTTGTTGCGGGCGTCGAACATGGTCAAGAGGATGCCGCCGACCTCCAGGCCCGGGTTAAAGCCCCGCTTGATGGTCCGGACGGTATGGAGGAGTTGGGAGAGCCCCTCCAGGGCGTAGTACTCGCACTGCAGGGGAATGAGCACGGCGTCGGCCGCCACCAGGGCGTTGAGGGTGAGGAGGCCGAGGCTCGGGGGGCAGTCGATGAGGATGAAGTCGAAGTCACCCCGGGCCGGCTCGAGGGCGTCCCGCAAGCGGTACTCCCGGCGGGTCGCCCCCACGAGTTCCACCTCCGCCCCGGACAGGTCCCGGCCCGAGGGGACCACCCGCAAGAACTCCAGGGCCGTCGGGCGAAGGGCGTCAGCGAGGGGCGTTTGACCCGTCAAGACGTGGTAGCTGGTCCCCTCCCCAGCCGCGGCCCGGACCCCGAGACCGCTCGACGCGTTGGCTTGGGGGTCGGTGTCGAAGAGGAGGACCCGCCGCTCGGCGGCGGCGAGGGACGCCGCCAGGTTGACCGCCGTGGTGGTCTTGCCGACCCCACCCTTCTGGTTCGCTACCGCTAAAATCCGGGCCATGGGCACCTCCGAGGCGCGCATGCTACCACAGGGAGCCCGGGGGGACTAGCTGCGAGGAGGAGGGGGGGGACGGGGCCCTCGATGCCGGACGTCCGGGTTGGGAGAGGCCCCCGTAGAGCCGGCTTGCCCGCGAATCCCTAGGAGGCTCCGCCCCAAGACCGTCCAGGCATGGGAAGGGAAGACCTGGAGTTCTCGCAACGCCGCAAAGCAAATCCTTGGTTTTGCCCCCTCGGCCTTACGTGGCGTCGTAGCGTCGTTGCGTGAGACGGTCTCTTCTCCGGGGGTTGGGTTCACGCAACGGCGCAACGGCCCAACGTAGATCTCGTTCTCCTGGTCTGCCTGGATCTGGCATCCTGAACATCCTGTAATCCTGTCCAAGAGCCCCGTTCCCCGCGGCCTCCGCTTAAGGCGGAACTCGACCCATCGTCCAAGAACTCCGCCCCTCAAGGATCTCGAGCGGCGGCTCCACCCCTCGCTTCCTCCGCCCGCCATCCCGCTCGGGGTGTTTCACGTGAAACACCCCGTGGCCGGTCGGTAGATCGCAAGGTGTCGGGCGCCGAGGCCCTGGGGCGCCGGGTAGCGCAGGTCCTCTTCCAGGACCCAGCCGGGCACCTCACCCGCCGGGTCCCCGCCCCGGGGCAGGAGCGCCACGCCCTCCGGGGCGAGGAACGGCTTCGCCATCGCTAGGAGCGCCGGCACGTCGGTCACCGCGCGGGCGGTGACGCTCGGGAAGGCCCCGGCGAGGCCGGGCTCCGCCGCCACGGCCTCCTCCGCCCGGGCCTCCACCACCCGCACGGCCGGCAGCCCGAGGAGCCGGGCCACGTGCCGCAGAAAGGTCGTCCGCTTGCCCTGGGGTTCCAGGCAGGTCACAGCGGCGCCCGGAAAGGCGAGGGCAATGGGAACCCCCGGCAGACCGGCGCCGCTCCCGATGTCGAGCAGGGGGAAAGGGGGGGGACGCAGCAGAAAGGGCAAAAGGGCGTCCACCACTTGCAGCCGAACCCCCTCCCGGTCCTTGGGGCCCACGAGGCGAATCGACCGGTTCCACTTCTCCAGCTCCCCCGCGTACGCCTCTAGCCCCTTCACGTCCAGGTCAGCCCGCAGGGCGGTCAGGGCCATCCAGCCGGGCGCGGTCACGTCGCCCCCCGGCGCCGCAAGTGGACCAGGATAGCGGTCGCCGACGCCGGCCGCATGCCGGGAAGGCGGAGCGCCTGCCCCAGGGTCAGGGGCCGGGCCCGGGCCAAGAGCTGGCGCACCTCCACGGTGAGCCCCTCCACCCGTTCGTAGTCCAGGTTGGCCGGCAGGGGTTGCTCCTCGGTCCTCCGCACCCGCTCCAGGGTCTCCCGATCCCGGGCGACATAGCCTGCGTACTTCACTTCCACCTCCGCCGACTCCTCGTCTCGGGACGACGCCTCAGGCCAGCCGTCCACCAGGGGGCGCAGGGTCTCCAGGGTCACCTCGGGCCGTTTGAGGACCTCCACCAGGGGAAGCGCCTGGCGCAAGGGGGCGGTGCCCACCCGGGCCAGGGCGGCGTCGGCCGACGCCGACGGCCTCAGGGAGGTGCGGCGCAAGAAGTCGAGGAGCCGGTTCAAGCGCTCCTCCCGCCGCGCGAAGCCCTCCCGGCGGCTCGGGGGCAGACAGCCCAGGGAAGCGGCCAGGGGGCTCAAACGCAGGTCGGCGTTGTCCTCCCGCAGCAGGAGCCGAAACTCGGCGCGGCTCGTGAACATCCGGTACGGTTCGGCCACCCCCCGGGTGGTGAGGTCGTCCGCCATCACGCCCAGGTACCCCTGGTGCCGGGGGATCACCACCCCTCCCTGCCCTCCCGCCACCCGGGCCGCGTTGATCCCCGCCAGCGCCCCCTGGGCCGCGGCCTCCTCGTAGCCCGACGTCCCGTTGATCTGGCCGGCCAGGAAGAGCCGGGCCACCCGCTTCGACTCCAGGGTCGCGAAGAGGTCGGTGGGGTCGACGAAGTCGTACTCGATGGCGTAGCCCGGCCGCAGGAGCTCGGCCCCCTCTAGCCCCGGGATGGATCGGACCAGCGCCACCTGTACGTCCAGGGGCAGACTCGTCGAGATCCCGTTGGGATACACCTCGGCGGTGTCTCGCCCTTCCGGCTCCAGGAACACCTGGTGGCGTTCCCGGTCCCCAAAGCGCACGACCTTGTCCTCGATGCTCGGACAGTACCGGGGCCCCACCCCCTCGATGCGGCCGGTGTACAAGGGGGAACGGTCCAAGCCCCCCCGGATGATCCCGTGGGTCTCCAAAGAGGTGTAGGTGACGAAACACGGGAGCTGGGGCCCGGGGAGAACCTCGGTGTCCGCCGAAAACGGCCGGGGGTCCGGGTCCCCCTCCTGGCGCTCCAGCCGATCCCAGGCGATCGACCGCCCGTTGAGCCGGGGCGGGGTCCCGGTCTTGAGGCGCCCCATCGGGAACCCGAGGGCCCGCAAGTCCGCCGCCAGAAGCTCGGCCGGCGGCTCCCCGGAGCGCCCGGCCGGATAGCTCTCGAGCCCCACATGGGCGAGGCCGTTGAGGAAGGTCCCAGGGCACAGGACCACCGCCGCCGCCCGATACCGCGTCCCGGTTCGGGTCCGGACCCCCGCGAGCTCCCCGCCCTCCAGCCACAGCCCCACCACCTCGGCCTGGTGCGCCTGAATCCCCGGGTGCCCCTCCACCACCCCCTTCATGTGCCGTGCGTACCGGGCCCGGTCCGCCTGGGCCCGGCTCGCCCACACCGCCGGCCCCTTGCGGGTGTTCAGCCGCCGAAACTGAATCCCGGTGGCGTCGATGGCGCGCCCCATCTCCCCCCCCAGGGCGTCGACCTCCCGGACCAGGTGCCCCTTGCCGAGCCCCCCGATGGCGGGGTTGCAGGACATCTGGCCCACCGCGTCCAGGTTCACGGTGAGGAGCAGGGTCCGAGCCCCCAGGCGCGCCGCGGCTAGGGCGGCTTCGATGCCGGCGTGACCGGCCCCCACCACCGCCACATCAAAGGGCTCCGTCCACTCCATCCGCCTCTCGGTCCTCCTGGTGTTTCACGTGAAACAGGGGCGCGGGCCGGGTGACCGGTGACCGGTGACCGGTGACCGGTGACCGGTGACCGGTGACGGGTGACGGGTGAC
>JBBIIA010000154.1:0-9961 GCA_037446775.1 Deltaproteobacteria bacterium
GGTTCGCAGCCGGGGGCGTGCCCGGGGTGCCCCAGGCCGTCGCCGGGTCGTGGCAGTCGCGGCACAGAGCCGAGCGCCCGTAGACGTTGGCTCCGCCCATACTCACGTGGGCTAGGTGAGTGGTGGCGGTGGGCGTCCCGGAAACCGTCACGTCGGCGTGGCACATGATGCACGCGGTGGTCGCCCCGGTGTACCAGTTGTAGGTCGTGCCGGTGTCTTTGTTGTTGTGGCAGTCCACGTTCTGGCAGCTGTAGCTCGTCCCCGCCGTGAACGCCGCCACCGGGGCGGCGTCCGCCGCCCCCCACAGGCTCTTGGCGCCCCCGGCCGGGAACACCTCGGCCTGGGTGCCCGACACCAGGCTGGTGTGGTCCCCGTCGGCTACCCCCACCCCCGACCAGTGGCAGTAGTTGCACATGGTCTTCTGCTGCGCGTCGGTGTAGGGGCCCGCCCCGTACCCCAGCCGCGCCGCGATCCTGCCGATGTGGTAGGTGTGCCTACCGTCGTTGTTGAACATCGCGTTGGCGGTCGTCCCCCGGTCGTTCCCTGCTGCCGACGGCCAGTAGGCACCGCTCACCGTCGAGCCGTGGCAGCCGTTGCAGCCGCTCGGCTTGAAGGCCGTGTCGTGCTGATGGCAGCTGCCGCAGTCCCCGGGGTTGTCGGTCTGGGCGCTCACCCACCCCGGGTGGCCGTTGTAGTTGCCCCCCACGGTCGCGTTGCCGTCGGCGAAACCCCGGGTGGTGGTGGTGCCCGGCGTCCCCTCGTGGCACTCCTGGCAGATCGCCGAGAACGGGCTCACCGACTGGGCGTAACTGGTGCCCGCGGCGCTCAAGCCGGTGGTCCGATCGGTGAACTGCAGGTTGGTCTGCTCGGTCGGCGCCGCCGGCGCCGGCCCCGCCGGCAGCCCGAAGGCCGCCTTGTCGTAGAGCTCCTTCTGGATCATCCCCAGGTTCGCCCCGTCCCCGTGGGGATCGTGGCAGTTCACGCAGCCCGGCGAGAAGGACCAGGTGTACCGCGGCGTGTACCCCGAGGCGCTCATCTGCGCCGAGCTGTGGGTGCGCACCGTCGCCACGCTCGCCGTGGGCACGCCGTCGTGGCAAGCGGCGTTGTTCCAGCTACAACTAAACTGCACCCCCGCCGTCCCCCCGTCCTGGTCGATCAGGCGGAAGGGGTTGGCCCCCGAGAGCGTCGCGCTGGTGTCGTGGGGCGCCGCCGTGTCGTGGCAGCCGGTGCACGCCACCCCCTTCGCCCCGTGGCCCCGGGCCGCGTACTCGGTGGTGTTGACCAGGCTCAGGATGCTGTCGTTGCCCACGAAGTTGTTGCGGTCGGTGGTGCCGCTGCCGTGGCAGCTGTCGCAGTTGGTCACCACCTGCCCCCCGATGAAGGCCAGCGTCCGCCCCGACTCGGTCATCTGGTAGCTGGCGCCCGCCCCGTGGCAGGACGTGGTGCACCCGAAGCCCCCCGAGCCCCGGGTGCCCCCGCTGGTCCCCCCGTACCCCTGGGTGTTGTTCAGCTGGACCGTGCCGTCCAGGTGCATGGTGGCGAGGTAGGCCGGCTGCGTGTTGGCGTGGCAGAGGTCGCACCGCCCCTGGCCAACGGAGCCGAGGGCCGCCGTGCCCAGGTGGCTGTTGTACAGGGTGGTGTTGACGTTCAGATCCGGGTTGGCCAGCGCCCCCGAGTGCTTGGCGATCACCGCCGCCGGCATGGCCACGCCGTTGGCGCTCACCCCGAAGGTTCCGTGGCAGTTGGCGCAGTTGCCCGGGGCTACGCCCCAGTTCACCGGGGCGTAGCTACCGTGGCAGCTCAAGTTGCTGCAGGTGTCCGTCCCCTGGACGAAGGTGAAGGAGACCGCCGTCCCGGCGAAGCTCCCCCCGGCCGAGACGTCCTTGACGCTGTTGACGTGGGCTCCCCGCTTCGCCTGGGGAATGGTGGTGGTGCTGTTGGTCCCCACCGTGTCCAGGGTGGCGAAGTGGCAGTTGACGCAGGTGATCCCCGCCCGGGCCAGGTGCAGGGTGTGGCTGCCGGTGGCGATCCGCCCGGCCGCGTCGATGCCCCCGTGGCAGGCGGCGCACGTCAGGTTCTGGGTGCTCCAGTCCGGGGTCGAGGTGCCGGTCATCCACTGCACGTTGGCCACCGCCGCCGTAGTGGTGCCGTTGGAGTGGCAGTACAGGTTGTTGCAGGTGGCCGTCGCCACCGTGTAGGAGCGCGCCCCGCTCGGGTTGCGGGCCACGTCGAAGTTGAGGCTCTGGTAGGTCTTGACGGGGGTGGTGTTGTGGGTAGACCCGCTCACGTAGTCGAAGTGGCACGCCTGGCACGGGAAAGCGTAGCCGCCGGCAGTCACCGGGCCCGCGTGCTTGAGGTGCGGCGTGTTGCTCTCGGCGAACTTGGTGTAGCCCGGGTCCGCCGGCGGCGGCGGCTGGCCGTGGCAGGTGGTGCAGGAGTCCTGCGCCCCCCAGCTGCCACCCCCGTCGGTGTGGCTGTGGCAGGTGGTGCAGTCGTAGTTGGCCGTCGTCGAGATGTTCCCCCCGGTGTGCCGCCCCCCGGTCAAAAAAGTGCTCATCGGGTAGATCGCGTCGCCGTTGACCGTGCGCCCCTGGTGGCACTCGGCGTTGTCGCACAGCCCGGTGCCGTCGGCCTTGTAGGTGGCGTCCCCCGACGCCGTGAAGCTGATGGTCTCGTAGGTCCCGGTGGGCGAGTTGAGGCCGTACACCGCCGTCCCGGTGGCGTTCACCTTGGGCACCTGCTGCCGGATCATCACCGCGTTGGTGTTCACCCCCACCCCGTGGGGCTCGTGGCAGTCGTTGCAGCCGGCTCGGGCCGTGGGGCCCTCGTGGACCTTCCCGGCGTACTGGGAGTGGCAGGTGAGGCAGATCGAGTAGGCCTTGTCGTAGGGCGGCTGCATCCGAATCGACGACAGCTTGCTGGTGTTCTCGGCGAAAGCGAAGCGCAGCGGGTTGGCTACCGCCGCCCCCAGCGCGTGGGGCACCGTCGGCGAGTGGCACGAGGTGCAGGTTACCGAGCCCCCCCCGATCGCCGCCTGGCCGTGCCCCTTCCCCGTGTACACCCCCCCGTCGTCCTGGCGGTGGCACTCCCCGCACTTCTCCGGGGTCACCCGGGTGGTCAGGGGGTCGGTGGTATTGTTCGAGGTGGTGCCGTCGGTGCGCAGCACGATCAGGGAGCCGTTTTGGTAGCTGTTGTGCTTGCCGTGGCACTGGGTGCAGGCGGTGGGCGCCCCTCCCACGTCGTTGATGGTCGCCTTGGCCATGCCGTGGCGCCGCTTCGCCGTGTACCCCCCGGTGGTGGCCCCGGTGGCGCTGTGGCACGAGGCGTTCTGGCAGGAGTTGGCCGACAATTGGGTCGCATTGGCCGGAGCGCCGATCAGGGTCGGGTACAGGGCCAGCCGCGTCCCCCCCGAGGCGTCGATCCCGTGCACCGTGGCGTTGCCGGCGCCGTCGCTCGCCACCCCCGCCACGATCCCGGTGTGGCAATCCCGGCAGTCGAAGCGCCCGGCGTTGTCGACGGTGACGAAGTTGCTCCGCGGGTCGGCCCGGTGCTTGGACGCCGAGGTCGCGTCGAAGTGGTCCCACACACCCCGCATGGTGGTGCGCGAGGTCACCGACACCGCGTTCTTTTCGTGGCAAAAGAGGCACGGGATGCTGGTGGCGCTGGCGCTGATCCCGAGGTCGGCGGTCTTTTGCGACCGTTTGATCAGCCGGGTGCCCTCCACCATCTTGGACTTGGACACCGCATGGCAGTCGTAACACACGGAGCCCGGGGGATAGTGGGTCGCAGCCCCCGCCCCGGAGGCGCCCCCCCAAACCGCCATCCCAGCTACCAGTGCCAGAATCCATTGCAGCGTTGGCTTCCGGGCCATCGGCCTTCCTCCATCGATTGGCGAAACCACTCGGGCCCGCCCCCCCCGGAAGGGGAAGCGCGGCGACGGATACTACCATGAGGGGTCCGCCTGGTTACTGGAAAAAGAGTAGGAGCCCGACGCCGCTCGTCACCCGGGTCCGGGCAGCCGAAAGCGGACGACGCCCCGCCCATCGGTGCCGACGAAGAGCAGGCCCTCCGGGGTCGGCAGGAGCGCCCGAATCCCGGCTTCCCTCCACAGGAGCTCGGCCGGCCCGTCGTCGAGGCGCCGCAGGCCCGCCGAGCCCCCCAGCCACAGGCCGTCCTCCCCCTGGGGCGCGGCGGTGAAGAGGGTCTCCCCCGGGGGAACCGCCGCCGCCCCCGGCTCCCCCCCGAGGGGCACCGCCCGACCCGCCTCGATCACCCACACGGTCTCCGCCCCGCCCCGGCGCGCCGGGACCAGGGCCAGGGGCTGGCCCTGGGCGACCGGCGCCCAGGAATCGCCCCGGTCGCTCGAGCCGAACACCGAGCCCGCGGCCGCGGCCCACAGTCGGCCCGAAACGGAAGGACTCGCCGCCGCCACCCACGCCGCCGCGGACGGCAGCCCCTGGCGGCGCGCGGTCCAGCGACCGCCCCCGTCGTCGGAGGCGTAGATTCCGCCTTCGGTCGCCACGTACAACCGCTGGCCGTCGGCGTCGACAGTGAGGGAGAAGATGGTGTTCGAGGTCCCAAGCCCCCCCGAGCGCTCCTCCCAGGACCCGGCCTCGGGGTTCCACCGGAACACCCCCTGCCCCAGGGAGCCGAGGTACAGTCGGCCCCCCGCCCAGCGCAGGGCGCTCACCGGGGCGCCGAGGAGGCCCTGGTCCCGAGGCTCCCAGGTACGGCCGCCGTCCGCGGAGCGAAAGACCCCGTTGGCGTCCCCCGCCCACAGCTCCTCGGGCGCCTCTCCCAGGGCCAGGGCCGACACCTGGGTGGCCTCCAGCCCGTGGTTGACCAAGGCCCCGGGCACCCCGTCGGCGCCCACCTCGAGCACGCCGTCGTGGGCGAGCCCCGCCAGCCAGCCGCCCCCCGCCCGGGGCACCAGGGTGAGGAACCCGGCGGCGCCGAGGCCCCGGTCCTGGGGCTTCTCCGCGCCCCCAAACCAGAACAACCCCTCCTCCGGAAAGTGGACCAGGGCGGCCCCGTCGCTCCCCAGGGCCAGGGCCCCGGCGATGCCAAAGGCACCCCGGCGCAAGGAGCTCCACCGGGCGCCACCGTCGCGGCTCTCCCACACCCCACCCCCGCGGCTCGCCAAGAGGAGGCGCCCCGGCTCCCCGGGGCGGGCAGCCAACCCCTGCACCCGCAGCCGCTCGGGGAGCCCCTCCCCCAGGGGGGCCCAGGCGTCGCCGCGCCAAGCGAAGAGGCCGGCGCCGTCGGTGCCCAGGAGGAGGGGGCGGTCGCCGTCGGGGGGAAGGAGCGCCGTAGGGTGCAGGGCGGGGGGCGGCTGCTCTTCCAGGCCAGCCAGGAGGAGCCGCCAGGTCGCCCCCCCGTCCCGGCTCTCGAAGGGGCCCTGCCCGGCGCCCCCCAGGTACAGGCGGCTCGGATCGGCGCGGTCCTGGACCAGGACGCGCACGTCGTCCACCCGGTGCCCGTAGCGGCCCCGCAACCCCTCCACCGGCCCCCAGGACCGGCCCAGGTCGTCGCTGCGCAGCACCCCCACCCGCGCCTCGGTCACCACCACCGCCCCGGGGACCGCGACCACGCCCAGGAGGTCGCGCTGGCCCAGGGCCGCCACCCGGCTCCACCCCTGGGCGCCCATCCGGAAAAGCCCCCGCGCCGTCGCCGCCCACGCCGGCGTGCGGCCGTCGGCGCCGAGGACCAGGCCGTTGACCGTGCCGCCGAAGGGCCCCGCCGCCCAAGCTCGGGAACCCACCCCGAGGGCGAGCAGCAGCCCCGCCGCCGCCGCCAGCAGCCGCCCACGCCGCCCCCCAGGGCCTGGCCGACGCAGCCTTCCCCGACCGAGCCCCCACCCCCGCCCCCGGCCGAGCCCCCACCTCCGCCCCCGGCCGAGCCCCCACCTCCGCCCCCGTCTGTCGGCGCCGTAGCGAGTTGGATCGAAGCGGTGGCGGCCGCCGAGACGTTCCTTGCCTCGTCCCGGAACTCGGCGGTCACGGTCTTTCGCCCGTCCCCCTCGGTGAGGGTCCACGTACGGCTCGCCGCGTAGGGCTCCCAGTCCCCCAGGCCCGATCCCTCGTTGCACAGGCGCATCTCGGCGACCGCACCCGAGTCGTCCGACGCCGCCAGGGTCAAGGTCACCTGGCGGCTGGCGGTGGTGGCGGCGCCCCCGTTGATCGCCACGGTGCCCACGGGGGGCTGGGTGTCGGGCGGCAGTCCCTTGAGCTCGATGGTGGCGCGGACACCCGGGGAGATGTTGTCCCACTCGTCGCGGAACTGCACGTGCACCGCCTTTTGCCCCTCGCCCCCCACTAGGGTCCAGGCCCGGGGGGAGGAATACGCCTCCCAGGGCCCCCAGGTCACCCCGTCGTGGCCGAGGCGCATCCACGGCACGACCCCGGAGTCGTCCGTCGCCGCTAGGGTCAAGGTCACCTGCCGGCTCGCGGTGGTAGCCGCGCCGCCGTCGATCGCCACGGTGCCTGCGGGGGGCACGAGATCCAGGGGCCCCGGGGGCGGGAGGTTGAGAAACCAGAGCCCCCGCCCGTCAACCGCCGCCACCAGCCGACGGGCGTCGGGCTCGAAGCGCAGGGCGTACACCAGGGAGGGGGCGTCGCTCCCGGGCACGGCCAGGCCCGCGGTCACTGTAGTCCAGGAGGCACCGCCGTCGGTGGTAAGGTACACCCGCTTGTCCACCGCCGCCGCCATGCGGTCATCCCCCTCGCGGTCGGCGATGGTCAGAGCGGTCACCGTCCCCCCGGCCGGGAGCCCCGTCCCGCCGTCCGCCGCCGCCCGCCAGGTGACGCCCCCGTCCCGGGACTCTTGCACGCCGTTCCCCCCGGCCAGGAGGTGGGTACCGTCCCGAGGGGACGCCACCAGGCCCTTCACCTGGACCCCGGCCCAGCGGGCGACCTGGCTCCAGGTCTCCCCGTCGTCTGCGGAGCGGAAGATGAGGCCGTCGCCCCCGTCGGGTCCGCCGGCAAAGAAGGCGCGGGGGGAGCGGGCGTCCCGGGCGACCACCCACCCGGTGGCCTGGGGGATGGAGGGCACGACGGCCCAGTTCGCCCCGCCGTCGGCGGTGCGATACACCCCGCCGCCGGTGCCAGCTACCGCGCGCTCCGGAAAGGCCGCTGAGAATTCGAGCCCCAACAGCTCCCTGCGCGCCTGAAAGCCGAACCCCTGGCTCCGGCCCACCCAGGTCGCCCCGTGGTCCGCCGTGCGGTACAGGCCCCACCCGGTCACGGCGAGCCACAGCTCGGTCCCCCGATACCGGACCAACCCGGTGGAGGCGGCGGGAAAGGTGGTCGCCGACGGGGCCCCGAAGGCCTTGGCGAGCCGGGTCCAGGCGGTCCCGTCCCACCGGTTCACCCCCCCGTTGCCGGGGCCCAAGTCCCCCCCCGCCACCGCGACGGCCCCGGCGGGGCCGAAGGCGAGGTCTCGGGCGGAGTAGGCCGCGAGCCCAACGCTACAGTGCCCGAAGACGCCCGCCCCTCCCCGGCGGCAGAAGAGGCCCCCCTTGTGCTCCCCCACCCACCGGTCGGTCCCCGCGCCCGAGAGCCACAACACCTCCATGCTCTCCTCCGGGGGCGCCAGGGCCGCCCGCGTCCCGCTGGAGAGCCGAAGCTCGTACAGCTGGGAAGGATCGGTGACCTGGTAGAAGATCCGATCGGCGTCGCCCGGGTCGGCGCCTACCGCCACCACGTAGCTGAACTCCCCCTTGGTCCCGTGGCGCTCGGACCAGGAGGCTCCGCTATCGGTGCTCACCCACAACCCGGCCCCCTCCACCGCCGCCGCCAGGCGTCTTCCGTCACCCCCCGGTAGGGCCAAATCGGCCACCCGCGCCCCAAAGGTCCGCAGGGGCAACGGCTTGGAATCGCTCGGACGATACCGGAAGATCGATCGCGACTTGGTCCCGATAAACACGGTCCCATCGGTGGCGACGGCGAGGCGGCTCACTGCGTGGTCGTCCCCGAGATCCCGCCACGGATTCGAGAGGGGGTCCCCGGGCGACTCGAAGGCGAGAAGGCGGGGCATCTTGGCGCGGGTGGCGTCGGTGGCGGCGAAGAGCCGGGCGCAGTTCCCGGGATCGACCGCCACCCGCCCGAAGTCCTCCACGTCCCGGGCGTTGCGGTCAAGGGCCGTCGGCGCCACCCGACGCCAGGTCGCCCCCCCGTCCTGGGAGAGGTGGAGCCCCCCGCCCCGAGTGGCGGCGATCAACCGGGTGGGGTCGCTGCGGCAGACGTCGAGATCGTTGACGTCGAGGCTCTCCAAGCCCTGGTTGCGGGCGTGCCAGGTGCGGCCGCCGTCGGTGCTGCCGAACACCCCCCCGCCGGTGGCCGCCCACAGCACCCGCCACCGGGGGTCGGCGGCGTTGCCGGGGTCTCCCGGGGAGGCCACCTTGCGCACCGAGCCCCCCCAGGGCCCCCCGACCCCGGGGGGGTACGGCTCCCACCGGTGCACGGCCCCCCAAGCCGACGCGGCACCCGTCACGGCCAGGACCAGGGCGACGGCCCCGAGACGCAACCGCGCCCTCGCCCCTAGGGGGGCGAGGGCGGCGGCGGCAACTCGAAGGGTGGTCCCCGAGGCCTGCTCGTTCAGTGGCACACCTCGCACAAGGCGTTCGTGTGGTCCCGCAGGCGCAAGAGGGCGTCGCCCTTGGCCCGGGCCACCATCTCCCGGTTGAGCGCCTCCTCGGTGCCGACCTCGACTAGGTAGCCGTGGTGCGGGTTATGGCAGGTGGTGCAGGTGACGATGTGCTTCTCGGTCACCGGCTTCCCGTCCGGGCCGAGCTCCACGACCTCCCCGAGCGGGACGGCGGTCACCCGCTTGCGAGTGCCGTCGGGCAGGGTCTGAAAGACCAGGGCGTCGGGGAACCGCGCCAGGGGCGCTCCCCGCAACCCGGGGGCCCACTCCCCGAACACCTCCTGGGTGGGGGCCGGCCGCACCAGGGTCTCGGGAACCCCATCCTTGTCCTTGTCGGCCTTGTAGGAGGGGTGGTGCGCCCCGGGCCGGGCCGCCTCGGCGTGGCAGCGCACGCACAAGACGTCCACCGGCTTGCCCGCGAGGTCCAAGACCAAGAGCGACCGCCGCCCGTCTTCGGGCCGGTGACAGCCGCTGAGGACCCCGTCGGCCCCCACCGCGCCGGCGCAGGAGACGCTGGGGTGCCCCCGAAAGGACTTCTTCCCCGTCAACCGGGCCAAAAAGCCGGGTTCGGCCGGAGTCACGATGGGTGCCTTCCCCCCGGCGGCGCCAGCGGTATGGCAGTCTTGACACGGCGCCGAACTGCCCGGGTGGGCCGCCAGGGCCGGGAGCGCAAAGCACAGGACCAACAAGAGACCAAGTCGCACGGTAGAACTCCTCAAGAGAAGGCGGATGCCACTTCTATACACCGTCCCGCCGCTGGTCTGCAACCGGGGTCGCGGGTCGCGGGTCGCGGGTCGCGGGTCGCGGGTCGCGGGTCGGGGGTCGCGGGTCGCGGGTCGCGGGTCGCGGGTCGGGGGTCGGGGGGGATCTCTTGTCTCCTATCGCCTCAACGCTCCGATCGCGGCTAAGTCCGCTCTTTCCCTATTCCCTACTCCCTCTTCAATGGCACGCCGTGCACAGCGTGTTGTCGCTGTCGCGCAGGCGCAGCATGTTGTTGTCTGGGATCGACCTGCCGACGCCCGTGGGGTCGTAGGTGTACAGGTCGGTCCCGTGGGGGTTGTGGCAGGTGACGCACATCACTCGGTTGCTCGTGCCGGTGCCCAGGACGTAGCGCTCCAGGGGCAGGGCCGCCTTGGGGGTGGCGCTCTGGAGCTCGCCGTAGAACACCGGGCGGGGCGGCGGGTCCTGGTTGGCGGTGCCGTAGTTGCCCGCCCACCAGTTGCGGAAGTGGTCCGGGTTGCCGTTCCAGTTGGCCGCACTGTAGCCGTTCTGTTCGTAGTGCCCGCTCCCCGGCGGCACCTCGGTCCAGGTGGTGGGG
>JBBIIA010000155.1:0-9927 GCA_037446775.1 Deltaproteobacteria bacterium
CCCCCCGCACCACCGCCGGGCGGTGGGTCCCCACCCCTTGCACCGGCTCGGCGTCACCCCGACGACGCCCCCGGCACCCCGCGCCCAGCAGCCGCCCCCCCGCCGGCGCGCCACCGCGCCCCCCACCGCCTCCCGGTCGTAAATCCTGCCCGGGCCCCCAAAAAAATGCGGGGCCCGGGCGCGCCACGCAGCTTTACCGGAAGGACACGAGTGTTCACAGGTCAGAACCCCGCCCTGAGCAACAACCACGAGCGTCAGCAGTGGGGAAGTTCACCGGGGGGTACGTATGAGGGACAGACCTCCCGCCAGTTCAGCCCCTACCCAACCCCCGGCACCAGAAAGAGAGCCGCCACGTAGGCCCCGTAGGCCGTGAGCAGCACCCCGCCTTCGACCCGGGAGATCCCGGAGCCGAGCCGGCAGATCGGCAGAAGGGCCAGGGTGAAGGCGGCGAGCACCGGGAACTGTAGGCGGAAGAAGGTGTCGGACACGGCGATGGGCTGGAGCAGCGCGGCGACCCCCAGGATTCCCAGGAGGTTGAAGAGGTTGGAGCCCAGCACGTTGCCCACCCCCAGGTCGTCCTCCCCCCGGGCCACCGCCACCACCGAGGCGGCCATCTCGGGCAGGCTGGTGCCCACCGCCACCACGGTCAAGCCGATGATCACCGCCGGCACCCCCAGGGCCGCCGCCACGGCGACGGCGCCGTCCACGAGGAGCTGTCCCCCCAGGACCACGCCGGCGAGCCCGGCCACGGTGAGGGCGGCGTTGCGGCTCCGGGAGCCCTCCGACGGCAGGGCCACCGAGGGCACCTCCCCCGGGGATCCCCGGGCCACCCCGACGCTCCAGTACAGGAAGGCCCCGAACCCCACCAGGAGCACCGCCCCGTCCCCCCGGCCCAGGGTGCCGTCGGCGGCGAGCCCCGCCACCAGGGCGACGGCCCCGATGCCCATGGGCACCTCCCGGCGCACCAGGGTGAACTCGACGGTCATGGCGCGGATGGCGGCGGCGACCCCTAGGATCAAGCCGATGTTGGCGATGTTGGAGCCCACCACGTTGCCGAGCGCGATGTCGCCGCTGCCCTTGAGCGCCGCGGTGGCGCTCACGACGAGCTCCGGCAGGCTGGTCCCGAAGGCGACCACGGTGAGCCCGATGACCGCCGGCGCCACCCCGAGGGCCCGCGCGAGGCCCGAGGCACCCCGCACCAGGGCAGTGGCACCGTAAAAGAGGAGCGCGATCCCCGCGACCACGGAGAAGAGGGCGAGGGTCAAGGCGCCCTCCCCTAGGACGCTGCGAAAGCGGCGGCGATGGCGTCGCCCATCCCGGAGGTCCCCACCACCCGCTCCCCGGGGTCGCCCTGGACGATGTCCTGGGTGCGGATGCCCTGGGCGAGCACCGCGGTCACCGCCCGGTCGATGCGGTCGGCCACCTCCCCCATCCCGAAGGAGAAGCGCAGCATCAAGCCGAGGGAGAGGATCTGGGCGATGGGGTTGGCGATCCCCTGGCCGGCGATGTCGGGGGCCGAGCCCCCGGAAGGCTCGTACAAGCCGAAGGTCCCCTCGCCGAGCGACGCCGAGGGAAGCATGCCGATGGAGCCGGTGATCTGGGCCGCCTCGTCGGAGAGGATGTCGCCGAACATGTTGTCGGCGACGATCACGTCGAACTGGCGGGGGTTCTTGATCAGCTGCATGGCGGCGTTGTCGACGTAGAGGTGGGTCAGCTCCACGTCGGGGTACTCCCGGGCCACCCGCACCAGCACCTCGCGCCACAGCACCATGGTGGTGAGGACGTTGGCCTTGTCGATGGAGCACACCTTGCGCCGCCGCTTGCGGGCCGCCTCGAAGGCGACCCGGGCGATGCGCTCGATCTCCGGGGTCGTGTACACCAGGGTGTCAAAGGCCCGCTCGTGGCCGTCCACCGTCTCGCGGCCCTTGGGCTGGCCGAAGTACAGGCCCCCGGTGAGCTCCCGGACGATCAGGATGTCAAAGCCCGGGCCGACGATGTCGGGGCGCAGCACCGACGCCCGGGCCAGGGGCGGGTACACCACCGCGGGTCGCAGGTTGGCGAAGAGGCCGAAGATCTTGCGGAGCGGCAACAGCGCCCCCCGCTCCGGCTGCTCGGCCGGGGGCAGGCTCTCCCACTTCGGCCCCCCCACCGAGCCGAACAAGATGGCGTCGGCTTCCCGACACGCGGTCAAGGTCGTCTCGGGGAGCGCTCGGCCCTCCCGGTCAATCCCCGCCCCCCCCACGTTGCACTCCCGCCGCTCGAACCGGACCCCCGTAGCCCCCTCCACCGCGTCGAGGACCTTGAGCGCCTCCGCCATCACCTCGGGCCCAATGCCATCCCCAGGAAGAACTGCAATCTTGTAGCTCGCCGACATAAGCATCTCCTCGTCACGTTTTTTAGAAAACGGGGGATTTGACAGGATAACAGGATGTTCAGGATGCAAAGTCAAAAACAAAGACAAGTCCGCCTTATCAGATCTTATCCTGTAATCCTGTCAAACATCGGACCCCATCCGATCTTATCCTGTTATCCTGTCAAAAACCCCCCGTCCCCCCCAGTTAGAACAGAGCATCCGCGAAGGCGCCCGCGTCGAAGGGCCGCAGGTCTTCCACCGTTTCCCCGATGCCGATGAACTTCACCGGGATGCGCACCTCGTCGCAGATCCCCACGATCACCCCGCCCTTGGCGGTGCCGTCGAGCTTGGTGAGGGCGATGGCGTCGACCCCCACCGCGTCGTGGAAGATGCGGGCCTGGCTGATGGCGTTTTGCCCCGTCGTCGCGTCGAGCACCAAGAGGGTCTCGTGGGGCGCCCCCGGGAGGGCCTTGCCGAGGACCCGGCGGACCTTCTTCAACTCCTCCATCAGGTTCGCCTTGGTGTGGAGCCGTCCCGCGGTGTCCACGATCACCAGGTCGGCGCCCCGGGCCTTGGCCGCCTCCACCGCGTCGTAGGCCACGGCGGCGGGGTCGGACCCGTGCTGGTGGCGGATCACCGTGGCCCCTACCCGCTTGCCCCAGATGTCGAGCTGCTCGATGGCCGCCGCCCGGAAGGTGTCGCCGGCGGCGAGGATCACCTTGTGGCCGCGGCTGCGGTACTGGGAGGCGAGCTTGCCGATGGTGGTGGTCTTGCCCACCCCGTTCACCCCCACCACCATCAGCACGTGGGGCCGCTCGGGGCCGAGCTCGAAGTGCCCCTCGTCGGCTTGGAGGATCTCGGCGATCGCCGCCTTCAAGTGGGCCCGCAGGGCCGCCGGATCGGTCAGCTCCTTGCGGGCGATCTTGGCCTGCACGCCGCGGATCAGCTTGAGGCTCGTGCCGACCCCGAGGTCGGCGGTGACCAGGGCCTCTTCGAGCTCTTCCAGGGTGCTCGCGTCGATGACCTTCTTGCCGAAGAGGATGCCGTCCAGCTTCTGGGCGAGCCCCTCCCGGGTCTTGGCGAGCCCCTGGCGCAGCCGACCGAACCAGCCGAGCTTGCCCGAAGGGGCGGCCTCCGGGAGCTCCTCGACCGGCGCTTGGGCCTCCTCCTCGTCCCCGAGCAGCCCGGGCTCGTCGGTCTCCTCCGGTTCGGGGAACTCCTCGGGCTCGGGGAGATCATCGGGCTCCCCCGGCTCCCCGGGCCGCGGGGGTGGGGCCGCCTCCTCCCCCTCTCCGGGCGCGGGTGCCCCGGGGACCTCGGTCCCCTTGCGGCCGAACCAGCGGCTCAAGAGCCCCTTCTTCTTCTCCCCTTCCGGCGCTTCGCTCACCCTCGCTCCTCGCTCACCGGCCCATGAGGGCCGTCCAGAATCCCGGATAGGAGACCGCCGCCGCCCCGGCGTCTTCCACCTCGGCCCCGCCGGGCAGGGCGAGCCCCAAGACCCCCAGGGCCATGGCCAGGCGGTGGTCGCCGTGGCTCGCGAAGCGGGCCGAACCGAGCGGCGCGCCGCCGGTGACCCGGAGCCCGTCGGCAAAGGTCGCCACCGGCACCCCCGCTTTGCGGAGCTCCCCCGCCAGGGTGTCGATGCGGTCCGACTCCTTGTGCCGCAGTTCCTCGGCGCCCCGCACCTCGGTGTCGCCCCGGGCCGTGGCCGCGAGCGCGCACAGCACCGGGAACTCGTCGATGGCCGCCGGCACCTCCTCGGCGGTCACCGTTACCCCGGTCAAGGGGCCGTGCTCCGCGATCACATCCCCCCGGGGCTCGCCCCACGCCTCCCCGGTCTCCTCCAGGCGAACCGGGGCCCCCATCCGCTGGAGGATGCGAAAAAAGCCGGTGCGGGTCGGGTTGAGGCTCACCCCCCGCACCCGCACCCGGGAGCCCGGCACCAGGAGCGCCGCCGCCGCCCAAAACGCCGCCGAGGAGGGGTCGCCGGGCACCTCGAGGTCCGCGGCGCGCAGGGCGGAGCCCCCCCGCACCCCGACCCGCCGCCCGTCCCGGAGCACCTCCGCTCCCATCGCCCCGAGCATCCGCTCGGTGTGGTCGCGGCTGGTCGCCGGCTCCTCCACCCAGGTGACCCCCCGGGCGTGGAGGCCGGCCAGCAGCACCGCGCTCTTCACCTGGGCGCTCGCCACCGGCAGGGTCCAGGTGAGGGACCGGAGGCTCCCTCCCCGCAGGACCAGGGGCGCCCGGGTGTCCTCGGCCCGCCCCAGGGCCAGCGCCCCCATCTCCCGCAGGGGATCAAGCACCCGGGCCATGGGCCGGCGGCGCAAGCTGGCGTCACCGGTCAGCACCGACAAAAAGCCGTGGCCGGCGAGTACCCCGGCCAGAAGCCGCATGGTGGTGCCCGAGTTGGCGCAGTCCACCGCGTCGGCGGGCTCGGTGAGGCCGCCGAGCCCCCGCCCCTCCACCGCCACCCGGTCTCCCTCGTCCCGGACTACCGCCCCCAGGGCCTCGATGGCCCGGCGGGTCGCCGCCACGTCCAGGCCCCCCTGGAGACCGGCGAGCCGGGAGGTGCCCTCGGCGAGGGCGGCGAACAAAAGCGCCCGGTGGGAGATGGACTTGTCCCCGGGCACCCGCAGGTCCCGGACCAGGGGCCCCGCGGCCCGTACCGTCAAGGTCTCCACAGCGTTCCTCTGGCCTCGGCGGCCCGGCAAAGGAAGTCCATCAGGGCGGCTTCGTCGCCCGCCGCCACGGCGGCGCGCAGCTCGGCGAGGCGCTCGCCGAAGGCGTCGATGGCCTGCAACAGGGGTTCACGGTTCTCCAAGCAGATGTCGCGCCACACGGCGGCCGGGCTCTCGGCGACCCGGGTGCCGCTCGCCAGCGACGGCCCGGCCAGGGCCGCGCCCTTCGCCCCGAGGCCCGGTGCCACCGCGGCGGCGAGGCTAAAGGCCACCGCGTGGGGCAGGTGGCTCACCAGGGCCAGCACCCGGTCGTGCTCCTCGGCCTCCAGGGACAGCACCTGGGCCCCGACCGCGTGCCACAGCTCGGTGACGGTAGCGACGGCGGCGGCCGGGGTGTCGGGCTCCGGGGTCAGCACGCAGGTGCGCCCCTCGAAGAGACCGGGCACCACCGCCTGAACCCCGGACCGCTCGGTGCCAGCGATCGGGTGCCCCCCGACGAAGGGGACCCCCGGGGGCAGGGCGGCCCGGGCGGCAGCCACGATGCTCGCCTTGGTGCTGCCCACGTCGGTGACCACCTGCCCCGGCACCACCAGGCCCCCGAGCTCTCCCAGCAGCTCCCGGATGGCGCGCACCGGGGCCGCCAGGACCACCAGCTCGGCGCCCTGCACCCCCGCGGAGAGGTCGGCGCTCGCCTCGTCGATGAAGCCCCGGCCCAGGGCGTACTCCAGGGAGCTCACCCGCCGGTCCACCGCCCGGACCCGCCAGCGCCCGCCGGTCCGCACGGACGCCGCCAGGCTCCCCCCGATCAACCCGAGGCCCACCACGGTGAGGACGGGGGGGGTCACGGCGGGCTCCCCAGCTCCCGCCCCACGGCCCGGGCCACCGCGCGGTACTCCTCCATTTGGCGGGCGAAGCGCGCCGGCTTGAGGCTCTGGTTGCCGTCGCACAGGGCGGTCTCGGGGTGGGAGTGCACCTCGATCATCAGCCCGTCGGCCCCGGCGGCCAGGGCCGCCCGGGCCAGGGGCGCCACCAGGTCGTAGCGGCCGGCGGCGTGGCTCGGGTCGCAGATCACCGGCAGGTGGGTGAGGCCCTTGAGCACCGGGATGGAGGCCAGGTCCAGGGTGCTGCGGGTGGCGGTCTCAAAGGTGCGGATGCCCCGCTCGCACAGGATGATCCGGTGATTGCCCTGGGCGGCCACGTACTCGGCGCTCATCAGCCACTCGGCGACGGTGGCCGACATGCCCCGCTTGAGGAGCACCGGCCGCTGGGCGTTGCCGGCCTCCTGGAGCAGCCGGAAGTTCTGCATGTTGCGGGCGCCGATCTGGATCACGTCCGCGTAGCGGCTGACCACCACCGTGTCCCGGGGGTCCATCAGCTCGGTCACCACCGGGAGCCCGGTCTCCTCCCCGGCCTCGGCCAGGAGCTCGAGCCCCTTCTCCCCGAGGCCCTGGAAGGCGTAGGGGCTGGTGCGCGGCTTGAAGGCTCCGCCCCGCAAGAGGGTCGCCCCCGCCTCCTTGACCGCGTGGGCGGCCTCCCGGAGGCTCTGGCGGCTGTCGATGGAGCACGGCCCGGCGATCACCTGGACCCGGGGGCCGCCGATGGCCACCCCTTTCACCTCCACCACCGTCCCCCCGGGGCGGAACTCCCGGCTGACCAGCTTGTAGGGCTTGAGGATGGGGATCACCCGCTCCACCCCGGGCAGGGACTCCAGGGGCAGGTCCCGCAAGCCGTCCTCGTCGCCGATGGCGCCCAGGATGGTGCGCTGGGCCCCTTCCGACTCGTGGACCGACAGCCCCAGGCCCCGCAGGGTCGCCACCAGCTGGCGCCGGTCCTCGGCGCGGTGGCCGGGCTTGAGGACGATGATCACCGGGGGCCTCCCTTCTCCCCCCACACCGCGTCGAAGGCCGCCTCGAAGGCGGCGAGCTCGTCGGCCGTGCCGACGGTGACCCGGATCCACTCGGGCAGGCCGAAGCTCGCCGCGGAGCGCACGATCACCCCGTGGTCCAAAAGGGCGCGAAAGACCCGGTCGCCCTCCCCCACCCGGGCCACCAGGAAGTTCGCCTGGCTCGGCACGACCTCGATCCCCCGCGCCCCGAAGAAGCCCTCCAGCCGCGCGAGGCCCCGGCGGTTCTCCCCGGCCGACCGCGCCAGGTGCGCGTCGTCCCCCAGGGCGGCGAGCGCCGCGGCCTGGGCCGGCCCGTTGGCGTTAAAGGGCAGGCGCAAGCGGTTCAGGTAGTCCACCACCGCCCGGGGCGCCAGCCCGTACCCGAGGCGAAGGGCCGCCAGGCCGTAGGCCTTGGAGAAGGTGCGGGCCACCACCAGGGGGCGATCCTCGGCCAAGAAGTCGCGGCCCACCAGGGCCTCGGCGGGGTCGGCGTACTCCGCGTACGCCTCGTCCAGAAGCACCGCGACGTTGGCCGACAGGGTCCCGAAGAAGCCCTCCCACTCGCCCCGGCCGAAGGCGGTCCCGGTGGGGTTGTTGGGGTTGCCCAGGATGACCAGGGCCGGGCCGTCCCCCACCGCCGCCCGCACCGCCTCCAGGTCGACCCGGTGATTGCGCAGGGGCACCCGCACCACCCGCCCGCCCTGAGCCTGGGCGGTGATCTCGTAGATGCTAAAGGAGGGGCTCGCCACCACCACCGGGGTACCGGGGCGCACGAAGAGGCGAACCGTCATCTCGATGATCTCGGAGGAGCCGTTGCCGAGCACCACGTTCTCGGGGGCCAGCTCCCACCGTCGCGCTAGGGCGGCCTTGAGCTCGAAGCCGTAGCCGTCGGGGTACAGGTGGAGCTTTTCGGCTGCCGCTCGGTAGGCGGCAACCCCCGCCGGGGACGGCCCGAGGGGGTTTTCGTTGCTGGCGAGCTTCACCACCCGGGCGAGCCCCTTTTCCCGCTGGAGCTCCTCGATGGGCTTGCCGGGGACGTAGGGGCTGAGGTCGAGCACGGTGGGGTTTACGAGCGGGGCGAGCCCGGCGGGGGCCGGGCGGGTCGGGTCGGGACGCATGGGTATCGCCTTCGCAGGGACGGGTGGCCCCTTTTCGGGGAAGAGGCCGTGTATAGCCAAAACTACCCCCGCTCGTCCAGGGCCTGGGCGGCCGCCCGAGGGGTTTGGGCGGGATGCTCGGGATAGGGGGGAACGCTTGGCGAAGGCTCCTAGAGGCAGTCCGGCACCCCGTCCACCCCATCCACCCCGTCCGCCCCGTCCACCCCGTCCACTTCGTCCACCCCGCCCCCGTTACGCCCCCCCCAGCCGCCGCAGGTGCTCCTCCCACTCCAGGGGCAACAGGTACTTCTTAGCGGAGTTGCACTCGCGGCAGCACGGGACGACGTTGGAGCGGGTGGTCTTGCCCCCCCGGATCAGGGGCACCACGTGGTCCAGGGTGAGCTCCCGGGGCGGCACGGCGCGGCCGCAGTAGTGGCACCGCCCCGAGGAGCGCTTGCGCTTCCACCACTGGCTCTGCTTGAGTTCCCGGGCCTTGGCCTTCTCCCGGGCCACCTCCGCGTCCGTCGCGCCGGGGGTGAAGAAGCCCTCGATCCACTCGTCGCCCTGCCCCACCGCCACCTCGCCTCTTCCCCCGGCGGCTCCATTGTCGGAGCCCCGGCGGCGGGGGTCAAGGGCTGGCTCAGGGCTGGCTCGGGGACTCCCAGGATGGGCATTGCCCACACGCTCCTTCTCCCCTAGGCGACTTCATCCGGTCAAGAAAACCTCCCGCTCGAACCTCGCCGGTCAAGGCGGCGCCTCGCTACGCCTTGCCGGCGCGCCGCCGGAGCAAGAGGCCCGCGCCCCCCGCCAGCACCAGGGTTAGCCCCCCCCCGAGGATCCCCGCGACGCTGGTGCCGGGGTCGACCGCGGGCCACGCCTCGGCCCCTTCGGCCCCCTCCCCCGCCGGGCGAAAGCCGTAGTCCGGCAGCACCGCGGTCTTCTCCTGGAGCCGGGCCAGGGCCCCGTGCACCCCGCCCGTGGGGCCGTGGAGCTCCTCGGACCCGGTGACCCCGGCGATGGACCACTCCAGCCCGTCGGGCTGGCTCGACGCGAACCAGGACAAGCCACCACCGACCAAAGCCGCCACCACGCCAAGGGCAACCACCCGGCGGCGGAGCCCCTGGGCGCCCGCGGCGCCGCGGGCGAGGACCTCGGGCCGGGCCCGTCCGACGAAGGCCACCACCGCCGCGGTCACCAGGCCCTCCACCAGGCCGATGGCCAGGTGGATCGGCTGCATCAACAGGGCAAAGGAGCCGAAGGGGAGCTCGGAGACCCCCGACAGCACCGTCTGGACCACCACCGCCAGGGCTCCGAGCTGAAGGCCGAGCACCGCCGCCGCCACCGAGGCGACCCCGATCCGCCCCCGGGACGGCCGAGGCCCCGCCAGGGGCTCGTACACCAGGGGGTAGGCGACGAAGCACGGGAAGACGCCGAGGTTGAAGATGTTCGCCCCCAGGGCCACCAAGCCCCCATCGGCAAAAAAGAGGGCCTGGACCGTCAGCACCGAGGCGAGGGTGACGAAGGCTGCCTGGGGCCCCAGGAGCACTGCCAGCAGGAGCCCGCCGCCCAGGTGCCCGCTGGAGCCGGTGCCCGGAATGGTGAAGTTGATCATCTGAGCCGCAAACACAAAGGCCCCGAGCACCCCCATCAGGGGCACCGCCTGGTCCTCCATGCGGCGCTGGAGGTGGCGCGAGCTCACCGCCACGGTCACCGCCGTTGCCGCCCACATCGCCCCCCCCACCGCTGGGGAGAGGAGCGCATCCGCCATGTGCATGGGAGCCTCCCTGTATTACGCATCAAGATTTCGTGACACTCCAGGAGCACAGGATACAGACCCATGCCACACAGCGTCAACCCCCAGCCTTTTCCAACGAGACATGAGCCTGAACGGAGGGCGTGATTCCAACGAGAGGT
>JBBIIA010000156.1:0-9921 GCA_037446775.1 Deltaproteobacteria bacterium
CCCGATCCCAGGTCGCCGTTGTCGGAGAACACCGTGACGTTGCGCAGCGCCGCGGCGGGCCCCTGCTTCTCCAAGACCTTCATGGAGAAGACGCCGACGACGCTCGCCACCAGGCCGGCCATGATGACCAGCAGGGGGAAGGCCATGTAGGCGGGCTTCATCTCCGGAGCGATCACGGCGCTGGTGGCCGCGATGGCGATGGTGGCGACCACCGAGCCCACGTAGGACTCGAAGATGTCGGCGCCCATGCCGGCGGTGTCGCCCACGTTGTCGCCCACGTTGTCGGCGATGGTGGCCGGGTTGCGGGGGTCATCCTCGGGGATGCCCGCCTCGATCTTACCCACCAGGTCGGCGCCCACGTCGGCCGCCTTGGTGTAGATGCCGCCACCGACGCGGGCAAAGAGCGCGATGGAAGAGGCACCCATGGCGAAGCCGTTGATGTACTGGGCGGCTTCGGGGGTACCGAAGTAGAAGTACAGCCCGCCCAGGCCGATGAGGCCGAGGCTCGCCACCGACAGGCCCATGACGGCGCCACCGGAGAAAGCCATGTGCAGGGCCTTGCCCATGCCGCTCTCCCGAGCCGCCTCGGAAGTCCGCACGTTGGCCTTGGTCGCCGCCTTCATGCCAAAGAAGCCCGCCAGCATGGAGCAGATGGCGCCCACCAGAAAGGCCCAGGCAGTGAAGGGGGAGATCTTCCAGAAGAGAAGCAAGAAGACGACCGCGATAAAGACGGCGAGGATCCGGTACTCGCTCTTCAGAAACGCCATCGCGCCCGTATGGATCAGGTCCGCGATTTCCCGCATTTTCTCGTTGCCAGCCGAACTGTTCGTGATGAAGGAGTAGACCAGGCCGGCTACGATGAGCCCGGCCACCCCAACCAGGGGCGCGTACAGGGTCCAGCTAATCAGGCTTTCCATGCGATCCTCCCGTGTCTGCAGGTTGTGAGTGGAGACAATTCATCGCCCTCCAGGGGCCCTCCGAGATCATCACTCCCACGGCCGCCGCGGCGCGATCGAGCAGGGACGGCAGGGCAGCTTCTTCGGCAGCGGCAAAGGGGTCCAGGACGTAGTCCGCCTCGGTGCCCCGCACTTCCGGCCGACCGATGCCGACCTTGAGCCGCCCGAACTCCCCGGTTCCCAGGATGTCCACCACCGAGCGGACCCCGTTGTGTCCGCCGTGCCCCCCCCCAAGCCGGATGCGCAGCCGCCCCCAGGGCAGGTCGAGGTCGTCGTGGACCACCACCAGGTGGTTTAGCGGTGTCCGGGAGGCGCCGACGAGCTCTGCGGCGGCCACCCCGCTCCGGTTCATATACCCGAGGGGCTTGGCGAGCCACACCCGGTGTCCCTCCGACCCGCCCAACTGCCCCCGCACCGCCCACCCGTGTCCGCACGGGTGCGGCTCCACGGCGGCGAGAAAAGCCAGCAGCCGGTCGATCACCCGGAAGCCGACGTTGTGTCGCGTGGCCTCGTACCGGGGCCCCGGGTTCCCCAGGCCGAGCACCAGGTGCCCCGGGCACCCGCGGAAGCCCCCGGGGCAGGCGTCCAACTACTCCTCCGCCCCACCCTCGGCTGCCGGGCCGGACTCCGACGGGACGATCACGGCGCACACCGCGAGCTTCGCGCCGGTCAGGATGGTGACCCCCTCGATGGCCGCCAGGTCGGACACGTGAATCGACTTGCCGACGGTGAGGCTGGTCACGTCCACCACGATCGCTTCCGGCAGGTTGTCGGGCAGGCAACTCACCAGGATCTCGCGGCGGGCCACCTGCAGGATCCCGCCCATCTTCACCCCCACCGCGGTCCCCTCCAGATGGATGGGCACCAGGGCCTGGATGGGGCGGTTGGGGTCGAGGCGGTAGAAGTCGGCGTGCACGAACACCCGCCTCTTCGGCGCCACCTGCAGGTCCTTCACGATCACCCGGGCGCCGTTGACCCGCTCGTCGTCGCACCGCAGGCGCAGGAACACGTTGCGCTCGGCCGGCGTCGACAGCGCCTTCACCAGCTCCCGCTCGACGAAGGACACCATGACCGGCTCCGCCGTGGGACCGTACACGATCCCGGGAACCCGCCCTACGGCGCGCAGCTTGCGCCCGGCGCCCTTGCCCACCGCGGTCTTGGTCTCGACCGCGAACTCCACTTCAGTGTGCATGCCCTGTGTCTCCCTTTCTGCTCAGTAGAACCGCCGCGCCGACCGCGCGGGAGTGCGTTTTCTCGGACTAGACGAAGAGCGAACTCACCGACCCGCACTCGGTGATGCGCCGCAGCGCCTCCGAGAGGAGGGGCGCGACGGTGAGGGCGCGGATCTTGCCGCTCTGCCGAGCCGCCTCGGCCAGGGGGATGGTATCGGTGACGATGATCTCCTCCAGCGGCGACCCCACGATGCGCTCCACGGCGGGCCCCGAGAGCAGGGCGTGGGTCGCCGCGGCGTAGACCCGCCGGGCGCCGTTGGCCTTGAGGGCCCGCGCCGCGTTGGCCAGGGTGCCGGCGGTGTCCACCATGTCGTCGAGGAGCAGGGCGTCGCGCCCCTCCACCTCGCCGATGATGTGCATCACCTCGCTCACGTTGGCCTTCTCGCGGCGCTTGTCGATGATGGCCAGCCCCGCGTCGAGGCGTTTGGCAAAGGCCCGGGCCCTCTCCACGCCGCCGGCGTCGGGGCTCACCACCACGAACTCGTCGCCCTTGAACCGTCGCCGGATATCGTCGAGAAGCACCGGGGTCGCGAACAAGTTGTCCACCGGGATGTCAAAAAACCCCTGGATCTGCCCCGCGTGGAGGTCCACGGTAAGCACCCGATCGGCACCGGCGGTGGTGATCAGGTCCGCCACCAGCTTGGCCGTGATCGGCACCCGGGGGTGGACCTTCCGGTCCTGTCGGGCGTAGCCGTAGTAGGGGATCACCGCCGAGATCGAGTTGGCGCTCGCTCGCTTCAGGGCGTCGATCATGACCAGGAGTTCGATCAAGTGGTCGTTAACCGGGGGGCAGGTGGGTTGGACGACGAAGACGTCCCACCCCCGCACGCTCTCCTCGATCTCCACCGCGATCTCGCCGTCCCCAAACCGCTTCACCGTGGCCCGGCCCAGGGGTAGCCCGAGGTTCCGGCAGATGGCTTCGGCGAGCGGGCGGTTGGCGTTGCCCGTAAAGATCCGAACGTTGTGCATCCTGGTCTCGGGGTCCTGCAGCTCGCGAGCCGCTTGGTAGTGGAGGAATTGGCTGGGGCGGGAGGATTCGAACCTCCGATTGCCGGAATCAAAACCCGGTGACTTACCGCTTGTCGACGCCCCAGTCCGGGCCACCGCCGGGAAAGGGGAAGGCCCCGGGCGGCAACGTGTGTACGACCTCGACCCGCCAGTCGTCCCCGGCCCGCAGCTCCGCGGCGGCGCGGCGCGCCGCCGCCTGGTCCGGGAACAAACCAAAGACGGCCGACCCGGAACCGGTCATCAGGCGCCCCGGCGCTCCCACCGCCGCCAGGGCCGCCAGGGCCGCCGCGATTCGCCCCTCCAGCTCCACGGCCGCGGGCTGAAGGTCGTTTCGCAGCCCCCCCAGGACCCCCGGGAAATTGAACTGCGCAATGGTATGGGGGCGACCCGGGGTTGTCAACCCCCGAGTGAAGCGGGAAAAGACCGCGCCGGTCGCCAGGAATGTGCCGGGATGCACGAGCACCAGCCACAGCCGCTCCCCCCCGGCCAGGGGCGTGACCTGTTCCCCGATGCCCTCCACCCAGGCGGCACTACGCGCGAAGAAGAACGGCACGTCGGCGCCGACCCGAAAGCCGGCGAGGGCGCGGTCCGCCGCCGTCAGCGGGGTGCCGTATAGGGCCTCCAGTCCGAGGAGCACCGCGGCCGCGTCGCTCGACCCGCCCCCCAGCCCCGCCCCCACCGGGACCCGCTTGCGCACGCGGATCCGAGCCCCCCCAGCGACCCCGGTAGCCGCGAAGTAGAAGCGGGCCGCCCGGTAGCACAGGTTCGCCTCGCCGCTTGGCACGCCTTCGTCGCCCTCGCTCGTGACCTCGACGCACCCCACCTCGGGCACGGCCTCCAGCCACAGGTCGTCGGCCAAGCTCACCGGAGCCATCAGCATGCGCAGGTCGTGGTAGCCGTCCGGGCGTCGCCCGAGGACCTCGAGGAAGAAGTTGACCTTGGCCGGGGCGATCAACCGCAAGGGCGCAGACGCGGGCATGGAGCCTCCAGGCGCGGGCGGCGGCGGGCCTACTTCCCGTCCGCCAGGGGCCACAGCCCCCGGTCCTCCAGCACGTCCCGCAGGGCCTTGAGGCCTTGGTTCATGGCTGGCACGCCGCCGTAGACGGCGGTCTGAAAGATCGCCTCGGCAAGCTCCCGGGGCGAGCAGCCGACGTTGAGCCCCGCGTGGAGGTGGAGCTTCAGTTCCTCGGTGCGCTCCAGCACGGTGAGGGCCGCCACGGTGACCAGCTGGCGCACCGGGTGGGCGAGCACCCCCCGGGCGTACATCTGGCCGGTGATGAAGAGGGAGAGGTCCTTCGCCAACCCCTTGTCGAAGGAGCGCCACAGCTCGTAAGGGCGCTCTCCGGTGACCCCGTCGAAGTACAGCTGGGCGGTTTCGGCGGTCTTCTTGACCAGTTCGTCCGACATCCGGTGCTCCTCGCGGTCCATTGGCTTCAAGCGAAGACCTTGCCGGGGTTCAAGATGCCCCGGGGGTCGAAGGTGCGTTTCAGGTCGCGCATCAGCTCCAGGGCCGCCCCGTGTTCCCGGGCGAGGAAGCGGACCTTGCCCACCCCCACCCCGTGCTCGCCGCTCGCCGTGCCCCCCAGGGCCAGGGCGGCTTCGACGATCTCGGTGTTGGCGTCCTGGATCGCTTCCCAGGTCGCCCCGTCCCCGAGGCGCCCGAGGATCAGGCAGTGGAGGTTTCCGTCCCCGGCGTGACCGAAGATGTAGCCGGTGAGGCCCCGGCGGTCCACCGCCCGGCGCGCCCGCGCCGCCAGCTCGGGGTAGCGGGTGCGAGACACCGCCGCGTCCACGATCAGGATCCCCTCCCCCGGGTGAGCTTCCCGGATGGTCCGGTACGCCCGGTGGCGGGCGTCCCACAGCCGGGCCCGTTCGTCCGGGCCCACCCCGGCGTCGAAGGTGAGCGCCCCCTCCCCCCGGCACAGCTCCTCCACCGCCGCCACGTCGGCGTCGAGCCCCGCCCGACTGGTGCCGTGGAACTCCAGGAAGAGCAGGGGGTGGGGGGGGAGCCCGAGGCCGGCCGCGCGCTCCACCGTCGCCACGGTCACCGCGTCCAAGAACTCGCACGCCGCCGGCCCGAGCCCCGAGGCCATCACCGCGGTCACCGCCCGGGTCGCGCTCTCGGCGTCGGGAAAGGCGGCAAGCGCGGTCATCACCTCGGGGGGGAGGGGCGCCAGGGCCAAGGTGATCCGGGTAAACACCCCGAGGGTCCCTTCGCTCCCCACCAGGAGGCCGGCCAGGTCGAACCCCGAGGAGCTCTTGGGGGCCTCGGTGCCCACCTCCACCACCCGGCCGTCGGCGAGGACGACCTGGAGGCGCTTCACGTAACGCCGGGTGGGCCCGTAGCGCACCGTGCGGATGCCCGAAGCGTTGTTGGCCACCATCCCCCCGAGGCTCGCCGCCGCCCCGGGGTCCGGAGGGAAAAAGAGGCCGGTGCGCCGCTGGTTCAGCTCGCGGTTCAAGTCGGTGTAAAGCACGCCGGGCTCGGCGACCACCAGGAAGTCCTCGGCGCGCACCTCGAGGATCCGGTTCATCTGGGCGAAGTCGAGCACCAGGCCGCCCCGCTGGGGGACCGGGTTCGCCTCCACGCTGGTGCCGGCTCCCCAGGGGGTCACCGGGATCCCCCGCTCCCCCGCCCAAGCGAGGGCCCGGCTCACCTCTTCCGTGCGCACCGGCCACGCCACCGCCTCCGGCCGCTTCGGCGCGTGGAAGGACTCGTCCCGGCTGTGGAGGTCGAGCACCGACGGGCCCCGGGAGAGCCGGTCGGCGGGGAAGAGGGTCTGGAGGATCGCGTAGTCGCCAGGGGTCACGGGCTGCTCCTGCGCTTGGGCGAGCACCACAGGCACGCGAAAAAGAGCGCCGAAGCGGTGAGCACGATGGTGGCCCCCGACGGGACGTCGAGCCAGTAGGAGAGGGCGAGCCCCACCAGGCACGACAGGTTGCCGAAGAGGACCGAGAGGGCGAAGAGCGCGCGGTAGTTGTAGGTGAGCTGATAGGCGGCCGAGGCCGGGGTGACCACCAGGGCGAAGACCAGCATCACCCCGACGGCGTCCAGAGAGAGCACGATGGTCAGGGCCACCAAAAGCAGCATGACGAAGGAGAGGGCTCCGGCCCGGAGCCCCAGGGCCTCGGCCATCTCGGGGTCAAAGGAGAGGAGCTGGAACTCCTTGAAGAAGACGGCGACCGTGACCACCACCACCGAGGTGAGGGCGGCGATGATGGCGAGATCGAACCGGGTGACCGACAGGATGTTGCCGAAGAGGTACCCGTACAGCCGGGCGTCGTAGCTCCGCATCAAGCCGACGAAGAGCACCCCCAGGGCCATGGTGAGGGCGTAGTAGATGCCGATGGAGGAGTCCAGGCGCATGCGCCCGGCCTGGCTGGTGGCGTGGATGGCGCCGGTGGTGGCCAGGCAGAACCCCACCGCCGTCAGCAGCGGATTCCATCCCAGGAGGAAGCCCAGGGCCACCCCCCCGAAGGCGGCGTGGGAGATGCCCGCCCCGATGAAGGCGAGCCCCCGTAACACCACGTACACCCCCACCAGGGAGCAGGAGGTGCCCACCAGGAGGCTCGCCAGCACGGCGCGCTGGACGAAGGCGAAACCCATAAGTTCAGTCACGGTGCGTGTCCCCGGCGAAGACGAACTGGCGGCCGTGGGCCTCGTGGACGTGGATCTCGGCCCCGTACATGGCCCCCAGGGTCTCCTTGACCAGGGCCTCCCCCGGGGGACCGTAGGCGTAGATCCGCCGGTTGATGGCCAGGACGAGGTCCAGGAAGGGGTAGACCAGGTTGACGTCGTGGGTGACCAGCAGGGTGGTGAGGCCGCGGTCCTGGTGGGTCCTCGCCAGGAGCTCCATCACCTGGCCCTGGCTCTGAACATCGAGGCCGGTGTACGGCTCGTCCAAGAGCAGGATCCGGGGGTCGCGCACCAGGGCCCGGGCGATGAGCACCCGCTGGAGCTGCCCCCCGGAGAGGTGGCCCGCCGGGCGCCGGGCGAGGTCCGCCGAGCCGACCGCCGCCAGGGCCTCCAGGGCCCGCGCCCGCTCGGCCCGGCCCGGGGGCCGCCCCAGCCCGAGGGTGGGGTACAGCCCCATCAAGACGACGTCGAGGACCTGGACCGGAAAGAAGGGGTCGACCCGGGTCTTCTGGGGGACGTATCCGATCTCCCGGCGGACCTTGCGCAAGTCGTGGCAGCACAGGTCGCCGACCTGGATGCGGCCCCGCACCGGCGTCAAAAGGCCCAGCACCGCTCGTAGGAGCGAGGTCTTCCCCGACCCGTTGGGTCCCAACACCCCCACGAAGGCCCCCTGGGGGACCTGGAAGGAGGCCCCCTCCACCACCGGGGTGCCGCTGTAGGCGAGGTCGACGTCCGCGAAGGAGATGACCGAGGGGGAGCCGAAGGGGAGGGGCTTCACGGACCGGGCCCCTGGAGGGCCGCGATGAGGGTGCGGGCGTTGCCTTCCAGGAGCTCCAGGTAGTTCGCGGCCTGGCCGGCCACCAGGAGGTGGGAGAGGGTGACCACCCGGATCCCGGTCTCCTCGGCCAACAGGTCCGGCAGCTTGGAGGGGAGCTGGGGCTCGGTGACCAGGACCCGGAGCTTCTCCCCCCGGATGCGGCGAATGAGGCCCGCCAGCACCTTGGCCGAGGGCTCCTGGCCGGGGAGTTCGGTCACCACCCCCGCCACCTCGAAGCCGAGCCCCCGAGCGAAGTACGGCCACGCGGCGTGGTAGGAGAGGAAGCGGCGGTCCGGGAGCTTGGCCACCTCGGCCCGCAGCCGGGTCGCCAGGTCGCCGAGCCGACCGAGGTACGCCTTGAGGCGCTTCTCGTAGAAGTCCCCCGCATAGGGGTCGGCCGCCTCGAAGCCCCGGGCGATGTTGCGGCACATCACCGCCGCGCTCTCGGGGTCGACCCAGGCGTGGGGGTTGCCGTCCCCGTGACCGTGACCGTGACCGTGGCCGTGGCCGTGGCCGTGGCTTCCGCCGAGGACCCGGATCCCCTTGGCGGCGTCCACCACCACCAGCTCGCCGTTGCGCGCGTTCTCCACCAGGCCGCCGAGCCACTCCTCGAGGCCCAGGCCCACCTGGATCAAGACCCGGCTCCCGGCGACGGCCTTGACGTCGCTCACCCGGGGCTCGTAGCTGTGGTAGTTCTCGGTGCCGGTGAGGAGGCTGCGCACCTCCACCCGCTCGCCCCCGATCTCCCGCGCCCAGTCGGCCAGGTCGGGCAGGGTGGTGAGCACGCGCATGGCGTCCCGACCCCAGGCCGGGGAGGCAACGAGGAGGAGCAAGAGCGCCAGGAACCGAACCATGGACCACCCCCAAGGCGAGGCACAACCGCGTAACCTGGTCGGATTCTAGGGAACGGGGTCGGGCCCGTCAAGGAAGGGGGCCGGCACGGGCCGTGCATACCCGGCCTTCGGTGCCGACGAACCGCCCCCAGGGGTCCCGCCTGCGCGATCTCGCGCGGGCGAGCCACCACGGGTGCGCACCTGCCCGCAACCGACCCGCGGGCTGGAGGTCCCCATGGAACCCACCGCCCCCCTGGCCGCGCCGGGCCCCGACCGACGCGGCGCCGACCGCCGGGAGTCCCCCCGCCACCGGGTCTCGGTGCGGGTGGAGTACGCCAAGGAAGGGGATACCCGCCGCGGCAGCGTGTACGACCTCGGCGAAGGGGGCATCTTCATCTGCTCCGTCGCCCCCCTCGATCTAGGCGCTGTCCTGGAGCTCTCCATCCTCACCCCCGGCGAGCTCGGGGTGGTGCGGGGGGAGGGACGGGTGGTGTGGACCAACCTCGTCCAGACCCCCTCCATCCCCGCCGGCATGGGGGTCCGCTTCACCGACATCGACCCGGCCGCCCTCCGGCGCCTGAGCCGCCACCTGAAGGCCCTGCCCTAGCCCCCCCATCACCTCCCGCAGGGGCCTGGGCCAGCTCCCGCAGGCCCAGGGGTTTGTGGAGCACCGGCACCCCGGCGGGCACCGGGGAGACGCCGTCTTCGTCCCGGGGCAGGTAGCCGGTCATCGCCACCGCCGCCGGCCCGCCGCAGGCCGCGCTCCAGGGCTTTCCGAGCGCGCCGCGCTCCCCGGGAGCTACCCCCCCCGATCGAGCTGCTCCCGGTGGCGCCGCCACGCCTCGGGGTGGAGGCCGCGCAAGGTGCGGCGCAGGTCGGCCAGGTCGGCGGTGGCGAGCCACTGGCCGCGCGCGGAGACGGCGAGGCCGGCGTAGAAGACCGTCGGCGCCGGGGCGTCGCCCTGGCGGAGCCGGGTGAACCGCCGCCAGCGCTGGGCCACGGCCCCGGGGGAGGCGCTGGCGAAGGGCGGAAAGTCCCCCTCGAGGACGGCCGCCACCGCCCACCAGTCGCCCCCCAGGTCCGGGTCGTCCCGGTGCCGGCGACCCAGGGCAGCGAGCTCCCGGTCGGCCGCGGGGCGCCAGCCGGTGGCGCCGCCGGGGTCAAGCCCGCACCCCTCCCGGTAGGCGACCCAGGCCTCCTCCCGGCGGCCCAGGACCCAGCAGGCGTCCCCCAGGGCGAGCCAGCTCGCCGGGGCTTCGACGTGGCAGCGCTCCAGCCCCTCGGACAGGGCGGCCCGAGCTCCCTCCGGATCCCCCGCCCACAGGGCCAGGACCCCCCAGGGGAGCCCCTCGGCCAGGGGCGCGGCGCCCCGCAGGCCGACCTCGGCCCCCCGGGCCAGGGCGCCCCGGGCGAGGGCCGCCCGGGCCCGGACGGCGAC
>JBBIIA010000157.1:0-4105 GCA_037446775.1 Deltaproteobacteria bacterium
CCATCGGGGCCCCTCGGGGTTGCGCTCCGCCGGAGTCGCTCACAGCTCCGGCGGCGGCTCTCCCCCCCCCGCCTTGCCGCCGAGTCCCGCCAGGGCTGCCAGGGCCTGGTCTAGCTGGTCCGGGGGCAGACCCTGCAACCGCGTCAGTACCTCGAGGAGACGCTCGTGTCTCCCCCCCGGATGGGCGGAGATCTCCCCGGTCTCCACTGCCTTTCGAATGAAGGGGTCGAATTCGTCCACGACGCCGACGACGCTTCGGATCACCCGCCGCAGTTGCCTGGCGGTGAGCTTCGCGTCCTCCAGCGGCAGGTCCACGGTAGCCCGGATCTCCCCGTCGGCGGCGTCGTACTCGAACTGAACGAGTTTGGTCCTCCAGTCGGCCATCAGGCAGGCCTGCAGGACGGCCAGCTTGTGAGGGCCGTCCTTGTAGCTGTACACCTGTGGCGCGAAGACCTGCAGGAGCTCCCCCTTCTCCAGGAGCCGGAGAACCAGCAGCAGGCTCTTGTCGCCCTTCCGGTCGGTGTAATTCTGGGTTGTCCAGAACATGCCCACCTCTTCCCTGTCGTCCTGGGCCTGGTACTTGATCTTCAGTTCGTCCAGAAACCCCCTGATCTCGGTGTAGGTCGTCGCCACGGTTCACCTCCTGTCGGGTCGAGGGTGCAACGAACGTCTCGGGGTTTTGTCGCCGGCTGGCCCACGCGGGTGACACCGCCCGCTGCTCTTACGGCGGGGCTCCGGCTCCTCCGGCCGCGGACAGGGCACGGGCCCAGTACTCGGCCAGGTCTTCCTGGTAGAGCGTCTCGCGCTCCAGGAGTTCCCGGGCGAGGCCTTCGAGCCGGTCCCGATTCCCCTCGACGAGCCGCCGGCTCGCCTCGTGCTCGCCCGAGAGCCACAGCCGCGCCCGCTCGACCGCCTCGTCCTCGACTGCCAGGGTCGTCGAAGCGCCCGCCGCTCGCCCGAGCCCCCGGCGCACGCCTTCGAGGCTCACGAGGCCCATGGCGGCGTCGAGCCCCCAGCTCCCCACCGCCCGGAGGGCCAGTTCGGAGACCCGCTCCAGGTCGTTGCGGCAGCCGGCCGACGCCCCCTCGGGCCCCAGAAGGAGCTCCTCGGCCGCCCGCCCGGCCAGGAGAACCTGGACCCGCCGCCGCAGGCGGTCGGCGGTCTCGTCGCGCTGCTCCCTGCCCTCGGCCGCCTCCACGAAGCCGAGCGCGCCGGCCCGGGGAAGAATGGTCACCTGGGCCACCGGCTCGTCGGGCAGCAGCGCCTGCCGGGCCACTGCGTGGCCGGCCTCGTGCACGGCCGTGGCCCAGCGCGCCTCCGCCGCCATGGTCAGCCCCTCGGTCGCCAGGCCGACCCGCAGCGCCGTGATCGCCTCCTGCAGGTGCGCCCCGGCGATGCGGGCCTGCCCCTGGCGGAGGGCGATGCGGCCGGCCTCCTGGCACACCTGCTTGATCTCGGCCCCGCTCAGTCCCGCGGTGCGCCCGACCAGGGCGGCCAGGTCGAGGCCGTCCGCCTGGGGCTTGCCCTTGAGGTGCAGGCGGAAGATGGCCTCCCGGGCGGCGGGGCCGGGGTTGGGGATCTCGACCTGGAGGTCGAAGCGCCCCGGGCGCAGGAGCGCCGGGTCGAGCACGTCGGGGCGGTTGGTGGCCGCCAGCACGAACACCGGACGGTCGCCCTGCCGGAAGCCGTCCATCTGGGCCAAGAGCTCGTTCAGGACCCCGTCGCGCCAGGCCTCGCGACCGCCGGCGCGGCTCCGCCCCAGGCTGTCGATCTCGTCGATGAACACGATCGACGGGGCGTAGCGCCGCGCCCGCGCGAAGAGGTCGCGCAGGTTGGCCTCGGACTCCCCGACCCACTTGCTGAACAGCTCGGACCCCGAGACCGCGAAGAACGGCGCCTCGGCCTCGCCGGCTACCGCCCGGGCCAGCGTGGTCTTGCCGGTGCCCGGCGGGCCGGTGAGCAGGATGCCCCGGGGCAGCTCGAGGCCCAGGGCCCGGAGGGGCTCGGGGTCAGCGAGCCAGCGCACCACCTCCTGGAGCCTGAGCTTCGCCTGCTCGGCCCCGGCCACGTCGGCGAACCGGTCCCGGGGCAGGTCGACCCAGCCCGGCCGGGCCCGGTCCGCGGCCGACACCGCCACCGCCTCCCGCACCCGGCCAAGGGCGAGGGCGACGGCCCCGTCGCGGGGGGGTGACGCGACCACGTCGAAGTCCACCACCTTGGCGCGGCGCCCGAAGTGCTCGACCAGGCGCTGGCGACGCAAGCCCGCGTCGATCTCGCGCAACTTCGCGAAGAAGCCGTCGCGCTCCAGGGCATCGCCCCCGCGCTCGGTGAACCGCTTGGGCAGCACGCCCCGGGCGCCGCCCTCGAGCCGCACCCGCTCCAGGAGCTCGGCGGACACGCCCCGGGCCTCGGGGTGCTCGGAGAAGAGGTAGACCGGCAGCTCCGGGTGACGCACCCGCAGCCACCGCAGCAGCGAGAGGCCGGCGTCCCGCCGGTCCTCCCCAGCCCGGGCCCCGATGTGGAGGTCGAGGAGGGCGAAGTCCGCCGGCCACTCCCGGAGGACCCTGGCAGCCCCCGCCTGGTCGACCACCTGGCGGCACTCGAAGCCGCCCCCGAGGCCCTGCTCCCAGGGGTCGTCGTCGATCACCAGGACCCGGGTGGCCCCCTTGAACGGGGCCAAAACCGACTCGGGGAGAGGCTCCCCCGGGGGGAGCTCGAACCGGAACACGCCGACCCCGGCGAGCGCCTCGCCCACCAGCCCGCCACCGCCCTCGTGGAGCACTTCGCCCGCGGTCCGCAACAAAAAGCCCCGGAGCTCGGCGGCCAGGCGCCGCGCGTCGCCGCCGGCTCCGAACCGCAGGACGAACAGCGAGAGCACCAGGGGATCGGCCACCTCGAGCCGCAGGCCCGCCCCGTGTTCGAGCTCGGCCGACACCTGAGCGAGGGTGCGGCCGGCGAGGCGCTCCAGGGCGAGGCCGTCGAGCCGCCGGAACAGCACGGCGGTGCCCTTGCCGAGCCGCGACAGGAGCTCGGGCGGCAGGCCGGCCGGGCCGTCGGGGTCGCCGCCGTTCCGCCCCTAGCGCCCCAGGGCCCCGAGGATCACGGAGCTCAGGTCCTCGCACTGCTGGAGCACCCCCGAGCGATTGGGGGAGTCGTACAGCTCGCGGCCGAGGTTGGTGGTGAAAAGAAGGGTCGCGCGGGAGAAGTCCACCGTGGCCTTGGCATGGTTCTCGTACAGGTGCCCCGCGTCGAGGATCTGGAGGAAGAGGTTCTGGGTGTTGCGGTGGGCCTTCTCCACCTCGTCGACGAGCACGAACCCCTCGGGGTGCTCCGCCGCGAAGCCCGCCAGGATCCCCCTGTCGGCGCCCTTGTAGGCCGGGCTGAACCCCACGAGCTGCTCGTGGGCCTGGTGGGTGGAGTAGGCGCTCATGTCGAGCCGGAGGAGGCTCCCCGATCCGTCGCCCCCGAAGTGCTCAGCCAGGGCCTCGGCCATGAGGGTCTTGCCCACCCCGGGGGGGCCCACGAAGGTGAAAACCCCCCGCGGCCCCCGCGGGCCGGGGGGTGGGGCCTCGCTCCCGGCGCGGAGCAGGATCGGGAAGTAGGCGTCGCAGACCTGGTCGATGGCGCGGTCCTGGCCCACGATTCGCCGGGCCAGGTCCGAGCGGAGCTCGGCCACGCCGCGCAGGAGGCCGCGGACGACCTCTGTCCGGGCGCCTCCGGGGCGCACGGGATGCGTCATGACCAGCTGGAGCAGCGGCTTCCCATAGGTGTCGTCGTCCTTCAGTACCTCGACCAACTTGCGGAGCAGGGGCTCGGCCGCGAGGCACCGGTGGTGCGCCCACAGCTCGTCGGTGACGGCCTTGAGGCGGCCCGCGAGGGCCACCTTGTTGTTGCTGGTCGCGACCTCGGGACGGTTGACCTCTTCGGCGAGGCCGCTCGGCAGCTCCTCGGCGACCCGGCTCGGTTCGACCCCCAGGATTCCGGCCAACAACCGCTGCCCATCGGCGTTCTTGAGCGCCCCGAGGAGGAGGTGTTGCACGTCGAGCTCCCGCGAACCGGCAGCCACGGCGTACCCCTTGCCCCAAGCGAGGATCTCGTCGAACAG
>JBBIIA010000157.1:4142-4933 GCA_037446775.1 Deltaproteobacteria bacterium
CCCTCTAGCTCGTTGCCGGTCGCCTCCGCGCGCGGCGTGCGGGGCGAGCTCCGCGTGGTTGGTCCGTGGTGGGCGAGCCGCCAGCCTGGGTTAGCGCCCCCCAAAGCAAAAGCGGCCACGCGACCGGCGTTACCGCCGGCCCCGTGGCCTCTGGGGGTCACCAAACGGGCGCGGGTCGCCCGCGGTTTGGGTTCCGCTGCATCTGCCCCTCCGAAGTCGGTCGCTGCCCATCTTCCGAAAAGCTCCGCGGCGGTGTCAATCGTTAACGCGTCGGGGCTGTGGAGGGTCGCGGTCGCGGTGCGCCGCTCGGGTGGGTGCGGTGTTGACGTTTTCTGTGTCACCTCTGCGGTGGATCGCGGACCAACACCTTGCGCGCCGACGGCGCCGCGTTGCTCTGGGGGGCGAGGACCCTGACCCAAGGAGGCACCGGCACCCACGACCCACCGTGACACGCCTGAGTGAGACTCCGGGCCCCGGGCCGCCTGGGAACAGAAGGCCCCGTTCTTTTGGCCCGTCGTCGGGTAACGGCAAACAACTCGCCTGGCCGGGCGCGCGGCGATCGCCGCGACGGTACGGCCCCCCGAGCCTTTTCGGAGGCTCGGTGGGGGACGGGTCCGCCCGGGTGGGGGTGGCTGCACCGGCCGGCACCTCAGAAAGGAGGAGGAGGAGGAGGCGACTTGGTGGGGGTGCGGCGGGAGCGAGACGAGCAGCCGATCTCCCCGCGTCCCCGGTCCCTGGAACGGCCGGAATCACCACTCACGACATAGGAGGAGAACGACCATGACCCGAGT
>JBBIIA010000157.1:4988-9910 GCA_037446775.1 Deltaproteobacteria bacterium
GCCGCGTCCCCCACCGCCCCGGGTGCGGCCGACATCCCCTCGCTGGCCTGGCCCGTCGAGTCCCGCAGCGTTTCGCTGTCCTTCGGCGCCGACTGGGCCTACGGGACTCGGTGCCCCGGTAAATGGCGGCACACGGGCATCGACCTCCGTGCGGCCAAGGGTGCGAAGGTGACTGCCGCCCAGGGGGGTGTGGTCAAGGTGGTGGGCGCGGACCCCGCCTGGAAGGGGTGGGTGACCATCGAGCACCAGAACAGCCGCGGCGCCCGCTACACGACCGTGTACTGGCACCTGAGCAAGGTGAGCGTGAAGGCCGGGCAGACCGTGAAGCGAGGGCAGCAGATCGGCACCGTGGCCGACCTGGGCGGCAACACCCACCTCCACTTCGGCGTGCGCGACGCTGCGTACTCGAACACCTCGAACCGCGGCGGCCTGCCCGTCACCGCGTGCACCGACTACCCGGCCTGGCCGGAGAGCTTCAAGGACCCCAAGCGCTACCTGCCCCAGTAGAGCCGCTTCCCGGCGGCGCCCCCAAGGGGGCGCCGCCCCACCTCTTTCCCGCACGGAGAAAGACGCCGCGATGCTCGCCCGCTACCCACGCCTCCTTCGCCGTCGCGCCCACTGGATCGGGGCCGGAGCCACCCTCGTGCTCGCAAGCCTCGGCGTAGCCGTCCGGTGGCCGGTGGGGCCTCCGGTGGAGGTGCCCGCTCCTCCCCTCCTTCAGACTCCCGTGGCGAACGCGCCGACCCGCCCCGGGGCGGGGGCGCCGCCGGGGAGCTCGGCGTGGTCCTTCGAGCCGGTGCGCACCTCGAGGGTAGAAGACTTCGCCCCATTCGCCGTCACGGAGAAGCTGACACCCCACCCGGACCTCCGCTCGGTCGGACTCGACGCGGGGCGAGCCCTCACTGGGGGACCCGACGGCTGCCGAGTTACCCCCGAGGACAGCGATGGGCCGGCGGCCCGCGGCGGCGGAACCGCGGAGTTTCGGCTCGAGGATTTGGATGAGAGGGGCTGGTCCGACCCTCGCCGGGTACTGGAGTTGTGCGACCAGTTGGAAGCCGACGAGTCCATCTTCGGGGCACTGAACGCCCTCCGCCGCGGCCTGACGAGGTCTCCCGGCAACCGCGAGCTCTCCCTGCGGCTGGCGCGCACGCTGTCGCTCGCGGGCCAACACGCCGAGGCCCGAAGCGTGGCCTTTGGCGCGCTCGTTTCGGACCCGTCCGACGGCGAGTCCCTGGAGACCTTTCGCGTGACGCTCGCGGCCGCCGGCTGGGTGGACGAGTTCGCGCCGACCATCCTGGCGGTGATCGACCGCTTCCCCTACGTGGCCCCCCTCTACCTGGCCCTGGCCTCCTTTCTGGTGGAAGCCGGCAGCCCTGACGAGGCCGAGGACGTCTTGCGCCACGGCGCAATGGTGGGCTCCTACGACCCGGATACCTGGAGGAGCCTGGCGGACTTCCTGGCGAACCAGGGTCGGCACCGGGAAGCGGCGGAGATCTTCACGGAACTAGCCGCTCGCCCGAGCGGCGACGGGGAGTGGGACGGCTACGTGTGGCTGCAAGCCGGCCGCGCGTTGCTCGCCGTGGGCGATCCGTCGAGAGCGGCGTCTGCCCTGGCGCAAGCGTGCGCGGCGTCCCCCGAGTACTGCGTCGAAGCGGCCGCGGCGCTGGCCGGACCAGCCGGCCAGGGCGGCAAGCGACAAGGCAACTGACGGGCCGGGTTCAGAGCGTCACTACCGTTCTGCGGGCGGCGGTTGTCCGGGTGACGCCGACGGGTAGACGCCGGCGGGCCTGGGGGGTGAGGGCAGAGGATCGGTCAGTTTGCCAAACAGTGGCAACGCGGGAAGCGTTGCTTCTCCGGGGCCACCCGATCGACGAGGAGAACGCCGACCCAGACAACTTGACCGCCCCTCCCGAGTGAGACTCCGGGCCTGGGCCGCCTGGGAACAGAATGGCCCCCCTCCCCGAAGTGCGTCGCCTCGGAGGACCCGCCCCATCCCAGCCGGGCCCAGGGCTTCGGCATTCGAGCAACACGGACCCGTACACACCAGAAGGAGGATACCCGGTGGGAGAACTCCGAAAGACCGGCCATCGAGACCTGGCGCCACGACCCGAGCGGACCCTTCCCGACGGCGCCGAGCGGCCCCTGCTCGCTCTTCGAGAGGTCGCCCGGGAGGGCGAAGGGTCCTGGGAGGCCCGCTTCGAGTTGGCGCTGGAGGCGGTGGCCGCCGAGCGAGGCCCTCGCCAACGAAAGCGGCGGGACGGGGGTGACCCCTTGCTCCAGGCCCTGGCCTTGGGGCTCGGGCCCGGCCAGGGAGTGGAGTTGACGTTTCGGAGCCACGGCGCCCGGGCGGGAGGCCAGGCGGCCTGGTCCATCCTCGGCGTCGCGCGCGGGGGCGACTCGGCCGAGGCGCTAGCCTCCGGCGAGGCCCTGCGGGGGACGGTGAGCGGGACGCTGGCCTCCTTTGATCGGAGCCTTCGCTTTCGGCCCACCGAAGCCGGGGCCGCCAGCGGGCCGCCCTCCCCGGGCGAGTGGCGTACCGACCTGTTGCCCGGGGGCGTCGCCCTTCGCCGACCGAAGCAGCGGCGGGCGGGGTTCGTGACCGGAGGCACGGCGGCGACCGGCGCTGGGGCCGTCGCCTTGCTGAGCCCGGCGCCCGGGGACGGGCGCGCGAACGCGGGTTCGGCCTTCGGGGCCCTGTTGCATCTCCCCGACGGGGTCGAGGGGTCCGTCACCCTGGCGAGCGTGCAGCTGGGCCCAAAGGACCTCGGGATGCTGTCGTCCCTTTACGACTGGCTCACCGACGGCGAACCCAAGGCCCTGGGCCTTCGGGCCGGCGACGGCGTGCAGGTCGACGACCCCGAGACCCTCGACCGCTTGAAGAAGGCCCTGGAGGGCTGGCTCCGGACCGGGCGGGGGGTGCGCCTGGGGTGCCGCCTGGCGTCTCGGGCGCCGGTGCCGCCCGGTCTCGCCGCCCTGCTCGGAAAGGAGCTCTTCCCCGGGGGCGCCTTCGAGACCCGGACGGTCCGCGGGGATCGAGCCGGGGACTGCGGCGGCCCCCTCGCCCTCGCCCCCGGGGCGGCCCTGGACCTACGGGGTTGCCTGGCTGCATCGTTTCCCCTGCCCCGGGTCCTGCCAGACGGTGACGCGCTGCTCCGGGCGGGTGTGCCCCGGGATCACGGGACGTCGCCCGGACTCCTCCCTGCCACGGGCGTCCTCCTCGGCCGGGTGGGTACCGGCGCCGGGGTGGCCGAGGTGCGCTTTTCGGCCCCCGAGCGCACCCGCCACGCCTACCTCATCGGCGCCACCGGCACCGGCAAATCCACCTTGATGCTGCAGATGCTGGTGCAGGACATGGAAGCGGGCGCCGGGGTCTGTTTGATCGACCCCCACGGCGACCTGTACCAGCAGGCCCTGGAGTCGGTGCCCGCCCACCGAGCCGACGACGTGGTGCTCCTCGACGCCTCGGACTTCGAGCACCCCGCCGGGATCAACCTGCTGGAGATCGGCACCGGTCCCCACCGTGAGGTGCAACTCAACTTCGCCGTGAACGAGATGATCCGCATCTTCGATCGCCTCTACGATCTTCGGCAGACGGGAGGACCCATCTTCGAACAGTACATGAGAAGCGGTCTGCTCTTGGCTCTTGATAGCACTCACTCAGGAGCAACGCTCATGGACGTTCCGTGGATTTTCGAAGATAGCGGATACCGTCAGTTCCTAAAGACCAACTGCAAGAACCCGTTGATCGTGTCATTTTGGGACAAGCAGGCCGAACAGGCCGGGGGCGAAATGGCGCTGGCCAACATGGCCCCCTACATCACATCCAAGTTGAACCAGTTCACTTCGAACGCGCTCCTTCGGCCCATCATCGGGCAATCCAAATCCACGGTCGACTTCCGCCAGGCCATGGACCGGGGCCGGATCGTCCTCGTGAACCTCTCCAAGGGGCTCCTCGGCGACCTCGATTCCCGCTTGCTCGGCATGCTGGTGATCGGGAAGATCTTCGCCGCCGCCTTGGGACGGGCGGCGGTGTCGGCCGGGGAGTGGCGGCCCTTCTACCTGTACATCGACGAGTTCCAGACGGTCACGACCGACACCGTGGCCCACATCCTCGCCGAGGCGAGGAAGTACGGTCTCCACCTCACGCTGGCCAACCAGAACCTGGGTCAGATCCAAACGGAGCGCGGTCCGAGCCTCCAGGAGGCGTTGCTGGGCAACGTCGGAACCCTGATCTCGTTTCGCCTCGGGCCGGCCGACGCCGAGAAGCTGCAGAGCTACACCCGCCCGGAGATCGACGCCCTCGCGCTCCAGGACCTCCCCAACTTCCACGCCGCGGCCCGGCTCCTGGCGGACGGCGCCCCCCTGCGCCCCTTCGTCTTTCGCACCCTACCGCCCCACCCCCTGACGAACCGAGCCAAGGTCCGCCGCCTCGTGGGCATCTCGCACCTGCGCCACGCCCGGCCAAGGCAGGCGGTCGAGGAGGCGATCTTGAAGCGCCGGGAGAGGCACGAACTGGGCTAGCCGGGGGGGCCGAAGTCCACCTTCCGCCCGGCGCCCGGGCCGCGTCTCGAGGCGGACCGTGACCCGTCGGGCGTCTTCCGACCGACTCCCGTCGAGCCTCCCGTAGACAAGGTCCCGGGCGACGCTGCGTTCCAGCCTCTACGGTGGGATGTCGGGGTTGCCGTCCTCTTCGCGCCCGAGCCCCGGCACCGATGCCCGGCCGGGGCACGACCAAGGCACGGCCAAGGCACGGGTAGGTCCGGCGCCCCGGACGCGGAAGCCGGCGACTGGCTCGCCGGGGTCGGCGGCCTTGGGCCAAACCGCCAAAAAAACAAGGCCAGGTCTAGGACCTGGCCTTGGCTGCGACGTGGAGCGGGAAACGGGATTTGAACCCGCGACTTCGACCTTGGCAAGGTCGCACT
>JBBIIA010000158.1:0-1992 GCA_037446775.1 Deltaproteobacteria bacterium
AGTGCCACGGTGGGCCTGGGGACCGGTTCGGGGGGGCCGGCCCTGGTGGCGCCCGCGGACTGCGGCCCCGGGGGGCCGGCGCCGTGCCCCAGCGCGGCGGCCGCCAAGCCGGGCGACGCGCTCCTCGCCGTGGGAGCCCCGGCGATCCCCTTTACCCTCGTTGGCGTGGACGGCAAGCCCGTTGCGGTGACGGCGGCGGCCGGGATGAAGCCCGTGGTCCTGGCGTTCTGGTCGATGTTTTGCGAGCCGTGCCGGGATGAACTTCCGATGGTGAGCCGACTGACCGCCAAATATGGCGACCGGGGCGTTTCCTTGGTGACCGTGAACCTGGACGGGGAGAAGCTCGGCAAGGCCGTCGCTCGGTACATGGAGCTCAACGACATGAAGTTCACGACCGGGCTCGACGCCAAGGCGGACGGCCGGTTCCGGGTGGCGGGGGCGTACGGGGTCACCGGCACCCCGACGCTTTTTCTCCTCGGCCGGGACGGGAAGATCGCCTGGTCCCACGCGGGTCGGCTGAGCGCCGAGGCGTTCGAGGCCGAGGTGAAGCGACTGCTGCGGTAGCTTCCGGGGCAGGGCCCCCGCTTCTCCCTACCGCCCCAGGTCGGCCAGCCGGTCCGGCAGCGCCGAGTAGTGGAAGAGCCGGTGGAAGTCCATCAGGCTCGAGAGCGCCCGGGACTCGACCCGGCACCCCAGCTCATCCAGCACCGAGACGGGGTTGAGCCCCCCCAGGACCACCACGCCGACGTGCCCCTGGCCCACGGGGATGCCGAAGAGGGGTTGCCCCGGCCACCCGACCTCCAGGATCGCCCCCAGGTTCGCCCGCTGGAGGCGCTCGGCTAGGAGCACCGCGGCCTCCCGGCTGTCGGCCGGGATCTCCCGAAACCCCGCCCCCACGCGGCCGTTGCCCCGGGTTGCCGCCCCGAGGTGATCGGTCATCCCGCTGCGGATGAACACCTCCAAGGGGTCCAGGGTCGTGCCGTCGTAGTTGATCAGCTCCACGAACCGCGCCGGGTGCCCGCCCAGGTACTCCAGGAGCCCCCCGAAGCGGGACCGCATGGGGATGCCGCTCTTCAAGAAGACGCCGTTGATGGTGATCGAGCAGACGGTGCAGATCCCCACCTGGCCCAGAGGCACCACCAGGTCGCCTACCCGCTCCCCCGGCGGGAGGAGGGTGAGGAGCTGCCCCATGGCGAGTCTTCGAGCAAACACCCGGCAGACGCTCTCGGCTCCCGCGCGCAGCGCCGCTAGGGGCGCAAGGCTGGTGTTCACGATGACGCTGCCCCGCCGGTTGGTGAGGTCGAAGTCCATGCGGTAGGTCATGGTGTCGATCTTGGCCGACAGAAGGCCCAGGCGATCGAGCACCGTGGCGGCCGAGAGCTCCGCCCGGCCCGCCTCGGTCAACCGGTGGCCCCTACGCCCCAGGGCCTCGGTCAAGCCCTCCGCGCTCAGTTCCGCCAGGTACAGCCGCACCGTGCGCTCGCTCGCCTCCACCCCCTGGGCGGTGAGTTGGTCGCTGAGTTGGCTACAGGACACGGGGGCGGCGGCCACCCGCAAAAGGTCGAGGATGGCGGTTCGCTTGCGGTCCTTCTTGGAGCTCACGGGCGTCTCCTCTTTGTTTGCCGATCCGGCGAAGATGTCGGCAGTTCTGCCGATGGAGCCCGCCGAAGCGGGCCGGGACTCGGCACTTCTGCCGTATCGGCTCTTTTGGGCGGCGTGTCAAGAAAAGAGCTTGCGGGGATCGAGCCCTCCTCCAAGAATGGCGCCTCCTTACGGCAACCAGATGCCGCGCGGTCGGCATCGAAGACACACGGGAGGATTCCCCATGCTCGAGTGGCCCAAGACCAACGACGCCCTGGGTACCGTCAACCGCGGCAACGCTTGCGAGTCCGGGCTGTGCACCCTGTGCGTGGCCGACTGCAAGGGCAAGTGCGAGACCTGGCTCTCGTCCCTGGTGGGACGAAAGCTCCTCTACCCCCGCAACTTCGGCAG
>JBBIIA010000158.1:2092-9895 GCA_037446775.1 Deltaproteobacteria bacterium
ACCTACCTGCGGTACTTCGACGGGTACGGCGCGATCATCGTCCAGATGAACGTCGAGGACACCCGCAACGGAGTGGCCGAGTACCTCGCCGACAAGTACGGCGACCGGGTCATCATCGAGCTCAAGTGGGGCCAGGGGGCCAAGGATATCGGCGGCGAGATCCAGGTGACCGATTTGGAGTACGCCAAGTTCCTCAAGGACCGAGGGTACGTGGTGGACCCCAACCCCTACGACCCGGTCGTCCAGGCGGCCTTCAAGGCGCGGGCGGTCACCTCCTTCGCCCGCCACAGCCGCCTCGGGGGCACGGACATCGACACCAGCGACGGCGTCGAGGCGGCCTTTAAGACCCAGGTGGAGTACCTGCGCAAGCTCGGCTACCAGCGCATTACCTTGAAGACCGGAGCCTACGGCATGGAGGCGTTGGCGATGGCGATCCGGTACGCGGCCGACTGCGGGCTCGACCTCTTGACCATCGACGGGTCCGGGGGCGGCACCGGCATGAGCCCCTGGAACATGATGCAGCACTGGGGCGTACCGTCCCTGGCACTCCACGCCAAGACCTACGAGTACTGCAAGGTGCTCGAGGACCGCGGCATCCGGGTGCCCGACCTCGCCCTGGCCGGCGGCTTCGCCCGGGAGGACCACCTGTTCAAGGCCCTGGCGCTGTGCGCCCCCTACACCAAGCTCGTCTGCATGGGCCGCGCCCCCATGATCCCGGGGTATCTCGGCAGCAACATCGAGGGCGTCTTCAAGCCCGAGAAGCGGGCGGGGCTGAGCGGCCACTGGGAAGCCCTGCCGCCGTCGGTCACCGCCCACGGGAAGTACCCGGAGGAGATCTTCTCGGCGTGGGAAGCCGTGAAGAACAAGGTCGGAACCGAGGAGATGGCGAAGATCCCCTTTGGGGCGGTGGCCATGTACGGCTACGCTGACAAACTCGCCTGCGGCCTACAGCAGTTCATGGCGGGTGCCCGGAAGTTCAACCTCGCCTCCCTCTCCCGGAGCGACCTGATGAGCGCCAACCGCGAGACCGAGGCGGTCACCGGCATCGGCTACCTCACGGCGGCCCTCAACGACCAGGCCATCGCCGTCTTAAAGAAGTAGGGGCTCTCCCTAGCGGGCAACCGGGGGGATGCGCCGGTTCGGCGCATCCCCCCTTTCTTGTCTCTTGCGACGGGGGGCCGGGAACCCGCAGAGTACAGCGACCGACGCGGCTCAAGCCCCTGGAGCCCCGGGGAGGAGTGTTCGTCCATGAAGAGCGGCCTTCCCCCCCTCGACCGGGTGATCCAGAGCCTGCGGCTGGGGGACAACGTGGTGTGGCAGGTGGATCGCCTGGCCGATTACCGCTACTTCGCCGAGCCCTTCGTGGCCCAGGCCCTGCGCGACGGCCGCCCGTGCGTGTACGTACGGTTCGCGCCCGGGGAACCCTCGGTGCCGGACCAGGCCGGGCTGACCGTCCTTCCCCTGGACCCCGCCTCCGGCTTCGACGCCTTCAGCTCCCAGGTACAACGGCTCATCGAAGAGCGCGGCCGCGAGGTCTTTTACGTCTTCGACAACCTCTCGGCCCTGGTGGCCGAGTGGGCCACCGACGTCTTGCTGGCCAACTTCTTCCAGATCACCTGTCCCGCCTTGTTCCGCCTGGAAGCGGTCGCCTACTTCGCGCTCACCCGGGGTCGGCACGGGTATGCCGCGGTGGCGAGGATTCGGGACACGACCCAGCTCCTCCTCGATGTGTACCACGTCGGAGACGCCCGGTACCTGCACCCCCTCAAGGTGTGGGACCGGTACTCGCCCCAGATGTTTCTGCCCCACCGGGTGGAGGGGGAGACCTGGTCGCCGGTCTTCCAGAGCGGCGAAGCGGCCCAGGTCTCCTCCGCGGCCCGTCGCGATCCCCTGCAAGACGCCGACACCTCCATCGCCCCGTGGCAGAGCGTGTACCAGCGCCTGCTCAACTACCGCCGGATGGAACAGGTGCCTCCCGGCATGGAGGCCGAAATCGGCGCCCTGCGCCACGAGCTCACCCGGATGATGTTTGGCACCCACCCCCAGTTCGACCGCGTCGTCGACGGCTGTCTCGGGGCCGAGGACTTGCTGGCGGTGCGCAGCCGCCTGATCGGCTCGGGGCGCATCGGCGGCAAGGCGGCAGGGGTCCTCGCCGCCCGCTGCGCGCTGCGCAAGGCCATGGGGGAGGCCGAGTTCGACCGGGTGTTCGAGAGCCAGGACTCCTTTTACATCGGCTCCGACGTCTTCTTCACCTTCCTCGTCAACAACGACCTCTTTCGCCTCCGGCTGCACCTCTCCCGGAGCTACCAGATCACCCACGAGGAGTTCGAGGAGGTGGAGGGGCGGTTCCTCGCCGGGAGCTTCCCGCCGGAGATCCTCAAGCAGTTCCGGGCCGTGCTCGACTACTTCGGCCAGGCGCCCATCATCGTCCGCTCCAGCAGCCTCCTCGAAGACAGCTTCGGCAACGCCTTTGCCGGGAAGTACCGCAGCGAGTTCCTCGCCAACCAAGGGAACCCCGAGGAGCGCCTCGAAGCGTTCTTGCGGGCGGTCAAGCTGGTGTACGCGAGCACGCTCAATCCCGACGCCATCACCTACCGGCGCCGGCGGGGGCTCGGGGAAAACGACGAGCAGATGGCCATCCTGGTGATGCGCGTCTCGGGGGTGCCCTACGGTCCGTACTTCTTCCCGAGCCTGGCGGGGGTGGCGTTTTCCCGCAACCTGTACGCCTGGAACGACCGGATCGACCCACGGAAGGGTTTGATCCGCCTAGTCTTCGGCTTGGGCACCCACGCCGTGGACCGGGCGGCCGGGGACTACCCGCGCATGATCGCGGTGAGCCACCCGGAACTTCGGCCCGAGGTGGGGGAGAAGGTCGCCAAGTACTCCCAGCGCCAGATGGACCTCTTGGACCTGGTGGAGAACCGCTTCGCCACCGTGCCGGCGGCCGAGCTCCTGGGCCGGGGGGACTACCCGGGCCTCGATCACCTGGTCTCGGTTCTGGAGGATGGGCAGATCTACGACCCGGTCAGCAACCTGGTGACGGCGCCCGGGCACCGGCTCTTTCTCACCTTCAACAAGCTGGTGGCCCGCACCGACTTCGTCGCGGCGCTGGGCAAGATGCTCGCCGTGCTCGAAGAGGCCTACGGCGAGCCCGTGGACACCGAGTTCACCGCTCGCCTCGAGCCGGGGGGCCGGGTGAAGATCGATCTGCTCCAGTGCCGGCCGCTGCGGCTACCGGGCCTTTCGGGGCCGGTGCCGATCCCGCCGGACCTGCCGGGGGAACGGGTCCTCTTCCGGGCCAGCCGCTTCATCAGCGGCGGCGAGGTCACCGGCATCCGCCACATCCTGTACATCGACCCCCGGCGGTACGCGGCGGTGGGGGACCTGGCCCTGAAGCGGTCGATCGGTCGCCTGGTGGGGCGGATCAACCGCCACCCGGAGCTCACCGACAGCCCGGTGCTGATGATGGGGCCGGGCCGCTGGGGGAGCAACACCGTCGATCTCGGCGTGAACGTCGGGTACGCCGACATCGACCAGGCCGCGGTCCTGGTGGAGCTGGCCCGGGAGGAGGCCGGGCACGTCCCGGAGGTCTCCTACGGCACCCACTTCTTCCAGGATCTCGTGGAGCAGGAGATCATCTACCTGCCGGTGTACCCCGACGACCCCGAAGCGAGCTTCAACGGCGCCTTCTTCGACGCCTCGCCCAACGCCTTGACCCGGCTGCTGCCGGAGGCCAGGGAGTTTGAGGCGGTGGTGAAGGTGATCGACGTGGCGGCGACTACGGGCGGGGCGCTGGCCCGGGTCGCCGCCGACCCCGAGACCCGCCGGGCGGTGTGCTACCTGGAGTGAGCCGCGGCGCTTGGGGCAGGCCGTCGCGGCATGGGGGGACGGGGTTTTTGGACAGGGTGGACGGGGTGGACAGGAGGTTTGGGTCTGCTCTCGGCTGACCACGGGATGCCCCGGTACTCCTGTTCGCGGCCCCGGGGGCCGGGGCGAGGCGTCACTCCGTGGCGCCCCGGGACGCTTCCCGGAAGCGGGCGGTCAGCTCCCGGGCCGACACCAGCTCCCGGAAGGGGTAGAGGGTGGCCATGGCGTGGTTCGCCGTCTCGATGCCCGCTTCCTCCACGGCGGCGATGGGGTTGAGGCCGGCGGCCACCACTAGGCCCACGCGGCCCGGCGACACCGGGATGCCCAGGAGGGGCTGGCCGGGCCTCCCGAGCAGATGAATCCCCCCCAGGAGGCCTCGGTGCGCCAGCTCCGCCATCCGCTCCCGGGCTCGGCCCAGGGCGGCGGCCGGGAGCTCGCGAAATCCCGCCCCGATGGTGCCCCCCCCGGTCGTCGCGGCGTCGCGCACCCGCATCATCCGCGCCTTGAGGAAGATCTCCACCGGGTCCACGGTAGTGCCGTCGTAGTGGATGATCTGGCGGAAGCGGTGGGGCGCCCCGTCCCGCAGCTCCAGCACCCCCCCAAAGCGGGAGGTGACGGGAATGCCCGCGGCCCGCAGCACGCCGTTGAGGGTGATGCTGCACACCGTGCCCAGGGCGACGCTGCCCGGGTCCACCAGGCGTCCCCCCAGGACCTCCCCCTCTCGGGCCACTGCCACCAGGGGCCCCATCCCGAGCCCCCGATCCAGGGCGAGGCCGATCCACTCCAGGGCGGCGCCCAGGTCCGAGGCCCGCAGGCGGGACACGTTGAGGACCACGGTGCCCTCGCCGGTGCCGAGGTCCAGGTCCATCGCGTAGGAAAGCTCGTCCACCCGCGCCGACACCAGGCCGAGTTTCTCGCCGGCCACCGCCGCCCGCAGCTCGTCGGCGCCCCGGGGCGTGATGCGCCGCCCGCCCCGGCCGAGGTGCTCGGTGAGCCCCGCCTCGTCCAGGGCCGCCAGGTAGTAGCGGACCATGCGCTCCTTGAGGTCGATATCCAAGAGCTCCAGCTCCCGGGCGATGCCCGCGCTGGTCAAGGGGGCCTCGGCCTCCCCCAGGACCCGCAGGATGGCGCGCGCTTTCCGGTCGGTTTCGAGCTCCACGGGTGTCCTCCTCGGGGGGGCAGGGTGCTGCGGCAACGATTGCCGCAGCCAACTGTGCACCACCCGAGCCCCCGGGACAACTCATTTCTCGCGGGTCGAGTCATGTTTCCCCGTTTCGGAGCGCCCGACGGGGAGAGGGGAGTTCAACTAGATTTCCCTTGAACTCGGCAATCGGTTGCCCTAGCATCCCTTCCGCTCGCGGGACGCCGCGTCCCGGCGGAACCCCCACCCACAAAAGGAGCTGGTCATGTCAGAGGCGCTCAACCCCTTCCACGTCGCCCAGGCCCAGTTTGACGAGGCCGCCGAACTCCTCGGGTTGGAGCCCGCCCTGCGCGAGCTCCTGCGCTGGCCCGCCCGGGAGTACAAGTTCACTATTCCAGTGAAGATGGACGACGGGTCCACCCAGGTCTTCCACGGGTACCGGGTGCAGTACAACGACGCCCGGGGGCCCAACAAGGGCGGCATCCGCTGGCATCCCGACGAGACCATGGACACCGTGCGGGCCCTGTCCGCGTGGATGACCTGGAAGTGCTCGGTGGTGGGCATCCCCCTGGGGGGCGGCAAGGGGGGCGTCACCTGCGACCCCAAGCGGCTCTCGGCGGGGGAGAAGGAGCGGCTCGCCCGGGGGTGGGTGCGGGTCGTCGCCCGGGAACTGGGGGAGCACCGGGACTGCCCCGCCCCCGACGTCTACACCACGCCCCAGATCATGGCGTGGATGATGGACGAGTTCGAGACCATCGTGGGGCGCTCCCACCCCGCCGTGATCACAGGCAAGCCCCTGGCCCTGGGCGGCTCCCAGGGCCGCGGCGACGCCACGGCCCGGGGCGGGGTCATTTGCGTGCGCGAAGCGTGCGCGAAGCTCGGCACCGATCCCAAGGGCACCTTCGCGATCCAGGGCTTTGGCAACGCCGGCCAGTACGCGGCGCTCCTGCACCCGGAGATCCTGGGCGGCGGCAAGCTGGTAGCGGTGTCCGACACCAGCGGCGGCGTCTACTGCGCCGAGGGCATGGACCCCAAAGCCATCGTGGACTTCAAGCTCAAGACCGGCAAGGTGGCCGGGTTCCCGGGCACCAAGGCAATTACCAACGAGGAGCTCCTCGAGCTCCCGGTGGACGTGCTCTACCCCTCCGCCCTGGAGAACGTGATCACCGGGGCCAACGCGGGGCGGATCAAGGCGAAGATCAGCTGCGAGCTCGCCAACGGGCCCACCACCCCCGAAGCCGACCGGGTCCTTTACGCCAACGGCGTCCACGTCATCCCGGACTTTTTGGCCAATGCCGGCGGCGTCACCGTGAGCTACTTCGAGCAGGTGCAGGGCACCTACAACTACTACTGGTCCCTGGAAGAGGTGCAGCGCCTCCTCGACCGGAAGATGACCGACGCCTACCAGACCGTGTTCAAGATGCACAAGGATCGCAGCGTCCACATGCGGCTCGCCGCCTACCTCGTTTCGGTGCAGCGGGTGGCCGAGGCGGTCAAGCTGCGCGGCTGGGTGTAGCGCACCCGCCCCCGGGAGGGGGAGTCCCCTGGCGAGGCGCCGCCTGACCTGCGAGGTACGAGAGGGAGGGGTTTTGACAGGATGAACAGGATTTCTTGGGTCTGCCTGCCGCTGGCATCCTGAACATCCTGTACTCCTGTCCAAAACCCCCGTTCCCCGAGGCTCCCGCTGAATCGCCGTTACCGGGCCTGGCGAACCAGGACCCCGGGGTCCACCGCAAAGAGGTCGCCCGCTTCGTTGCCCACCAGGATCCGGTCGCCGTCGAAACAGACCGACTCCGCCTGCCCCGCCCACAGGGGCGTCCAAGACGCCTCGCCCTGGAACCAGTCCTCTCCATCCCCCGGGGCCACAAAGAGCCACAACCCGGTGTAGGTGAGCACCGCGAGGCGTCGGCCGTCCGGGGAGGCGTCGGCGGCGGTAACCGGTCCCCCGGTGGGGTAGCTGCCCAGGAGGGAGAGGGGGGCGGGGCGCCCGGGGTCGAGGGCCTCGAAGCGGTACAGCTTGGTGCGGTCGTCCCGGCGGTGCTTGGTGAGGAGATACAAGTGGCCCCGAGCCCAAAAGAGGGCCTCGGCGTCGAAGGCGAGATCGGGGGCCGGGAAGGCGGTCTGGTCGGGGTAGGAGAAGGGGATCTTCAGGGCCGGCGCGCTGGCGGCGTCCCCCGGCCCCGGCTCGGGGACGAGGTAGACGGCGAGGTCCCGGCGGGCGTTGCCGTTGTTGCCGAGGTCGCCGATGATCAGGTGGCCCCGGTCGTCGACGGCGATGTCCTCCCAGTCCACGTGGGTGGCGCCGGTGATGCGGACCCCCTTTCGGCCCGGGGACCCCGGCGGGGCGGCCGGGGAGCCGTCGGCGCGCACGGCAAACACCCGGGGGGAGTCGCCGGAGTCGTTGTGGGTCCAAAACACCCCCGGCAGCCGCCGGCTCGCCACCAGCCCCGAGTACTCCGGGCGGGAGGAGACGGCGATGCGCCCCGCCGCCGGGCCGAGGGTGGTGGCCGCGCAGGCGGTGGTAGCCACGGTCGCCAGGATGAGGGCAATGCTCGCTCGCATGGAAAGGCACCTCGGTAGCCGCCAGAAGCCTTGAGTGGCAGAGATCTTCGACGATGCGTCAAGTTTCGTCTTTGCCCGGCGCTTGGGGAGCGGGGGTTTTGGACAGGATGACAGGATGTTCAGGATGCTAGGTCGCGGCAGACCCGGAGAACCAGATCTACGTTGCGCCGTTGCGCCGTTGCGTGAACCCAACCCCCGGAGACAAGACTGCCTCACGCAACGACGCTACGACG
>JBBIIA010000159.1:0-9799 GCA_037446775.1 Deltaproteobacteria bacterium
GGTCGTCGATAGCCGCGCCGCCGTCGGCGCGGGGGATCGGGTGGTGACCCAGGCCGTTTCCCCTTGACACCCAAAATGGCGCTTCCCTATAGTCTCCGTTTCCGGCGCGCCCAGGGGCCCGCCGAGGCCGCGCCTTCGGTCGGGGTTGCCGATGTTTGAGAGTCTGTCCGACAAGCTCGCCGGCGTCTTCAAGTCCCTGAGAGCCAAGGGGCGGTTGGGCGAACGGGACATCGACGCCGCCATGGGGGAGGTGCGGCTGGCCCTCCTCGAGGCGGACGTCCACTACAAGGTCGTCAAGGAGTTCGTCGGGTCGGTCAAGGCCAAGGCCCTGGGGCAAGAGGTGATGAAGAGCCTCACCCCGGGGCAGATGGTGGTCAAGATCGTGCACGACGGCCTCGTGGACCTGATGGGCCGGGAGGCCACGGGTCTCGATCTCAAGGGGGTGCCTCCGGTGCCGCTCCTCCTGGTGGGCCTCCAGGGGTCGGGCAAGACCACCAGCGCGGGGAAGCTCGCGCTGTATCTCAAACGGGCCCTGCGCCGCCGGCCGTACCTGGTGCCCGCGGACGTGTACCGGCCCGCGGCCATCGACCAGCTCACCAAGCTGGCGGGGGAGCTCGGTCTCCCGGTGTTCCCGTCGTCCGCAGCGGACGACCCGGTGGAGATCTGCCGCCGGGCGCGGGAAGAGGCGCGCCGGGTGGGGTGCGACACCCTGGTGGTGGACACCGCCGGGCGACTGCACGTGGACGAAGCCCTGATGGGGGAACTCCGGCGGATCTCCGCGCTGCTGGAGCCGCGGGAGACCCTGCTGGTGGCGGACGCCATGACCGGCCAGGACGCCGTGAACGTGGCTCGGGAGTTCGACAAAGTCCTGGGCCTGACCGGGGTGGTGCTCACCAAGGTCGACGGGGACGCCCGGGGCGGAGCCGCCCTGTCGATCCAGACGGTGACCGGAAAACCGGTGAAGCTCCTGGGCGTCGGCGAGAAGCTCGACGCCCTGGAGGCGTTCCACCCCGAGCGGATGGCGTCGCGCATCCTCGGGATGGGCGACGTCTTGAGCCTGATCGAGAAGGCCGAGCGCGCCATCGACGTGGAGGCGGCGGCTGGCTTCGAGGAGAAGCTCCGGACCAGCTCCTTTACCCTGGAGGACTTCCGGGATCAGCTCAAGATGCTGCGCCAGATGGGGAGCTTCGAAGACCTCTTGAAGATGGTGCCGGGGGCGGGGGCCCTCAAGGGCGTCAAGCCCGACGAGAAGGAGCTCGGTCGGGTGGTCGCCATCATCGACAGCATGACCCCCCTGGAACGCCGTAAGCCGGAGGTGCTCAACGCGAGCCGGCGCCGGCGCATCGCGCTCGGCAGCGGCTCCAGGGTGGAGGACGTGAACCGCCTGATGAAGCGTTACCAAGAGGCCCAGGCGATGCTCAAGAAGATGGGCAAGCTGGGGCTCGGCAAGGGCGGCAAGATGCCCAAGATCGCCAAGCTCCTGGGGCGGGGAATGAACCTGCCCTTCGGCCGATGAGACCCGAACGACCACGAGGCCCCGGCGTCGCCGCGGGCGGTGGGAGACCAAACGAGGAGAAAGACCCATGGCAGTGAAGCTCCGACTGGCCCGGCACGGGGCCAAGAAGCGGCCGTTCTACCGGATCGTGGCGGCCACCACCGAGGCGCCTCGGGACGGGCGGTTCCTGGAAGTGCTGGGCACCTACGCTCCCCTGGAGGAGCCGGTCGCCATCACGGTGAAGGAAGACCGCGTGTTGGACTGGCTGGCCAAGGGCGCCCAGCCCACCGACACCGTGCGCAGCCTCCTGCGCCAGTCGGGCGTCTGGGCCAAGAAGGCGGCACCCGCGGCCTGAGCCGGTCCTTGGCCGAGCCGAAGCTCGTGGCGGTGGGCCGCCTGGGCCGGGCCCACGGGGTACACGGGGAGCTGCGGCTGGACCCCCAGGGCGGCTTGCCCCGGGGCCTGGAGGGCTACACCCGGTTCTTCCTCGGCGGCCGGGGCGCGCCCCGGCCGGTGGGGCTGGCGGGGTGGCGCCCCTCGGGACGCCACCTGCTGGTGAGGTTCGTCGGCGTCGACACCCCCGAGGCCGCCCGTACCCTCGCCGGAGCCACTCTGTACGTGGACCGCGCCGAGATGCCGCCCCTGGAGCCGGACGAGTACTACCACGCCGACCTCTTGGGGTGCGCCGTGCGGGACCAGGAAGGGCACGATCTCGGCACCGTGGTGGACGTCTGGCCCACCGCGGCGTACGACCTGCTCGTGGTGGCCGGGGCGGGGGGCGAGCGGATGGTGCCGATGGTCTCCGAGCACGTCCCGGCCGTGGACTTCGAGGCCCGGGTCGTGGTGGTGCGGTCGGTCGAGGGGCTCGAAGGGTGAAGGTCACGGTCGTCACCCTGCTCCCCGGTTTCTTCCGGGGCCCGTTGGAAGTGGGCATCCTGGGCCGAGCCGCGGAGGCCGGGCTCTTGAGCTTCGAGGTGGTGGACCTGCGGGGCTACGGCGAGGGGCGGCACCGGATCACCGACGACACCCCGTACGGCGGCGGCGCCGGCATGGTGATGAAACCGGGCCCGGTGGTGGCCGCCGTGGAGGCGGTGCGGGCCGCTGGGCCACGGTGCCGGGTCGTCCTCCTCACCCCCCAGGGGCGGCTCTTGACCCAGGAGGTGGCCCGGGAGCTGGCGGGGGAGGAACACCTCGCCCTGGTGTGCGGTCGCTACGAGGGGTTCGACGAGCGCATCCGGGGGTACTGCGACGACCAGGTGTCGGTGGGCGACTTCGTGCTGATGGGGGGGGAGGCCGCGGCCCTCTGCGTCATCGAGGCGGCGACGCGGCTCTTGCCGGGGGTGCTCGGGGACGATCACTCCAGCGTCGAGGAGAGCCTGGCGGGGGGGTTGTTGGAGTACCCCCAGTACACCCGGCCCCGGGAGTTTCGGGGCGAGGGGGTGCCGGAGGTGCTCCTGGGGGGCAACCACGGGGCGATCGCCGCGTGGCGGCGGCAGCAGGCGGTGGTGCGGACCGCCCGGCGGCGCCCCGACCTCTTGGTCCGGGCGACCCTGACCCCGGCGGAGCGGGCCCTGGTGGGGAAGGCAACGGGAGGCGAGAGCGACTGAGCCTGGCCGTGGTGCACCACCCGACGGTGGATCGGGAGGGGCGACCGGCTGGTGGCCGAGAGGTAACCCACGAGGTCGGGCCGCACGGGCGGCCCGACCGGCGATTCGACTCACGTCAGTGCGCAGCCGCGGCCCTGACCACTGAGCGCTGCACAAGGAGCAAGAAGACCCATGAACACCATCGAACTCATCGAACGCCAGCAGATGCGGATGGACCTGCCCTACCTGCGGGCCGGGGACAAGCTCCGGATCCACTACCGGATCCGCGAGGGGGACAAGGTGCGCACCCAGGTCTTCGAGGGGGTGCTCATCGCCCAGAAGCGGGGCGGCCTCGGCGCCACCATCACCGTCCGCAAGGTCAGCTCCGGCGTCGGCGTCGAGCGGATCTTCCCCCTCCACAGCCCCCGCATCGAGAAGGTGGAGGTGGTGGCCCACAGCCGGGTGCGCCGGGCCAAGCTGTACTACCTGCGCAACCTCAAGGGCAAGGCGGCGCGCCTCAAGGAACTCCGGATCGACTGATCGTGCCGCCGCGGCGGGACCCCCTGGGAGAGCCCGACCGGGAGGCGTTTGGGCGGGGCTACCGGCGGGTGTGTGGCGTCGACGAGGCCGGGCGGGGCCCCCTGGCGGGGCCGGTGGTGGCTGCCGCCGTGGTCCTTCCCCCCGGGGTCTCCCTGCCGGGCCTCGGCGACTCCAAGCAGCTCTCGCCCCGGCGCCGGGCGGCCCTGGTCCCGCTCCTCCGCGAGGTGGCCCTGGGAGTAGGGGTCGGGGTCGCCTCGGCTGCCGAGATCGACCGGTGGAACATCCTGCGGGCGAGCCTTCTGGCCATGGCTCGGGCGGTGGAAGCGCTACCCCCGTCGGCGAGCCCCGATCTGCTCCTGGTGGACGGCCTCCACCCGGTACCCCTGGCCCTACCCCAGGAGACCCTGGTGGGGGGGGATGGGCGCTCCACCGCCATTGCCGCCGCCTCGGTGGTGGCCAAGGAGCACCGGGACGCCCTGATGCGCGAAGGGGCGCTCGCATACCCCGGGTACGGGTTCGAGGTGCACAAGGGGTACCCGACCCAATCCCACCGCGAGGCGCTGAGCCGCCTCGGCCCCTGCCCCCTCCACCGGAGGAGCTTCCGGGGAGTCCGGGACGCCCGGGCTCCCGGAGTCGGCCCGCCGCCCCCTGGCGGGTGAGGGGCCCGTGCCCGATCGCCTCGGCGCCCTCGGCGAAACCCTGGCGGTGGAGCGGCTCGAGGCCCTCGGGTACCGGATCCTCGAGCGCAACTACCGCTGCCGCTTCGGCGAACTGGACTGCGTGGCGGTGCACCGGGGCACCCTGGTGTTCGTGGAGATCAAGGCCCGGCGGACGGCCGGCTTCGGCGGGCCCCTGGAGGCGGTGGATCGGCCCAAGCGGCGGCGGTTGACGCGCCTGGCCCACCAGTACCTCGCGGAGCGCCGGGTGGGCGAGGTGGCCCAGCGCTTCGACGTGGTCGCGGTGTGGATGGAAGCAGGGGGGCCGCGCATCGAGGTGTTCGAGAACGCCTTCGAGGCCGAGGAGTGAGCCGGTCCCCTTCGTGATGACTGCCCCCCGGTGGGGGCTCTTTCCCGAGGATGCCCATGCAGACCCGAGCGAGCCGAGTTCCCATCGCCATCGAAGAGGAGATGAAGCGCTCGTACATGGATTACGCCATGAGCGTGATCATCGGGCGGGCGCTGCCCGACGTGCGCGACGGGCTCAAGCCGGTGCACCGCCGGGTCCTGTACGCGATGCACGATCTCGGCAACCGCTGGGACAAGCCGTACAAGAAGTCCGCCCGCGTGGTGGGCGACGTCATCGGCAAGTACCACCCCCACGGCGACTCGGCGGTGTACGATACCCTGGTGCGCATGGCCCAGGACTTCAGCTTGCGTTACCCCCTGGTGGAGGGGCAGGGGAACTTCGGCTCGATCGACGGCGACGCCCCTGCGGCCATGCGCTACACCGAGGTGCGCCTGGCGAAGGCGGCCGGCGAGATGCTCGCCGACATCGACATGGAGACGGTGGGCTTCGAGCCCAACTACGACGGCTCCCTGGAGGAGCCCAGGGTCCTCCCCTCTCGCATCCCGAACCTGTTGGCCAACGGCAGCTCCGGCATCGCCGTCGGCATGAGCACCAACATCCCGCCCCACAACCTGCGGGAGCTCTCCGAGGCCCTGATCCTCCTGGTGCGCGCCCCCGGGTCCTCCATCGACGAGATCATGCGGGTGCTGCCGGGGCCCGACTTCCCCACCGGCGCCTACCTGTACGGGACCCGGGGCATCCGCGACGCCTACACCACCGGCAAGGGGCTCCTGCGCCTGCGGGCCCGGACCCTGGTCGAGCGCAACCCGCGCTCGGGCCGGGAAGCGATCATCATCACCGAGGTGCCCTACACGGTGAACAAGGCGAAGCTCCTGGAGGAGATCGCGGGGCTGGTGCGGGAGAAGAAGATCGAGGGGATCTCGGACCTGCGGGACGAGTCCGACCGGGAGGGCCTGCGGGCGGTCCTCGAGCTGAAGAAGGGCGAAGACTCCCGGATCGTCTTGAACCAGCTGTACAAGCACACCCGCATGGAGGTCGCCTTCGGGGTGAACCTCCTGGCCATCGTCGACCAGGAGCCCCGGGTCCTGACCATTAAGGAGGCCCTGGTCCACTACGTCGACCACCGGCGCGAGGTGACGGTCCGCAAGACCCACTTCCGGCTCAAGAAGGCCCGCGCCCGGGCCCACATCCTGGAGGGCTTCAAGATCGCCCTCGACCACCTGGACGCGGTGATCGAGCTGATCCGCCGGTCCCCCTCCCCCGCCGACGCCAAGGAAGGGCTGATGGCCGGGTTCGGGCTCTCGGAGGAGCAGGCGAAGGCCATCCTGGACCTCCGCCTCCAGCGCCTCACCGGCCTGGAGCGGGAGAAGATCCTAGAGGAGTTCCGGGAGATCCTGCGGCTCATCGAGGAGCTCGAGGGGATCCTCGCCGACGACCGCAAGGTCAACGACCTCCTGGTGGCGGAGTTAGAGGAGATCCGCGACCGGTACGGGGACCGCCGACGCACCGAGATCCTGGGGCACACCGAGGAGATCACCCCGGAGGACCTGATCGCCGACGAGGAGATGGTGGTCACCATCTCCCACTCCGGCTACATCAAGCGCAACCCGGTCGCCCTGTACCGGAGCCAGCGCCGGGGGGGCAAGGGGCGCATCGGCATGACGCCCCGGGAGGAGGACTTCGTCGAGCACCTCTTCGTGGCGAGCGCGCACGACTACATCTTGTTCTTCAGCGACCAGGGCAAGGTCTACTGGCTCAAGGTCCACGAGGTCCCAGAGGCGGGGGCAGCGACCCGGGGCCGGGCGATCGTGAACCTCCTCCCCGTCGAGCCGGGGGAGGGCATCTCCGCGTACCTGTCGGTGCGGGAGTTCCAGGAGGGGGCGTACATCCTCATGGCGACCCGCCAGGGGGTGGTGAAGCGCACCGAGGTCACCGCCTTCTCGCGGCCGTGGAAGACCCGGGGCATCCAGGCGATTACCCTGGACGAGGGGGACGACCTGATCGCCACGCGGCTCACCGACGGCGACCAGGAGGTGGTCTTGAGCACCCGGAAGGGGCTCGCCATCCGTTTCCACGAGTCCGAGGTGAGGCCCACCGGGCGCATGAGCCGCGGCGTGCGCGGGGTGTCCCTGGAGGACGGCGATCAGGTGGTGGCGGCCGGGGCGGTGCGAGCCGGAACCACCCTGCTGACCGTGACCGCCAACGGGTTTGGCAAGCGCACCGCCCTGGAGGAGTACCGGGTCCAGAGCCGGGGCGGCAAGGGGCTGATCACCATCAAGACCACGGTCAGAAACGGCGACGTGGTGGGGGTGATGGCCGTCGAGGAGGCGGACCAGGTCATCCTGATCGCCTCCAGCGGCAAGCTCATTCGCACCGGCGCCGCTGGGATCTCCTTGATCGGGCGCAACACCCAGGGCGTGAAGCTCTTCGAACTGGAACCCGGGGAGACCGTCGCCTCGATCGCCCGCGTCCTGGAGGATCCGGAAGAAGGGGAGGAGGAAACGCTCAAGTCCGAGGAGGAGTGAGCCGATCCCAAGGATCGGAGCGCCGCTCCGCGGTCTTCTTGACACCCAATTGGGCCTTCGCTAGGATCGCGCCGTTTGCTGTGGCACGCTAGAAGGCCAAGATCCGCTTCAGCGAGACTGGGACGAAGCCGACGGGTTCTACACCTTGTTGCTTAGGAGAGCCGCATGGCGTTCTTGAAGCCGAAGCAACTGGTGGGTCTGGATATCGGCAGTCACTCCGTCAAGATCGTCGAACTCCGCCGCCGCAAGGCGTCCTACGAGCTCCAGAACTTCGGCATCGCCCAACTCCCCCCCGAGGCCATCGTCGATGGCGTCATCATGGACTCGGCCGTCGTCGTCGAGACCATCCGCCACCTGCTCGCGAACCTGAAGATCAAGAACCGAAACGTCGCGACGTCGGTCTCTGGGCACTCCCTCATCATCAAGAAGATCCAGGTTCCCCTGATGAGCGAGGCCGAGCTCGGGGAACAGATCCAGTGGGAGGCCGAGCAGTACATCCCCTTCGAGATCGACGACGTCAACGTCGACTTCCAGATCCTCGGAGCGCTGCCGGACGAAGAGGGCCAGATGGAGGTCCTCCTCGTCGCGGTTAAGAAGGACATCATTAACGACTACGCGGCGGTGATCAGCGAAGCCGGCCTCACCCCCCAGGTCGTGGACGTCGATGCCTTTGCCCTCGAGAACGCCTTCGAGATCGCCTACCCCGAGTACCTCGACAAGACCGTCGTGCTGCTCGACGTGGGGGCCGGGATCATGAACATCAACGTGCTCAAGAACGGGGTGAGCACCTTCACCCGGGACGTCACCATGGGGGGGAGCAACTTCACCGAAGAGCTCCAAAAGGAGCTCGGCATCGGGTACGAGGAGGCCGAGGTCCTGAAGCTGGGGGGGCACTCCGACCGCGCCAAACCCGAGGAGGTCCTGGAGGTCCTCCGGACGGCTTCGGAGAACCTCGTCCTCGAGGTACAGCGCTCCCTGGACTTCTTTAGCGCCACTTCGGCCGAGGAGGAGATCCAGCGGGTCTTCCTGGCGGGGGGGACCTCCCGCATCCCGGGTCTCGCCATGGCCATCGAGGAGCGGGTCGGGGTCCCGGTGGAGGTGATGAACCCCTTCCGGGGCATCCACGCCGCTCCCAAGCTCTTCGATCCCAGCTATCTGGAGGCTTCGGGGCCGGTGGCGGCAGTGGCTGCCGGCCTCGCCCTGCGCAGGACGGACGAGCGATGATCCGCATCAACCTACTGCCCGTCCGCGCCGCCAAGAAGCGGGAGCTGGTCCGCCAGCAAGCGATGGCCGCCGGGGGAGTGGTGCTGCTCCTCGCGGTAGCCATCGGGGCGGTCCACTGGACCCTGCTGGCCGAGGTGGAGGCCACGGCGGCCCGCACGCAGGAGATCCGCGCCGAGATCGCCCGGCTGCAAGCGGTCATCGGGGAGGTCAAGGAGTTCAAGAAGAAGAAGCGCGATCTGGAGGAGAAGATCGACGTCATCGGCAAGCTGGAGGAGCGGCAACGGGGGCCGGTGCGCGTCCTCCACGAGCTCGCCCGCACGGTCCCGGAGAAGCTGTGGATCGAGCGCTTCAAGGACGCCAACGGCGCGCTCTCCTTCGAGGGGGTGGCCATCGACAACCAGACCATCGCCCGGTTCATGACCGACCTGGAGGCGAGCCCCTGGTTTCGTTCGGTGCGGCTGGACGTGACCCGGCAGGTGACCCGGGGCGACGCGAACCTCAAGTCGTTCTCGATCCAGGCTGCTGCCGCCTATCCGAAAGGGGGGGGGTAACCCCATGGCCGCCGCGCTCGATACCTATCTCAAGTGGCCGGTTCGCAAGCGGGTTCTCCTCTGGGTCGGGGTGTGTGCGGTGGTGGGGGGGCTGTACACCGTCCTCGGCTTCCAGCCCACCCTCCAGACCCTCCGGGATCTCCAGGCGGAGCAGGAGGGCCTCGCCCGGGACCTGCGGGAGAACCAGGCCATCGCCGACAACCTCGCCCAGGTGAAGGAAGAGGTCCGGCTGCTGGACGAGCGGCTCTCCCGGGCCCTGGAGAAGCTCCCCAACCGCGAGGAGATCCCCACCCTCCTGCAGACGGTCAGCGACCTGGGGCGCGATTCGGGCCTGGAGTTCCTGCTCTTCAAGCCGGGCGCGCCCCAACCCCAGCAGTTTTACGCCGAGGTGCCCCTGGAGCTCCAGATCGCGGGCCGCTACCACGACCTGGCGGCGTTCTTCGACAAGGTCGGGCGGCTGCCCCGGATCGTGACCATCCAAGACGTGGATTTCGGGAGCCCCAAGCCCGGGCCCGGGGGAATCAAGCTCACCGCCGCCTGCCGCGCCGCTACCTTCAAGTTCCTGGAGACGGGGGAGCAACCCCGGGCGGCTGGTCAAGGCCAGAAGGGAGGCCAGTAGATGAGCTCCCTCTGGACGCGCCTCGCCCCGGCCGCCGCCGGGCTCGCCCTCGCCGCCTGCCAGGCCGCCCCCCCGGCGCCGGCACCCCCGGCTCCGCCACCTCCACGTCCACCAGCTCCGCCGCCTCCACCGGCTTGGTCACGAAATCAACCGCGCCGGCCTCGAACCCGCGCAGCTTCTGCTCGGGCTCCGACAGCACCGTCATGAAGATGATCGGGATGGCCGCGGTGGCC
>JBBIIA010000160.1:0-9790 GCA_037446775.1 Deltaproteobacteria bacterium
GGGGGTCGGGGGTCGGGTCAGGAGGGGGGGGGCGAGGAGAGGAGGGCGAGGAGTTCGCCGCGGTTGCTCACCCCGGCCTTGTCGAAGAGCCGCTTCATGTAGGTTTTTACCGAAGACTCGGAGACGGAGAGCTCCTGGGCGGTCTCGCGGTAGGTTTTCCCCGCCAGCACCTGGCGAAGGACCGCCCGCTCCATAGCCGAGAGGCGGGCCGCCAGGCCCGGCGGGAGCGCGAGCGCCTCCGCCCCCAGGGGGAGGGCGGGGCGGGGCAGGTCCGGTCGGTGGCGGCCGCCGTGGAAAAAATAGAGGCTCAACAGCGCCAGGTTCAGGGCCGCGTTGCCCATGGCGGTGATGATGCCCGCCGCGGGCCCGGCCCACTGGGCCAGGGCGTGGCCTGCGGCGATGCCGAGGCACAGGGTCCCGAGCCCGACGCCGAAGGCCCGCGCCGGCTGGGCCTGCCGCAGGAGGAGGAAGAACAGGAAGGCGTCCATGAAGCCCTGGGCGCCCTGCATGGCGAACATGCTCAAGTTGACCGTAGTCCGCGTGCCCCACTGGAGAAGGACCAGGGAGCCGAGGCTGAGGGGGATGCCGAGGGCCAGCGCCCGGTCGGTGCTCCCTCGTCCGGGGTAGGCCGCGGCGAGGAAGGCTGCCGCGTAAAAGGCCAACTCGAGCCCCGGAGCCAAGGCCACGGCGGCGTAGGCCGGCATCAGGCGGCCGTAAAAGAGCCCGCTCACCAGATGAAAGACGAGGATGAAGGGCAGATAGGGGGCGAGGGTAGGGAGGGGCGGTTCGGCTGCCTCGGGGGGGACGTCCGGGCCTCGGGGTCTCGCCCAGGCCGCCCCCAGGAGGGCGAGGGTCAAGAGGAGCGCCTTGGCCCATCCCGGGGCGGGAAGGACCACGGCGCCGGCCAGGAGCGCGTTGCCGCCAACCGCGCCCCAGGCCGCCGCCCGGCACGGGGAGGAGGTGGCTCGGAGGAGGGTGGCGACGTGGAGCACCACCGGGGCGGCACTGGCGCCGGCGAGGAAGAGCAGCCAGCGGGAGGCGGCCGGAGCCCACGGAAACGCCGCGGTGGCGACCGCGGCGACGGTGCCGCCCAGGGCCGACAGGGCCGCTATCCGACCGGCTGGGGCGGCCAGGGCGCAGGCGAAGAGCACCGAGGCGTGGGGCACCAGGAAGCAGAGCAAGCCGAAGGGGTCCTGGGCGGCAGCGGCGAGGAACCCCTCCATGGGGAAGGAGAGGAGCCAGACGGTGTAGGCGGCCAGGGCGCCGATGCCCACTGCGTGCATGGCCCCAGGATAGGGCCGGCCGGCCAAGGTCGGCAAGGGCTCTTTTCGGCCGCCGGTTGACAAAAGGTCGACACCCATTGGGCGTGGTCGACACCAGGACGACTTGAAGCCGCACAAGGAAAGGGCGTAGGGAGATCCCGTAGGTGCCCGGGTGGATCCCGGGGGCGACGGCGACCGCCCGCAGGGCGGTGTTCTGGGGTGGGCACGAGAGGGTCTTGCCCCGGGGCAAGGCCCTCTCGCTTCTTGGCGCGGCGGGCACGGCGCCCTCGCTTGACGGGTCCTGGGGCTTCCCGTATACAGGTCCCATGCCTTTTCCCGGGGGCGCCCCATGACCGATCGCCCGTGTACGCTGCCCGAGGTCCTCAGGCGGGTCGAACATCCCGATCTGCCCTGGGCCATCGAGTGCGTCTTTCGCACCTTCAACGAGCTCCTCGAGATCCCCGCCCACCAGAGCTGGCGGAAGATCCTGTGCGACGCGGCTCGGATCATCGTCGGCTTCTTGGGGGCCCGGGCGGCGTCGATCCGCCTCCACGAGCCCCACCTCAACCAGATGGTCTCCTTCGGTTCCTACCACTACGACGAAGCCCACCGGGAGGCGGCGGTCCCCTACGAGGAGAGCATCGCCGGCCGGGTCGTGGCCACCCAGCGGAGCCAGGTTGTGGAGGACATCGCCACCCATCCCGACTACAAGAACAAGGCGGTGGTGGACCAGGGGCTGCGCTCCTTGTTGGCGGTGCCCCTGCACATCCCCCGCTTCGCCGAGGAGGGGGACGACATCCGGGGGGCTATTCACATCTACTACCCCGAAGCGCCCCGCGCCTTCACCCGCCTGGAGGTGGCCACCGCCGAGCTGATGGCCCAGCGGGTGAGCCACGTGGTGGCCCGCAAACGCATCCTCGACCTGCGGCGGGTCAACGAGAAGAAGGAGTGGCTGGTCGAGAAGATCTTCGCCAAGCTCTCGGTGGAGCGCGGCATCAAGATGACCGAGCTCTTTCGCATGATGGTGGAGGAGCTCCAGGACATCCTGAAGATCCAGAGCTGCACCCTGTTCGTGGTCTCCGAGGACGGGCGGACCGCGGTGCTGGAGAGCGGCTGGCCGGAGCAGGGGGGATATCACACGGTGGGCAAGGTGTTTGCCTTCGACGAGCACCCCTATCTGCGGGCGGCGGTGCGGCAGGACCACCCCCTGGGGGACTTCGAGGGAGAGCGGGTCTACCCCTCCTACCTTCTGGTCAAGAACCCCCAGCAGAGCCACCTGGTCACCGAGAACCTCCGGCGTTTTGCCGCCGAGCACGGCATCAACTCCATCCTGTACGTGCCCCTGCGGCTCGCCGACCGGGTGCGCTACGTGCTGGTCTTCGACGCCTTGGAGCGGCGGCGGTTCTTCTCCGACGAGGACATCGAGGTCCTAACCTTTTTCGGCAAGCAGCTCACCCAGGCCCTGGAGATCGAGCGCCTCGACGACATCCTCCACGACTTCAAGAACCCGGCCATCGCGGTGGCGGGCTTCGCCCGGCGGGTGCGTCGCATGGTGGAGAAGGGGGAGTCGCGGCCCGACGACATGCTCCGCTACCTGGACGTGGTGATCCACGAGGGGGCGCGGCTCCAGGAGATGGCGATGAGCCTCTACCCCCTGGCCCGCCCCGAGCGCCTGGACTTTTCCCGGGTGGTCGGGGAGCGCTTCGCCATCAACGAAGAGGCGATCCGGGAGCAGCGGCGGGTGGGCATCGTCACCGACGCGTCGGAGCTCGCCGACGGCCTCGTGGTCTTCACCTGGAAGCTCGCCCTGGAGCGGGTGCTCGACAACCTGCTGAACAACGCCACCAAGGCCATCCCCCCCGAGGGGGGTCGCCTCACCGTCACCACCGCCGAGCGCCACGGCGTCGCCCTGGTGGAGATCGTCAACACCGGCCGCATCCCCGACGAGGACATCCAGCGGATTCGCGCGGCGGACATGACCGGACGGGGCCTCAACATCGTGTACCGCTTCGTCCGGTCCATGGGGGGCACGGTGGACGTCCAGGTGGACGAGGGCGGCCACACCACCACCTTCCGCGTGTCGGTGCCCCTGGAGGGGGCCCACCCCCCCTGATCCCCGGGAAAGCCCCATGAACGACTCCCTGGTTGCCGCCTTCCCCCGGGAGGGCGGGCTCCTGGTGCGCGCGGTCGCGACCGGCGCCCTGGTCGAACGGGCGCGGCTCCTCCATCGCTTGTCTCCCACCGCTACCGCGGCCCTGGGCCGGGCGCTCACCGGCGCGGTCCTTCTGGGCGGACTCCTCAAGGGGTCGGCGTCGGTGCTCTTGCAGTGGCGGGGGGGCGGGCCCCTGGGGCCGGTGGTCGCCGAAGGGCGGGCCGACCTGACCGTGCGGGGGTACGTGGGCGAGCCCGGGGCGGCGCTCCCCTCCCGGGGTGGCAAGCTCGACGTCGGCGGCGGGGTGGGGACGGCGGGGGCCCTGGTGGTGGTGAAGGACCTGGGGCTGGGGGCCCCCTACGTCTCCTCGGTGCCCCTGGTGACCGGGGAGCTGGGGGATGACCTGGCCTCCTACCTGCTCACCAGCGAGCAGGTGCCTTCGGCGGTGGGCCTGGGGGTGCACGTGAACGCCGACGGGGCGGTGGCCCGGGCGGGGGGGATCCTGGTGCAGGCCCTGCCCGGGGCCGACCCGGCGCTGGTGGAGCGGGCGGCGGGGAAGCTGACCCGGCTCGGGGGGGTCACCGGCCCCCTGGGCGCGGGCGGGCTCGGGGAACTGCTCGCCCGGGCCCTGGAGGGGATCCCCTATCGGACCGAGTGCCTGGGCAAACCCCGGTTTCGCTGCCCGTGCGGGCCGGATCGCCTCGACGCCACCCTGGCCGCCCTGGGCCCCGGGGAGGTGGCGGCGCTCCTGGCTGCCGAGGGCGAGGTGCGCGCCCGGTGCGCCTTTTGCGCCACCGAGTGGCGCAAGGGGGGGCTCCAGGAACCGTGGGAACGGGCGACGGCGAGGGCGGACGGTCGCTCAGGAGGGGGCGAACTCGGGGTGGCTGGGGGATAGCAGCGCCGCCTCGCAGCGCCCCCCGGCGAACTTCCCCAGGAGGGCGGCGAGGTCGGCCATCGCGGTAGCCACCGCGGCCTCGGCTCCGGGGTGGTGTCCTTCCACGGTGATCAGTACCTCGGTCGAGGCTTCCACGGCCGCGCTTCGGGCGCTCTGACGCCAGCACCACCGCCGGGCGTGAACCACCCCGGCGTCGTCCGCGAAGATCACCTCGCCGGGCTCGGGGTGCACCGGCGCCTCGGCGCCGAGCTCGGTGAACCGCTCCTCCCCCGTGGCGAAGCCCACGGTGAGCGCCCCGGCCACCCCCCGGGTGTCGATGACCGCGACCGGCAGGGCGTGGCGGATGCTCACCAGGTTTCCCAGGTCCACCAGTCGGTTCAAACTCGGGATCTCGCCCTGCTTGGTGAGCCGCCGCAACAGCGCCTCGGCGGCCGAGCGGACCTGGGTGGGGTTGACGCCAAACCTCCGAAACACCTGCCGCCACGCCGCCAGGTTCGGGAGCTCGGCGAGGGGCGTGTCGCCGAGGCGGGCCAGGACCGCTCGCTGCTCCGCCGCGAAAGCTGCGGCGAGTTCCGCCGGGGTCGGGCCCCCGGTCACGCCCCGGGCCCAGAGCACACCGCCCCGGGTCCCGGGGAAGCGCGCGAGGACTTCGGGGGTGTAGCGGAAGCGGACCACGGCCGGATCAGGCGGTCGGCTCCCCCGCGTCCTCCACGTCGAGGTAGCGCAGCGTAGCTTCCCAGAAGGAGAGCTGGCGGGTGGTCTGCTCGTACAGTCGGGCGTTGACCATGGCGATCCCCCCCAGCTCGGCCAGGGCGGAGAGGAAGGCGAGCTCGTCGGGGCCGTAGCTCCGGGGCTCGGCGGAGTACAGGCGCAGCACCCCAATCGCCCGGCTCCGGGCCAGGATCGGCACGGACAGGAGCGAGGTGATGCCTTCTCGGGCGAGGGCGTCGGGGTACTCGACCCGGGGGTCGGAGCCCACGTCGTCCACCAGCACCGGGACCCCGGCCAGGGCCTCCCCGATGCTCCGGTCGGCGTGGACCTGTCCCTTGGCGAGGAAGGCGTCGCTCAAGCCGCAGGCGGCGGCCAAGTCGAGCTCGCCGGTCGTCTCGTTGACCAGGCGCAGGGAACACCCCCGGACCCCGGTGGCCTCCCGGGCCTCGGCGGCGACCAGGTCGACGAGCTCGCTGGACCCCCGGGTGGACAGAAACGCTCGGGCCACCTCGTGCAGGGCCCGGAACTGCTTGAGAGTCGGGGCGTCGCCCGCCCCACCGGCGGCACGCCCCTTGGGGCGGGGGGCGGGCAGGTCCTGGGGGAGGTCCACCCCCACCTGCGCCAAAAGGGCCGAGAGCTTCACCCCCTGGGCCTCGAAGCGCCGCACGTTGGCGATGGCCAGGCCGCCCACCTCGGCCAGGGCGGCCGCAAACTCCAGCTCTTCTTCGGTGAAGTCCCGTCGCGCCCCGCTGTACAGCCGCAGCACGCCGATTACCGCGCCCTCGGCCTCCACTGGCACCGACAAGATGGTGTCGATCCCTTCGGCCCGCATCGCCTGGGGGTACTGGACACGGGGGTCCTCGGGGGCGTTTTGGACGACCACCGATCGCCCCTGGAGGACCTCCGCGATGCTCTGATCCGCATCCAGGGGGCCCTTCTCCAGGAACCGCTGGCTCAAGAGATGGGAGGCGGCCAGCTCGAGGCGCCGCGACCCGCTGTCGAGCAGCCGCAGGCTGCCCCCCTTGGCGTCCAGGGCCCACACGGCTCGCTTGACCAGGAGCTTGAGGACCTCCCGCAGGGACCAGGAGGACAGGATGGCTTGGGTCGCCTCGAAGAAGACCGCGAAGAACTGTGCCGCCTTGTCTCGCCTCATGCCCGTGTCGCCTTTCGGTGGGGGGCGCCCCGGCGCGCCGCTGCGGGGGTCGATGGGCCCCCGATCGGGCTTGAGTGTACCGGACCCGAGGCGCTCCTCAAAGGTCGGGTATGTTCACCAGTCCAGATCGGGGGGAATGGGGTAGGCGGCGTACGGGTCGTCGGGATCGGCGGCTTCGGGCCGGGCGAGAAACACGAAGGTGTCGGGTACCCGCTGACGGGCCCGCTCGGCCACCTCGGGGGGGACCAGGTAGTACGCCCCGTCCCAGGCGACCACGGCGAGCCGCCCCTGGGTGAGCTGGGTCTTCTGCTCCGGGTCCACGTGGAGGCGCTTGACCCGGGTCCCGTGGGTGAGGTGGTAGCGGACGTCGCCCTTGCCGTGGGGCTGGGCGGCCTCTTTCAACCACTGCCGCACCTCGGCCCGCAGCGCCTTTCGGGCCCGTTCCTCCTCCAGCCGCCGGTTGAGGTCGCGGCTCTGCTCCCGCTGGCGCTCCTGCTCACGCCGCACCTGCTCGGCCGCCACCTGGGCGGCGGTGGGCTCGACCGTCAGGCCGGACTTGCGGGCCTTGCTGGCCTGTCTGGACTGCTGGCGGTCCTCGAAGGCGGCCTGCCGGGCCTGCTTCGAATCGACCAGGCCGGCCTTGAGGAGCTGGTCGCGGAGGCTGTTTCCCATCGGTCCCTCTGGTGGCCCCCGCGGGGGGCGAGGCGGGTTCGGGCCGGGGGCCCGGAGCCACCATCATAGGGAAGGAGGGCGGTACCTTGTCAACGGCCGCCACCCGGATTGCCACCCGGATTCGCTGGCCGGGGCGGCGGCGGGTCCGGGGAGCCCCGCCGCCGGGATCCCCGGACCCGCCTGGAAGGTCGGGATCGATGCAGGGCTCCGGCCCTTCCCGGGTCAGCCGATGGCGGCGGGGCCGGTCTCCCCGGTGCGGACCCGGACGCAGTCGGCGAGCTCCAGGACGAAGATCTTGCCGTCCCCCACCTCCCCCGTGCGTCCCCCCTCGGTGATGGCGCTCACCGCGGCCGGGACGTAGTCGTCGTTGACGGCGATCTCGAGGCGCACCTTCCGGAGCAGGCTCCCGGCCTCCTTTACCGAGCGGTAGATCTTGGAGATGCCCTTCTGTCGGCCCCGGCCGAGGGCGGTGGAGACGGTCACCAGGTGGATGCCGCGTTCGTCGAGGAGATCGAGGACCGCGTCGAGGCGGTCGGGCTGAATGACGGCGATGAGGTACTTCACGGCTGCTCCTCCCCTCGGTCAGTCGAGGATGGTGTAGGCGGTTTCCTTGTGCTGGGTAAGATCCAGGCCGATCCGCTCGTCGTGCTCGCTCACCCGCAGCCCGACGAGGACGTCGACGAGCTTGAGCAGCGCGTAACTGACGGCGAAGGAGAAGACCATGACGATGGCCGTCGCCTTGATCTGGATCCAGGTCTGGCCGGCGGGCACGCCGACGGCGAGAAACCCGGTCGCCACCGCGCCCCAGATGCCGCCGACTCCGTGGACCCCGAAGGCGTCCAGGGTGTCGTCGTAACCGAGCTTGACCTTGACGAAGGTGACCGAGAGAAAGCAGATGGCCGCCGAGCCGAGGCCGATGGCGAAGGCGCCCCCCGGGGTGACGAAGCCGGCGGCTGGAGTGATCGCCACCAGCCCCGCCACCGCTCCGGTGATCATGCCCAGGGTGGTGGGTCGCTTGTGGTGCAGCCAGTCCAGGAACGACCAGGTGAGGCCGGCCGCCGCGGTGGCGATGTGGGTGGTGACGAAGGCCGTCGCCGCGACTCCGTTGGCCGCCAGCGCGCTCCCGGCGTTGAAACCGAACCAGCCGAACCACAGCATGCCCGCGCCGAGGATCGCCAGGGGCAGGTTGTGGGGCAGGGCAGGCTTGCCCCGGCGCTTGCCGAGGACCAGGGCGGCGGCCAGGGCCGCCATGCCGGCGTTCACGTGGACCACGGCGCCACCGGCGAAGTCCAGGGCCCCCATCTCGCGCAAAAAGCCGCCGACGCCCCACACCCAGTGGGCGACCGGGGCGTACACCAAGGTGGCCCACAGGGTGGTGAAGAGGCAGAAGGCCGAAAACTTCATCCGCTCGGCGTAGGCGCCAATGATGAGGGCCGGGGTGATCATGGCGAACTTGAGCTGAAAGGCCATGAAGGCCGTGTGGGGGATGGTGGCGGCGTAGTCCGGGTTCGGCTCGGCCCCCACCCCCCGCAGGAAGGCCCAGGAGAGGTCACCGAGGAGCCCCCCCAGGTCTGGGCCGAAGGCGAGGCTGTAGCCGAAGAGGAACCACTGGACGGTCACCAAGCACATGGCCGTGAAGCACTGCATCAGCACCGAGAGCATGTTCTTCTTGCGCACTAGCCCGCCGTAGAAGAAGGCCAGGCCTGGGGTCATCAGGAGCACCAGCCCGGCGCTCGAAAGCACCCAAGCGGTGTCGCCGGCGCTGATCGCCGACGGGTCGGAGGCGCCGACCGCGGCGGCCGGCACGGTGATCCCGGCGAGCAGGGCGAGGCCGATGGTCGAGGGAGGGAAACCCGTGGTCTTCATCTGCATCCTCCGTTGGGGGGCTGGGGTTCAGGACGGGGAGCAGGAGAGCAAGGGGTGTGCCGGCCGAAGGGGAGCCCGGTCAAGCGCGGGATCGGCCTGTGATGTTGAGGGGTTGGCCGTTTCTTGCCGGGCCTGGGGTCGATCGCTTTGGATTCAATAGTGTTTCTAGTCTTGACTTGAGAAACAAAAACGTAATGGGCGCGTCCGCTCTCCCCTGGACGTCCGGTGGGGGCTGCGGGCATAATCGGGACGGTCGCGGTCATCTTGGAGCCGCGGCGCTCCGGGGGCACAGATTGGGGAGGTTTGGACGTGAAGAAGGACATCGTGGAGAAGGGAGCCATCCTCCAGCGGGACGGCGAGCGGTACGCCATCGCCCCCCACCTGCCGGGGGGGATCACCGACCCGGCCACCCTGCGGCGCATCGCCGAGGTGGCGGAGCGCTACGGGGCCCAGGCGCTGAAGGTGACCAGCGCCCAGCGGATCGCCATCGTCGGCCTCGCCGAGGGCGACCTAGACGCGGCGTGGGTCGAGTTGGGGGAGAACCCGGGCCGGGCCATCGGCTTGTGCGTGCGCTCGGTGAAGCTGTGTCCCGGGACCACCTTCTGCAAGCGAGGGCGACAGGACTCGGTGGGGGTCGGCCTGGAGCTCGACCGCCGGTACCACGGGGCGCCCCTGCCGTGGAAGTTCAAGATGGGGGTCTCGGGGTGCCCCGTGGACTGCGCCGAGACCTGCATTAAAGACTTCGGGCTGGTGGGGACGGCGAAGGGCTGGCAGGTCACGGTGGGGGGCAACGGGGGCGCCCGCCCCGCCCTCGCCCAGCCCCTGGGGGTAGAGGTGGAGACCGCCGAGGAGGCGTTGGCCCTCGCCGACGCCGTGGTGGAGTGGTTCCGCGACCAGGGGGAGAAGGCGCGCCTCGGCCGGGTGATCGAAAAGGCGGGCTTCGATACGTTCCGCAACGAAGTGCTAGCAAGAGCCGGAGGGCCCCCGGAGGCAGCGTAGGTCACGGGTCACGGGTCACGGGTCACGGGTCACGGGTCGCGGGTCGCGGGTCGCGGGTCGCGGGTCGCGGGTCGCGGGTC
>JBBIIA010000161.1:0-9743 GCA_037446775.1 Deltaproteobacteria bacterium
GTTCTTTCAGCCGCGCAAGCGGCTCCCTGCCGCGATAGCGGCTTCGTTCAACAGGATGGACAGGATTCTCTGGGCCGTCACGGACGTCGGGAGCAGTTCTCTTCGATCCACGCCGACAAGCCCGCCTCGTCCAGTTCGCCGGCCGCCAGGCTCACGAAGGTGCGGACCCGGTCGGCGGGCCCGGCGGTGAGGTCGAACCCGTTGAGGATGAGGAAGAGGCGGGTCGCCACGTAGCCGGTGCGCTTGTTGCCGTCCATGAACGGGTGGTTGCGGACGAGCCGGGCGCCGTAGGCGGCGGCCAGGTCGAAGAGCGACGGAGTTCCGTACGCAAACAGGTTCCGGGGGTGTGACAGGGCCGATTGGAACAGCCCCCGGTCGCGTAGGCCCGGAGCTCCCCCGTGCTCGGCGAGCTGGGCGTCATGCACGGCCAGGAGGGTCTGTTCGAGGAGCCAGACCGGCTCCTTCACTTGGCGAGCGCCCGCAGGACGTCCCGGTCCTCGCGCATGATCCGGTCGGCTGCCTCCATCTGACGGGCGAACTCATCGTCGTAGGGCGTGATCCGAAAGCCGTCCGGACTCTCGACCAGATAGAGTGTGTCGCCCTTCTGGACCTTGAGCTTCGCCAGCACCTCGCGCGGCAGCACGACGCCGGAGGAGTTGCCGACCGTGGTGACCTTCAGCGGAATCATGGGGGACCTCCTGACGGTCGTTATGATACCGTGAATGATAACCGAGGGCGCCGCTCCGGCCAAGGCTCCCGAGGCGCTCCTCGTCTCAGACCTGGAAGCGCTCTTTGGGCTCGCTCGTCGCGCCCGGCGCCGCCTCCGGGAGCTCGCGGCCGAGCGGCTCGACCCGAGCGACTTCTACCCGGGGCGAGCCTCACCGATCTCAATGAGCAGCTGCGCGCTTGGTGCGAAACCAAGAACCGCTCCTACCGCCGCCACCTCAGGGCCGTGCCGACCGAGCTCTTCGCCGCCGAGCGGCCCCCGCCCCCCGCCACGCGGAGCTCGCGGCCCGGCTCGCCCCCCTGCGCGACGAGGGCGTGCTCGTCCTCGGCAGCGGCAACCTCGTCCACAACCTCTTCGCCGCGGACCTGGGAAACCCGGAGGCTCCCCCCGATCCCCGGGGCGTGCGCTTCGACGGGGCGGCGAAGGCTGCCCTCGAGGCCGGGGATCTGGAGGCCCTGACGCACTTCGAACGGTGGGGCGAGGATGCCCGGTTTAGCGTGCCCACCCAAGACCACTACCTGCCGCTGCTCTGGGCCGCGGCCCTGCGCAGGCCCGACGACGTCCTCTCCTTTCCGTGCGAGGCGATGCAGAACCGCTCGGTCTCCATGCGCTCGGTGCTCTTCGCCGCCGGCTGAACCGGGGAGTCGCTACCGGGGGCTGCGGCGGCCGCACGGGCCGGCCTCTGGACAGACCCGGGAGTTCCGCTACGATCCGGCCCATCGGCGACACGTAACGCAACCTGCAACCCCCGAAAGGAGAGCAAGACATGGAATTCACCAAGCTCGTGGAAACCCGGCGTGCGATCAACTTCTTCGACCCCGCGAAGCCGGTGAGCGAAGACGAACTCCGGCGGGTGGTCGAGCTCGCCGCGCTGGCGCCGTCTTCTTTCAACCTCCAGCCCTGGAACCTGATCGCGGTGCGCTCCCCCGAGGCCAAGGCGAGGCTGCGGAAGCGCGCCTGGGACCAGCCCAAGGTCACCGAGGCGCCCGTCGTCCTGATCGTGCTCGCCGACCGGGAAGGCTACCGGGAGGGGCGCCCCACGGTGGAGAAGGTCTGGCAGAGCTTCCAGGCCAACGGCTACATGAAGCCCGAGCAGCGGGGCTGGTTCCTCGGTGCGGCGCGGGGGCTCTACGGGGAAAACGCCGAGCGGTCGCTGGCGTTCGCCATGAAGAACGCGGCGTTTTTCGGGCTCGCGATCATGCTCGCGGCGAAGGAGGTCGGCCTCGATTCCCACCCGATGGACGGCTTCGACCACGCCGGAGTGGTGGAGGAGTTCTCGATCCCGGCCCAGTTCTTCGTCCCCATGCTCATCGCCCTGGGCCACTTCGACGAGACCAAGACCCTGCTCCCGCGAAACTGGCGGAAATCCTACGGGGAGATCGTCGTCTCTACCCTGTGAGCCGCCCGAGCATCCACCGGGTACCGGCGACGTTCGTAGCCAATGCTACCGCGGGCGTCTCCGCGGCGTACTACCCTTGGACGCTTGCACGAGCGCGTTGTCCCGTCCGGTACCCCCCTGGGGAGAGCGAGGCGAAACCGTGGGCGAGAACCTGTGTCGATGCCGGAGCCAGGCCGGGCCCGACGCTCCCTTGCACCCGCGGTGCTTCGGTCAGATCTGGCTCTTCGAAGGAGCGCCGATCGAGGCGTGGGAGAAGTTCGCCGGGGATCTGCTGCGCCGGCACCTGGCCGCTGGCGAGAACCTGTTTCTCCACGGGGATCCCGCCGACAGCATGTGGCTCATCAAGGCGGGCTCGGTGAAGCTTTGGAAGACGACGGAAGATGGCCGGGTGCTGACCCTCGACATCCGCAAGGCGGGCGACCTGCTCGGCGAAAACGTGCTCATCGAAGACGGCGGGGAGTATCCGGTCGCGGCCACCTGCCTCGAGCCCACGGTCCTCTGCGGCCTCGACCGAAGGACCTTCGAGGCCATCGTCCACCAGGTCCCGTCGGTCGGCATGGTGGTGATCCGGAATCTGTCCCGCCGGATTGACCTTTTGTCGGGCAAGCTGGGGGCGCTGTCGGAACTGAACCTCGAAGACCGCTTGTACGAGGTCCTGGTGAACGTCGCCCGGGACCTGGGCACCCCCGCCCAAGGGGGGTGGACCATCGCCTTTCCCCTCACCCACGAGGAGATCGGCTTCCTGGTCGGCGCGCACCGGGTCAGCGTCACCCGCGCCCTCGGCAAGCTGCGCGAGGCCGGCCGGGTTCGTTCTGCCGGAAGGTCGCTCTTCGTGAGCGACCGGCAGGGCTGCTGATCGGGAGTAGCCCTTCGCGGCCCTGCCGGTCGGGTCGTCCAGTTGTGGTAATTCCCCCCATCTGGGGCGAGCCGGTAATGCGCTTCCCGAGGCGCGAGAAAGCTCGGGCGAGGTAGCGTCCGCTACCGATCCCCCCGGCCAAGGTTGCTAGCATCGCGGCTCACCCAGCGGGTTCGGGGCTCGCCGACCGGCACCGCGAGGCACCCTGCACCGGCAACCACCAAAAGGAGAGTGCTCATGATTCCGGACACGATGCGCGAAGTGCTGAAGAAGGACGGGGTGGTGGCCATCGCGACCCTGGGCCCCGATGGACCCCACCTGGTCAACACCTGGAACAGCTACGTACGGGTTACCGACGACGGCCGCCTGCTGATCCCGGCGGGGTACTATCACCGGACCGAGGCCAACGTCGCGGTCAACGACAACGTGCTCCTCACCGTGGGCAGCAGCAAAGTTGCCGGGAAGAGCGGCCCCGGCACCGGCTTCCTGATCAAGGGTCAGGCGGCGTTCGCCACCGAGGGCCCGGAGTTCGAACGGGTCAAGGAGAGGTTCTCCTGGGCCCGGGCCGCCTTGATCGTGACCATCCGCTCGGCGGAACAGACCCTGTAGTCCACGGGCCGATCGGTATCGACGAGGCGTCAGGGGAAGCGCGCGAGCGGTCGCCGGCCGCCGGGGGCTCGCCCCGGGGGGCCGGCGCCGGCGATTCCCCCCGCCGCCGCAGCAACTCGCTGAACCCGGCCCCGCCCAGGATGAGGGCCGCCCCGACCGCCTGGAGCGGGCCCAGGGACTCCCCCAGGAACACGGCGGCGAACAGGAGCGCGGAGAGCGGCTCCAGGTAACCCAGGATCGCGACCCGCTGCGCGGACAGGCTGCCGAGCGAGGAGAAGTAGAGGTAGCACCCGATCCCCGTGTTCACGAGACCCAGGACGAGCACGGGAGCCCAACCCCCCGGCGGGACGTGGATCGCGAGCCCCTGCTTCACGCCGAGGAAGACCGCCACGGTCGCGAACGCGGCGATCAGCTGCCACATCGGGTTCTCGAGGCCGGTGATGCTCCCGGCCTTCTTGTTCAAGATCACCATGAGCGCGTAGGCAACCGCCGACGAGACGCCGAAGACCAACCCCGGTGACACCGGACCCCGCACCACCTCCTGCCCCCCGACGCACAGCAACCCGGCGACCACGGCGACGAACCCGATCCCGCTCGCCGGGGCGAGTCGCTCGCCGAACACCACCGGGGCGAGCACCAGGACGATCGCCGGACCGCAGTAGTAGGCAAGGGTCGCCACGCTCACCCCGACCCGGGCGTACGCCTCGAACAGGAACAGCCAGCTGGCCCCCATGGCGACGCCAGACGCCAGGAGGAACGCGAGGTGACGCCGGTGCCGCCGGCCGGACGGCCTGGTCCGGGAGGCGGTGAACACCACGGTCAGGAACAGCGCCCCGATCAGGGTGCGGGTGAGCACGATGTCGGCGCTGCCCATCGCGGTGTGGCTGGCCACCACCCCGTTCGAACCGAACAGGATCACCGCGGCCAGATACTTGAGGGTGCTCCGCGTCCCGTCGACGGTGGCCATGGCCGTGCTCCTCTCGCTCCAGGCTTCGGCGGGAACCATGCCCCGGAACGGAGCTTGACGAAAGCGAATAATTTCGGCATCTATCATGCGATAATCGGATACATGAGGGAGCCGAGATGTCCTTCCAGGACCTCCAGATCGACTGGCTGAAGTGCTTCGTGGCGGTGGTGGACGCGGGGTCGTTGTCCGCCGCGGCCCCGGAGGTGCACCGATCCCAGTCGGCGATGAGCGTGCAGCTGAAGAAGCTCGAAGCCGCCCTGGGGTGCCAACTCCTGGTGCGGGGGCCGCGCCAGCACCAGCTCACTGCGGACGGGCAGCGCATGCTGGGGTACGCCCGTCGGATGCTCGACCTCCACGCCGAGGCCCAGGCCGCGTTCGGCGGGGAAGAGCTGACCGGCCGCATTCGCCTCGGCGTTCCGGACGACTACGCGGCCAGGTACTTGACGCCGGTGCTCAAACGCTTCGCGCCGCACCACGGGTCGGTGGAGATCGAGCTCAACTGCGAGCAGTCCACCGCCCTGATCCCGAAGGTCGAGCGCGGTGAGCTGGACCTGGCGCTGGTCTCGCGGGAGCATCCCCGGCAGGGGACCTTCCTGTTCCACGAGCCGATGGTGTGGGTGGGGGCCCCCCAGTTCCAGGCCTGGAGACGGGACCCGCTGCCCATTGCCGTGTACGAGAGCACCAGTCTCGCGAGACGCAGCGCCATCCGCTCCTTGGCCCTCCAGGGGCGGCGGTATCGGGTGGTCTACCACAGCTCCAGCCTGGCGGGGCAGATCGCCGCCGTCGAGAGCGGCCTCGCCGTCGCCGTGCTGACCCAGTGCAGCGCCCCGCCCCACCTGGAGGTCCTGGGCAGCGACCAGGGCCTGGGCCCCCTGGAGCCCATGGAGGTGTCGGCCTACCGGAGCCAGGCATCCCAGGGGAACGAAGCGGTCGACCGCCTCCAGGATCTCCTGGTCAAGACGCTCCGGAGCCCGGCCCCGGCCTAGCCCGGGTTCGCAGGGAAAGGGGAGGGGACGCCGGGGGGGCCGGCCCGCCCCCACCTCCCGCCCCCTTGCGGGTCTGGCCACGTGGCCCTATACTGAAGGCCATATGGCCCACACCGCACCGGGAGGATCCGATGGCTGCGATGACTGCACTCGACGTCCTCGGGGGCCAGGAGGAGCTGGGCAAGCGGGCGCCGACCGCGAGCGCCGTCCTGGAGCTGATTCGCGACGGGCTCCCCTACCGCTCCCTGGAGCGCGTGGTGGAGCGGTGCGGGGTCTCCCAGGGGGAGCTGACCGAGGTGCTCGGCATCCCGCGGCGGACGCTTCTGCGCCGCAAGCGGGAGGCACGCTTCCACCCGGACGAGTCGGACCGCCTGTACCGCCTCGCCCGGGTGGTGGCCCGCGCCGTGGAGGTGCTGGAAGACGAGGACGCCGCCCGCCGGTGGCTCCAGAAGCCCAACCGCGCCCTCGGGGGGGAGGTCCCCCTGCGCCTGCTCGACACCGACGCGGGCGCGACCCAGGTGGACGACGTCCTGACCCGCATCGAGTACGGCGTGGTCTCCTGACGTGGCCGGCACCACCGTCTGGCGCCTGTGCAAGGCGAGCCGCCGGGCCGAGGCGTTTACCGGGGAGGGCTCCCGGCGGGCCGGGGGCCGATGGAACCCCAAGGGGACCGCGGTGGTTTACGCGGCCGAGTCTCTGGCGCTCGCCGCCGTCGAGCTCTTCGTCCACCTCGATCCGGCGGAGCTCGCGGCCGCTTGCGTGGCGTTCCCCGTGGGCCTGCCCGAGGGGCTGCCGGTCGAGCACGTCGCTCCGGAACAGCTGCCGCCGAACTGGCGGGACGTCCCGGCTCCCGAGGCGCTCGCCGAGCTCGGTCGGCGCTGGCTCACCGACGCCGCCGCGGCGGTGTTGCGGGTGCCCTCGGCGGTGGTCCCGCCGGAGTCGATCTTCGTGCTCAACCCCGCGCACCCGGACTTCGCCCGCCTGGCGATCGGCGCGAGCCAGCCGTTCCAGTTCGATCCTCGGTTCCGGAAGAGCTAGCGAGGCTTCGCCTCAGACCGCCGAGGCAGGAGAAGAAAAGACCGGGATGTCACGCAAAGCCGCAAAGGACGCCAAGAACGACCAAGGCGGGGTTGTGCCCCTTTGCGTCTTGGCGTCTTTGCGTGAGAGTCATTTCTCCTCCTCGGGCGAAACCTGACGCGCTGTTCAAGATCCTTGGTCTTCAAGGGTTTCTTAGCGAGGCGCCTCCTCAGGCCATCGAGGAGGGAGAACAAACGCCCTTGAGCTCACGCAGAGCCGCAAGAGACGTAAAGAACGGCGGGGAGAGGGCTCCCCCCTTTGGTCCCTGGTGCCCCCGCGGGGACCACGTGGCGAAATCCTTCATGACGCCGGGTGGAGCCGCGGGTCCGCGGCGGGGCCGCGCCGCCCGGGCCGACCTACGGCTCCAGGCGCCCGGGGATCCGGCGGGCGCTGGCTTCGATCCAGGCCCCGACCTGCGGGCGAATCGGCGCCGGTCCCCACCGCTCGTCGTGTTCTGCGGCCACCCGACGGGCGCGTGCCCACGTTGCACGGCGCCGCAGCCTCGGCCTGCCGCAGGCCCTGGGCCTTGCGGCGCGGGCGCACGAGCTCTCCGCGCTCTGGTGCGGGTCGCCCCTGGCTCGGCGGCGCTCGGGCAGTCCCGAGGGCGGCTGGGGGGGGTTGACGCCGAAGGGGCGGCCACGTATCTTGCGTGCTAGATAACATCGACCCAGCGAGGGAACGTGATCTCCTACCGCGATTGCATCGTCTTCCTGCTCGCCAAGGCGCACCAGCGGGCGCAGGCGGACTTCAAGGCACGCCTCCAGGCCCACGGGCTGACGCCGGTCCAGTGCCTGTTCCTGGAGGCCCTGTGGGAGGAAGAGGGCCTGCCCGTCGGCGAGATCGGCCGCCGGCTCGCCCTGGACACCGCGACCCTCGCCGGGGTCTTGGACCGCATGGTCGCCGCCGGGTGGGTGAGCCGCCAGCAGGATCCCGAGGACGGCCGGGTCGGAAGGGTGTTCCTGACGGACCGGGCCAGGGAGGCGACCCCCGAGCTGGCCCGGGTGATCGAGCTCACGAACGACGAGGTGCTCGGCGGCTTCTCGCTGGAGGAGAAGGTGCTGCTCAAACGCCTGCTCCGCGACCTGCGGCGATGACCTCGCGCCGCGAAGGAGTATCTAGTATGCAAGACACGGGAGTGGCCGGAAGGAGCCAAACAGGATGGAGGCTACCGTGAACGCTTCGGCGTTCTTCCTGCCCGATGGCGACCGCTTCGTCCCCACCGAGCACACGCGAGGGCCGTGGAGCGCCGAGCACCAGCACGGAGGTCCGCCGGCAGCCCTGCTGGCCCGGGAGATGGAGCGCTGCCCCACCCACGGGGATGGGATGCAGGTCGTGCGCCTGACCGTGGAGTTCCTGAGGCCCGTCCCCCTCGCGCCACTGACCGTGGGGGCGGAGGTGATCCGGGACGGGAAGAAGGTGCAGTGGCTGGCCGGCTGGGTGCGGGCGGGGGAAAAGGAGGTGTGCCGGGCCACCGCACTGCGGATGCACGCCACGGAGGTGCCGCTGCCCGCCAGGGCGTCACGCCCCGCGCCACCCCGGCCTCCGGCGGGGTCGGACTCCTTCGTCTTCCCGTTCTTCCGGGAGCAGATCGGGTACCACACCGCGATGGAGGTCCGGATCGCCCGCGGCACCTTCGGCTGCGGCGCGATGGCTGCCTGGATGCGCATGCGCCATCCGCTCCTGCCCGACGAGCCCCCCTCACCGCTCCAGCGCGTGGCGATCGCAGCGGATAGCGGAAATGGCGTGTCGGCAGCCCTGGACACGGCGCGTTACACGTTCATCAATCCCGACCTCACGGTGCACCTGCACCGCCCGCCCGGCGGCGAATGGGTGTGCCTGGATGCTGCCACCACCCTCGACGAGCAAGGCATCGGGCTGGCTGTCTGCACCCTCCATGACGAAGGGGGGGCGATCGGCCGGTCTGTCCAGAGCCTCTTGATCGCCCCGCGTTGAGGCCGTGGAGCGAGTCGCGGGCGGCCGACGCTACAACCTGCAACGCGCCGAAAGCACCTGGGGCATCGGGTAGCCGTGACATTTGCCTCCGGCTCCCACGAGCTCCCCCGGTGTGCACTCCCCCTTCCCGGAGGTAGCCCATGACGCTCACCCAGCAGATCAAGAACCAGGCCCTGTATCTGGGCTTCACGAAGGTCGGCGTCACCACCGCCGACGACTTCCCGGAACACGTCGAGGCCCTGGAGTCTAGGCCCGACACCTACGCCTTCTGGACCCGATCGCCCCGGAACCCCCTGCTCGGTGCGCGGCCCCGAAGCGCCAACCCGGCGGCCAGGTCCATAATCTCGGTGGCCTACGACTACTCCCACACGGCCTACCCGGAGACCCTCGTGGGCAAGATCGGCCGCATCTACCAGGCGCGGTGCTACTTCGCGGCCCCCTCCCAGACCCACGGCGCCCGGCAGGAGCTCTTCAAGGGCTTCCTGCGGGAGAAGGGCTGCAACGTGCTCGAAGGGATCATGGTCCCGGACCGGATGGTGGCGGCGCGGGCCGGGGTGGCCACCTACGGCGAGAACAACTTCGCCTACGTGGAGGGCGCCGGCTCCTTCGTCTGCCTGAGCTCCTTCGTGGTCGACGCCGAGTTGGAGGTCGACGCCCCGACGGTGGAAAGCGGCTGTCCGCCCAAGTGCGGCAAGTGCCGGGAGGCCTGTCCCACCGGGGCCCTCGTGGCGCCCCGTACCCTGGACCCGCGGCGCTGCGTCCCCTTCAACCACTGGTCGTGCCGCTACGCCCGCGACGAAGAGGCGATGAGGTTCAACGACATTCCGGAGGACGTCCGCGAAGCCATGGGCAGCGCCGTCCACGGGTGCGACCTCTGCCAGCAGGCGTGCCCCCGTAACCACAAGGTCCTGGCCCGGGCGAGCCACCAGGACGCCTACCTGGAGAGGGTGGCCGGGGAGCTGACCCTGGCCCGGATGCTCAACATGGACGAGGCGTACTACCAGGAGTGGGTCCGCCCGACGACCTACAACTACATCCACGAGAAGAAGTGGCTCCAGCGCAACGCGGCCATCGCCCTGGGCAACACGCGGGACGAGCGGTACGTGCCCGACCTGGCCCGGGCCCTGCGCGACCCCGAGGAGGTGGTGCGGGAGTACGCCGCCTGGGGG
>JBBIIA010000162.1:0-9733 GCA_037446775.1 Deltaproteobacteria bacterium
AGGACGTCCCGGAGGTTGCGGAAGAGCGTGGCGAGCCGCCGCTCCCGGTCCTCCACGGCCGTTTTGGCCGCGGACAGCTCGCGGACCTTCTCCTCGAGCTTGGCCGCGACGATGTCGCTGTAGCGCTCCAGAAACTCGAGCTCCTCCGGCCGCCGCTCCGCAACGTCGGGCAGCGGCGCCCCCTCGGTCCAGGCGGCGAGCACGCGCTGGAGCGCCTGCCAAAAGGCCTCGGGATCCAGGGGCTTGGGCAGGAAGGCGAGCGCCCCCAGGGACACGGCCAGGGCCTCCTCGTCCCGGCCGGTGTAGATGGAGGAGTAGAAGACGAAGGGCACGTCGCGCAGGTTGGGGTCGGCCTTCACCAGCCGCAGGAGCTGAAACCCGTCCATCCGGGGCATCAGGGCGTCGGAGACGATGAGGTCGGGCCGCTCGGCGCGGGCGAACCTCAGGGCCTCGCCGCCATCCGCCGCCTCGCGCACCCGAAGGCCCCGGTGCTCGAGGTTCAGGCGCAGGAGCTTGCGGTCCTGGGCGTTGTCGTCCACGACCAGCACGACCCTCATGGCTTCCCTCCCACCAGCCGGTGGATCTCGTCGACGACCGTGAGGGGATCGAAGGGCTTCTCGAGGTACCCGTTGCACCCGGCGGCCAGGATCCGCTCCCGATCCCCCCGCATCGCGTAGGACGTCACGGCGACGATGGGCAAGCGACTCCCCGCCGGGGCGGCGCGGATCCTCCGGGTGGCCTCGATGCCGTCGATGCCGGGCAAGAGGATGTCCATGACCACAAAGGCCGGCGCCTCCCGCAGGGCCAGCTCCACCCCCTCCTCCCCGCTCCCGGCCGCCAGCACCTCGTAGCCGGCGCGCCTGAGGGCATAGGTGATGAGTCGCAGGTTGTCCGAGTTGTCTTCAATCACCAGGACTCGCTTCATGCCCCTACCTCCCAAAACCCGTTTCACGCCACGGCGCAACGGCGCCACGAAAACCTTCTTTGGGTTCTCCCCGTAGCGGCGTTGCGGCGTTGCGTGAGCCGGCCTTTGCCTTTCGCGTGGCGGCGTTGCGTGAAACCCGCCTTTGGCCCTTCGCATCGTAGCACCCCCGCGGCCGCCGCGGGATCACCTCGTCATCCCCCCGCCGCGAGCGGCAGGCGCATGGTGAAGGTACTCCCCTGGCCGTAGGCGCTGGTCACGGTGAGCTCGCCCCCCAGGGTCTCGGTCACGAGCTTCTGGGTGAGGTAGAGCCCGAGGCCCGTGCCCGGGCGCCGGGCGTCGCCGGCGGGGACCAGCCGGGAGAACGCCCCAAACACCTTGGGCAGGTCCTCCTCCCGGATCCCGATGCCCGTGTCCGCCACGGCGATCTCGGCCCAGGCGCCGCCCCCGTCGCCGGCCGCCAGCGTCCGGGCCGTGACCGCGACCCTCCCCTCGTCGGTAAACTTCACCGCGTTCCCCAACAGGTTCACCAGACACTGGACGAGGCGCCTGCGGTCCGCGTGCATCTCCACCGGGGCCGCTTCCACCCGCAGCTCCAGGCCCTTGTTTTCGGCCGCGCCCCGCACCAGGTCGACCGCCTCGGCGACGGCGCCCCCCAGGTCGAAGCGGTCCCGAGCGGTCTCCAACACGCCCGCCTCGATCTTCGAGATGTCGATCACGTCGTTGATGAGCGCTAGGAGGTGCCTGCCGGCCCGGAGGATGGCCTCTTGGTTCTCCTTCTGCTCGGGGTTCAGGGGCCCGAGCCACTCGTCCTTGAGGATGCTCGAAAACCCGATGATGGCGTTTAGGGGCGTGCGGAGCTCGTGGCTCATGGAGGCGATGAACATCGACTTCAACCGGTCGAGGTCCTTCAACCGCTCGTTCGCGAGGTCGGTTTCGATCTTGGCGCGTTCGAGTTCCCTCGCCAGGCGTTCGCGCTGGAGGACCTGGACCCTGAGGCGCCTGTTGTGAAACAGGATGCCGACGCCGGCCGCCGCGATGCCTCCGATCACCCACAGGGCCTGATTCCGGATGCGGACCATCTTGCGCTCCTCGGAGGGGCGCTGGGTGATCCAGTACTCGTTGATCTCTGCGCGGCGTCGCGGTCCGATGGTGGCCAGGACCTTGTTGAGGATCGGAACCAGCTCCGGCCAGTCGGAGCGCACCCCGAAACGCAGGTCCACCGTGTAGGGCGTAGGGCTCGAGATGCGCAGGCGGTCGCCTAGCTCGAGCCGTTCCAGCGCATGGGAAACGGCGGGCAGGTTGTCTGCGTAGGCGGCGGCCCGGCCCTCGGTCACGGCCAGCAATCCGCTGTCGACGTCGGCCACCGGCACCTGAAGCACGTGGGGAAAGTCGCGGCGCAGCAGTTCCTGGATGGAGTACCCGTCCACCAAAGCCACCGGTCCCTGCCCCAGGCCCGCCAAGTCGGTCGGCACGGGCATCGACTTCCGGGTTACCAGGACCACGGGGAAAGAGACGTAGGGGTCGCTGAAGACGAGGTACGCCGCCCGTTCCGGGGTGGAGCTGACGGCGGGCAACAGGTCGACCTGGCGATTCCTCGCGCCGAGGAGAACCTGCTTCCAGGAGAGCCCCTCTGCCGGCCGCAGCGTTACTCCCAGCCGGTCGGCGACCAGACGGGTGTAGTCCGACGCGATCCCCAGATGCCCCTTTCGCGGGTCCAGGGCCTCGAACGGCAGCCAGCTGGGGTCGACGCCCAGCCGCATCAGCGGGTGGGCGGCCAGCCACCTTTTCTCCTCGGGAGAGAGCGAGAACTCAACGGGGGCACCGGCTGTCGCGCCGGGCTTCGTGCCCCACTCCTCTGGAGCCCGCGAGAGATAGTCTGTCACAAGCCGTTGGATTGGGGCCCCCGGCATGGCCTTGAACGAAGCGAGGGCGGCGTCGATGACCCCGCGCAGCGTGTCGCCGAAACGCCCGGCCTTGGGAAAGGCGTAGCGCAGCTCGGTCGGATTGAAGAGGACGGGAGTCTCCGTCACGCCGTATCGGGTGGCATGTCCCGCGCCAAACAGGCGATTGACGGCTCCCACATCGGCCGCTCCGCGGCGAAGTGCCTCAAATACGGCCTCGTGGCTCGGCAACTCGATAACCGTGCACGAGACGTCGAGCTTCTGCAGCAGAGAGCGGATCCCCCCCTCCCCTTCCGCGTGGATGCTCCCCTGCATCACCGCGAGGGTTCGGCCCCTGAGGTCGAGCAGGGAACTGAGCGCGAACCCGGGGCGCGCGTACAGCACGCCCCAGTTGACGAGCACGGTCTGGTCGGAGAAGGCGAAGCGCTTGGCCCGATCGGGGGACACGGCAACGTCGACCATGACGTCGATCTCCCCCCGTTCGAGCCGATCGAGGCATACGGCCCATTCACCGGGCACGAACTCCAGGGACCAGCCCTCCTTGGCCGCTACGCGCGCCAGCAGGTCGGGGAAGATCCCGGCGTATCCTCCCTCCGCCGTTCGAAAAACCTTGGGGGGACTGTCGTAGACGCCAACGCGCACGCGCGTCCCTGCCCTTGGGAGCTCGGCTGCCTGCCCGACGGAGCCGAGCAGGAGCGCGACAGCGAGCCCCAGGGCCAGCCAAGGCGGCCTCCCGCACGTCTTTCGACTCGGGCCGTCACACCGGATTCGCTCGATCTTGTGGCCGCCGATCCTCGAAGCCATTCTTTCCCTGATTGATCGTCTCGCGAAATGCTCTCAATGCCCTCGCACCAACACCGCCCGAACCTATTCTGCCAGACCCTTCAAGATCCTTTTCAAACTTTGCAGCGAGAGCTTGCGTCCCGAGAGCCGGTCTCACGCGACGCCTCAACAGCGCCACGAAAACCCTTCTTGGTGGTTGGGTTCTTCCCGTAACCCTTGCCTTTCCCCTAGCGGCGTTGCGGCGTTGCGTGAGACAACCCTTGCTTTTCCCCTAGCGGCGTTGCGGCGTTGCGCGAGCCGGCCTTTGCCTTTCGCGTTGCGGCGTTGCGTGAAACCCGCCTTTGGCCCTTCGCATCGTAGCACCCCCGCGGCCGCCGCGGGATCACCTCGTCATCCCCCCGCCGCGAGCGGCAGGCGCATGGTGAAGGTACTCCCCTGGCCGTAGGCGCTGGTCACGGTGAGCTCGCCCCCCAGGGTCTCGGTCACGAGCTTCTGGGTGAGGTAGAGCCCGAGGCCCGTGCCCGGGCGCCGGGCGTCGCCGGCGGGGACCAGCCGGGAGAACGCCCCAAACACCTTGGGCAGGTCCTCCTCCCGGATCCCGATGCCCGTGTCCGCCACGGCGATCTCGGCCCAGGCGCCGCCCCCGTCGCCGGCCGCCAGCGTCCGGGCCGTGACCGCGACCCTCCCCTCGTCGGTAAACTTCACCGCGTTCCCCAACAGGTTCACCAGACACTGGACGAGGCGCCTGCGGTCCGCGTGCATCTCCACCGGGGCCGCTTCCACCCGCAGCTCCAGGCCCTTGTTTTCGGCCGCGCCCCGCACCAGGTCGACCGCCTCGGCGACGGCGCCCCCCAGGTCGAAGCGGTCCCGAGCGGTCTCCAACACGCCCGCCTCGATCTTCGAGATGTCGATCACGTCGTTGATGAGCGCTAGGAGGTGCCTGCCGGCCCGGAGGATGGCCTCTTGGTTCTCCTTCTGCTCGGGGTTCAGGGGCCCGAGCCACTCGTCCTTGAGGATGCTCGAAAACCCGATGATGGCGTTTAGGGGCGTGCGGAGCTCGTGGCTCATGGCGGCGATAAACATCGCCTTCAGCCGGTCGAGCGACCGGAGCTTCTCGTTGGCAACCTCCAGGGCCGCCGCCTTCTCGCCGAGCTCGTGGGCCAGGTCGCGGCGGTCCGTCACGTCCTGCACCAGCTCCAAAACCTGGGAGGGGGAGCCGTCCTTGCCCGGCAGGGGCGAGCAGGTGAACTGGTAGTGGCGCGCCGCCCCGTCGGGGTGGTTGATCGGGTGCTCCTGGCGCACCGGCCGGCCGGTGCGAAAGGCGACCAGGGCCGGGCAGTCCTCGGGCGCGGTCGGCGCGTTGCAGTACGCCAGGTTGCAGGGCTTCCCAAGGAGCTCCCCGCTGTCGAAGCGCGACCGCTCCCGAAGCCGCCGGTTGACCCAGCGGATGGTGAGATCGGGGTCGAGGAGCAATAGATCGGCGTCGATGGCCGAGACGATGGCGTCCAGGTTGTCCCTCTCGCGGGCCGCCTGCTCTTGGGCCGCCGCGAGCTTTCGGCCCTCGGCCTCGATTTGGTCGAGGAAGCCGTAGTAGGTCATGGCGTAAGCCATGATGCCGTTGAGGAGGAGCTCGTTGGCGTTCACCACCAGCCGCGTCACGGTGAGGGGATCGGCGTCGTGGATCACGTTCTTTAGGGCCGCGGCGTGGATGTCGACGAGCACGTCCGGCCCGGCCTTGGCGAGCACGAGCTCCTTGCCCAGCTCGGCCACCGAGAAGTAAGCCTCCTCGTCGCTGCCCCGAAAGAAGACCCGGAGCAGGGCCTCGTAGGTCCCGAGGATGGCGGCCCGATCCCTCATGCGCTCACCTTCCCCACCAACAGGGTGGCGTCGTCGGTGCCGCGGACGTGCCCGGCGAAGATGGCCTCGGCGATGCGCTGGGGCGTTTCGCCGAGCGGGTGCGCCGGCACGTCGAACCGGCTGTCGAGGCCGTCGGAGTACATGACCACCACCGCCCCCGGGGCCAGCGGGTAGGTGGACGGCCGACTGCTCTCCAGGGCCATGCCCAGGGTGCCGTTGAAGCAGAAGGGCCGCACCGGCCGGGGCGTGTGGAATACCCGGGTCTCCACGTTGCCCACCGACACGTGCTCCAGGCTCGTGGTGGCGCGGTCCACCCGCGCCAGGGCCAGGGCGGCGCCCCGGGTGTGGCGCAGACCGCGGTGGCAGGCCCCGATGATGGCGCCGAGGTCCTCGCGGCAGTGGGCCTCGAGGAGCTCCAGGCACCGCAGGGCCACCTGGTGGGCCTCGGGCCCGTGGCCCAGCACGTCGAGCACGCCAAAGAGCTCGACGTCGGGAAAGCGCCGGATGAAGTAGGCGTCCCCCGACAGCGCCTCCCCCGGCATGGGGCTCGCGAGCACCGAGAACCGGACCAGGGGCGCCGCCTGACGGTCCAACCACTTGCAGGCGGTGACCTCGGTGCCGGCCCCGGGGCCCGTGCGCAGGGCGAAGTCGTCCATGAGCCGCTTCACCCCTGAGAGCCCGATACCCAGGGTGCCCCGGGTGGAGTGCCCGCCGACCAGCGCCCGCTCCACGTCGGCGATGCCCGGCCCCCCGTCCACCGCCCGAACCTCGATGCCGCCGCGGCCGCCTTCGGCCCGCACCAGAACGGCGATCTCACCGCCACCCCAGGCGTGCTTCACCAGGTTCGTGGCCAGCTCGGAGGCCACCGTCTCCACCTCGGCCGCCTCCGCCGACCCGAACCCGGCCGCCGCCGCCAGGGTGCGGGCGGCCCGGCGCGCCCGGGGCACGTCGCCCGCCTCCACCACCCGGACCCGCTCCTCCTGCCCAGCGGCCATCCCCGACTCCTCTCGCGCCTCGAAAACCGGCCTCACGCCACGGCGCAACGAAAACCTTCGGTTCTTACCCGTAGCGGCGTGGCGGCGTTGCGTGAGACAGCCCTACGGAAGCCACTTCACCACCGTGACCGTGGTGCCGCGGCCCGGCGCGGTGTCCAGGGCGAACTCGTCCATCAGGCGCCTCGCACCCGAGAGCCCCAGGCCCATGGAGCCGATGGTCGAGTTGCCCCCCTCAAGGGCGCGTTCCGGGTCGGCGATGCCGGGCCCCTGGTCGGCGAAGGCGAGGCGCACGCCGGGGCGCGGGGCGAGCCGCTCCGCCCTTACGCTCCCCTGGCCCCCGTGAACCACCACGTTGCGCGCGAGCTCCGACGCGGCGGTCACGATCCGGGTCTGGTCGAGGGCGCCGAAGCCGACGTCCTGGGCCAGGGCGCGGATCCGCTGCCGGGCGAGGATCACGTCCTCGTCACAGCTCAAAAACACCTCGAAGGCCGCCAAAACCTCAAGCTTCGCCGACATGGGGCCCCGCTTGGCGGTCCTCGCCGTCGCCGCCCTTCAACCGCTGGAGGAGGGCCAGGCCGTCCTCGAGGTTGAGCGCCGTGTGCAGCTCGGCGATGGTCAAGCCGAGCTGAATGAGGGTCATGACCACCTCTTTGCGCAGCCCCACCAGCACCGTGGCCGTGCCCATGAGGGCGGCCATCCGGGCGGTCTCGACCAGGAGCCGGCCGAGGAAGCTGTCGACGATGGCCACGGCCGAGACGTCGATCACGAGCCCCCGAGCCCCCGTCGCCTCGATCCGGACCAGGATGTTTTCCTGGAGCTTCCGGGCGGCGCGGTCATGGAGCTCCACCTGGATGGGGACGATGAGGTCGTCGCCGGTCTTGAGGACCGTCACCTCGTTCATGGCTTGCCCCTCATCGCGGGCCCACCTTCTGGCCGAGCCGGTCGAAGGCGTCGCGCAAGCCGTCCGCCATGCTGGCCCGGGTCAGGAGGCCCTTGAGGTCGATGCCCATCTGCACCATGGTCTGGGCGATGCGCGCGCTGATGCCCGTGATGATGCACTCGGCGCCCATGAGCCGCACGGCCGTGGCCGTGCTCAGCAGGTGGCGGGCCACCAGGGTATCCACCGTGGGGATGCCGGTGATGTCGAGGATGACCACCTTCGACTGGGTCTCCTCGATGCCCCCGAGCATCTTGTCCATCACGAGCTGGGTCCGCTCGCTGTCCAGGATGCCGATGAGCGGCACCAAAAGGATCCGGTCCCACACCTTGACCACGGGCGCAGCGGTCTCCACGAGGGACCGCTGCTGCTCCCGGATCAGGGCTTCCCGGGCCTCGACGTAGCTGTCCACCGTGAGCAGCCCGAGCTTGTCCACGAGCCGGTTCACCGCGGTGACCGCCTCGTGGAGCTTCTCCTTTTGGGGGTACTTGTTCTGGAGCGTGGCGAGCAGCGCGTCCTTCAAGCTAAAGACGAAGGTGGCCGTCTCGGTAACCGTGAGCCTCAAGGCGGTGCAGTCCCGACTCAAGGTCTTTAGGAGCTCTCGAAGGGGGCCGTAGGCCTCGGCCGCGGGGTCGTCCCCCCCGGGGAGCGCCCGGGTCAAGAGGTCCAACAGCTCGCCCCCGCGCTGGCGGACCGCCCCTTCGCCGAACCGGGCGATGACGTTGCCCGCCGCGGCCACCAACTGCTCTCGCCACCGGTCCGCGACCTCCGCCCGGTTCTCCTTCAGCAGCTCCGCCAGCTCGTGGAAGATCCCCTGCTTCGCCATGACCGCTCCTCCTCGTCGCCCGCCGTTGCCCTCGCGAAAAGAGAATCTATCAGAAAGGGCCCCCGACTCAACCGTGAATCGCCCGTCCCGGGCTCGTTGCGGCGTTGCGGCGTTGCGCGAGGCCGCCCTTGCCTGTGAAGACCGGTTTCACGCCACGGCGCAACGGCGCAACGAAAACCCTTCTTGGTGGTTGAGTTCCCCCCGTAGCGGCGTGGCGGCGTAGCGTGAGGCCGCCTTTCCCTTCAAGGGTTCGCCCCACCCGAAAGGACCCGGAGGAGGGCCGACACGACCTCCGGATCGAACTGGGCGCCGGAGCAGCGGGCGAGCTCCTGGCACGCCGCCTCCGGGGGCAGGGCGCGCCGGTACACCCGGTCGGAGGTCATGGCCTCGTAGGCGTCCACCACCTGGACCACCCGGGCCGCCAGGCAGATGGCGGCGCCGACCAGGCCGTGGGGATAGCCCGTGCCGTCGAAGGCCTCGTGGTGCTCGGCCACCGCCTGCTCCACGGCCGGGGCCAGGGCCAGGGGCGCCACGATCTCGGCGCCCACCGACGGATGCCGGGCCATGGCCTGACGCTCCGGGCCGGTGAGGGGGCCGTGCTTACCCAGCACGGCGTCCGGCACCCCGATCTTCCCCAGGTCGTGGAGCAGGCCCGCGAGCCGGAGCGCCTCGACCTCGTCAGCCGCAAGGCCCAGGACACGGCCCACGGCTTCGGCGTAGCGGGCCACCCGCTGGGAGTGCTCCAGGGTGTAGCGATCCCGGGCGTCCACGGCCCGGGCCAGGGCCAGGGCGCCCCGGGTCGCCTCGGCCGCCACTGCCGGGCGCGGCGCCCTCTCGGGTCGGCTGGCAACCGCCTCGAGCACCGCCCGGCGCAGCTCGGCCGGCTCGAAGGGTTTGGGCAGGAGAAAGCGCACGAGCCGCCGGTTGAGGGCCTCGGCCGCCACGCGGATGTCGTCGCTGGCGGTGATCATCAGGCACGCCACCTCAGGCCACCGGCGGCGGACCAGCGCCAGGAACTCAGTGCCGGGCATGTGGGGCATCATCTGGTCGCTGATCACGGCCGCGAAGGGCCCCTCCCGCAGCGCCCTCAGGGCGGCCAACGGGTCGGCCACGCAGGTGGCCTCGAGCCCCGACCCGCGCAGCGCCTGGTCCACCAGCCGCAGGGCCTGGGGGTCGTCGTCCACCACCAGCACCCTCGGTCCCTCGCCAATCCTGTCCACGCGACCTGCTCCTCCTCTCTGGGGCAGGAGCCCTTGCCTTTTGAAGGCCGGTCTTACGCCACGGCGCAACGACGCAACGAAAACCTATGGTTCATTGTAGACCTGCACGCGGGTGTAGCGCTTCACCAGGTCGGCGAGGATGCTCTCGGGCGAGCGCGGGCTCGCCGGCGGGCGGGGGTGCGCCCACGGGTCCCGGGGCGGGCTTCTTCCTGGCCATGGGGGCACCTCGCGGTCGGGGTTGTGCAGGGGCGGGGCGCCAGCTTACCCCGGGGGACCCGAGGAGGGAAGG
>JBBIIA010000163.1:0-9623 GCA_037446775.1 Deltaproteobacteria bacterium
CGGGAGACTCTAGCAGCTGACGGAGGGGCGCGATGCTCTTCTGCACGAACGTCCCGATAGCGCCCGCGATAGCGCCCGATAGCGCCGCGGAAATGACTCCCGCGCCGGATCGGTGGACGCTGGTGCACAAGAGCATTGCCCCCCAGCAACCTGGATACGGATCCGGTGCCGGGGATCGAGGACGCGGCGGGGTCCTTCTCGTCCAGGTCGATCCGGCGGACCAGTTCGCTCGTGGCGACGCAGGACTCGGCGGCGGCGGACCTAGCCCACCCGACAAGTTGCCGTCCGCCTCCGGCCAGGGCCACCCCAGGAACCCGCGTATTCCACGGTCCCCCTCCTAGCTCCTCGGGGTCATGTACTTGCCCACAGAGGGCTCGGCGGATGGTGTTGGGCTCGTTGACAACGGCTCCTGCTGTTGGCATGCTCTCCAACATGAGGGCCGGGGCGCTGGTTCGACGTCGCGTGGTCGTCGCCGTCGACGCGTTCGTCGAGGTGGTGATCTGGAGCGTTCCCGAGCCCGTGCCGCCATCGGCTCACCGCTTCAAGTACCGGCTCGCGTACGTCGTTGGGGACCGGTGCGTGTTGCGGTACGACAACGAGCGGGGCAAAGGGGATCATCGGCACACCGGGTCGGACGAGGCGCCGTACTGCTTTTCGACGCCCGAACGGCTGCTGGCCGATTTCGCAGCAGACGTCGAGAGGTGGAACCATGCGAACGGTCGTTCTTGAAGTCCGCACCCTCGAAGAGGCCTTCGCCGACGCCGCACGAGCCGTTTCGACCGGGGTTGCGGACCCCGAAGTGCGCATCAGCTTCGCCACGCCGGAGCTCCTCTGGGCCGTGCTCTCTCCCAAGCGCTGGGAGCTCCTCAAGACCCTCTGCGGCGCCGGGCCGGTGTCCATCCGCGAGGCGGCGCGCCGCGTCGGGCGCGACGTCAAGGCGGTGCACGGCGACATCGGGGCGCTCCTACAGGCGGGGCTCGTGCGCCGCACGCCAGAGGGCCCCATCGAGTTCCCGTTCGACGCCGTCAAGGTCGAGTTCATGCTGCGGGCGGCATAGGGGGGGAACGCCCGCCTAGGCAGGCGGGCGTTCCGCCGGCCCGTGACCGAGGCACGGGCGCCCCCGAAGCCGGGTCGGCAAGCCTGGCACGCAAGCGAGGCCGGGCCAGCGCTCCTCCGCCAGCCACGGCCTCGTGGTCCTCCCGTCGGTGATCTGCCCCCATCCCGTCCTCCCCGCGCGTCCAGCCAGGCGATCTCGTCCATGGGTCGCTGGCCCGGGGCGCGGTAACCGCGACGAGCGACCTCGACCTGGTGGTGGTCAAGGAGGCCGATGGCCGGTGGCTCGACCGCGCCAAGGAGGTGTCGCTCCTGACGCGCCCGAGGGTCGGGGTGGAGCAGACAACCCAAGAAGAGGTTTGCGTCCAGGAGCACGCGCACCGGCCAATGCCTCAAGAAGCGGTGAGGCGGGTGGGGGGACGGGAGCCTACCCCCGGGGCGCCCCCGTCGGCGCAGCCTCGTCCTTCCCCTCTGCCCGGATCGTCCGGTGAAGGGCGGCGAAGTCGGGGGGCATGTCGTCCTGACCTTCCCGGTGCTTCACCCGCAGGGCCCCGACGTCGCAGCGCAGGGCGCAGACCCCGCAGCCGATGCACCAGCGGTCGTCCACCACGGCCAGGCCGTCCTGGACGGTGACGGCGTCCACCGGGCAGATCTCGGCGCAGGCGCCGCACCCGACGCAGCGCTGCGGGTCGGTCTCGCGCACGAAGTAGACGGCCATCAAGATGTCCCGGGGGATCTTGCGCCGCTTGATCGCCCCCACGTTCCAACAGGCGCAGCCGCAGCAGTTGCAGTTGTGCTTGACGCCGCCGGCCGCGTTGTCGACGAAGTGCACCAGGCCCAGTTCGGCGCTGCGGCGGACGACCTCCCCGGCTTCGGCGCGGGTGATCTCCCGGCCGAGCCCCCGATCGATCAGGTAGTCGGCCATCTCGTCGAACTTGAGGCACACCTCCAGCGGGTGCTCGCAGCTGCGGCCCGCCAGCTGCGCCTGGACCCGGCAGGGGCAGTGGGCGAGGGCGAAGCGGCTGGCGCCGTCGAGCACCGCTTGCATGCGGTGGTGGGGCAGCACGGCCTGGCGGTCGGGGGCGAGGGCCCGCTCCAGGGGGACGTACCGGTAGGGCTTCACCCCCTTGCTGCCAAAGGCCTCGGCGGTCACCTCCCGGTTGAAGTACTTGGCCACCAGGCGGTTCATCTCCTTCGCGTGGTCGGTCTCCTCCCCCTTCCAGAAGAAGGCCTGGGGGAACCCGAACCCCACCCGGTGCAGGGCGTACCCCGGCTCGCCCCGGGGGGTGCGACCGCTGAAGAGAAGACACCGCTCGGCCAGGCTCTCCAGGGTCTCGGCCAGGCTGGCGGGGGAAACCCCTGCCCGCGCGGCGATCTCGGCGACGCTCTCCAGCTCCAGGGGAGCGCTTTCGGCCCCCAGGAGGAGCGCGACCGCGGCCTCGTCCGCGGTGAAGTTCGCCCGGAGGATCGTCACCAGTTCGTCTCGGAGGGGCATTCCCATGCCCATGGCCGCCAGGTGGCGGGCCAGTTCCTCGTGCTTGTCCTCGGCCATGGGCGCGCCCTTCGCGTGTGGGGTGAGGGGGCGTTTCGGGGTCTGCGGCGGCGAGCAGGAGCCCGACGCCGTCCTCGGCCTACTCCGCGGGCGCCGCGAAGGGAACCAGGTCCACGCTCCCGTCGGGCCGCCGGTCACCGCGCAACAGCTCCATGTGGCGGAGCACGGCAAAGGCCCGGTCGAGCTCGCCCACGGGGACCCCCAGGAGGCCGGGCAGGTCCTTCTTGGGCACCCGCCCCCGCCCGGTGACCAGGTCGCACAGGGCCTTCTCCAGCCCCTTGAGTTCGGTGGCGCCCTCCCCCGAGGTGGCCAGGGCTCCCTTGGCCAGCTTCACCGCCCAGGGGTCGCACGCCTTGGCCGGGCTCAGGGCGTCCATCAGGCACCGCTCGCACAGGGTCTGGCCGCCGTGGGGGAAGGCGTCGCCCGCCTCCACGGTTTCGTTGCATCGGTCGCACTGCATCCGGCTCTCCTTCGCTGGCTGGTCTCGCTGCGTTGGCCCGGGATCGCACCTCCCCCTTGCGCGCGCCTCCCGGGCCGCCTATCTTCGCCCCCCTCGGCCTTCCCCGATCCTGCCCGAAAGGAGCGCCCCGTGCCCCATGTGAAGCTCGGCCCCAAACCCTTCCTGATGCCCCAGCCCGCCGTGCTGGTGGGTACCGTGGTGGACGGCGTGCCCAACTTCATGGTCGCGGCCTGGTGCGGCGTGGCCAACCACACGCCCCCCATGGTGACCGTGGCCGTGCGACCGAGCCGACACACCGAGCGCGGCATCCAGGCCCATGGGGCCTTTAGCCTCAACATCCCGTCGACCCCGCTGGTCACCCGCGCCGACTACTGCGGCATCGCCAGCGGCGCCAAGGTGGACAAGGCGGCCGTCTTCCCGTCGGTCCCCGGCGTCCTCCCCGGGGCTCCGGTGATTCCCGAGTGCCCCCTGGTGCTCGAGTGCCGGCTCGTCCAGACCGTCGACCTCCCCACCCACCACCTCCACCTCGGCGAGATCGTCGAGGTCCACGCGGACGAGTCCTGCCTCGTGGAGGGAGTCCCGGACATGGGTCGGGTCGACCCCCTGCTGTACTCGATCTCCGACGGCCAGTACTGGGGCGTCGGGTCCCCGGTGGCCAAGGCGTTTCAAGTCGGCCGCCAACTCAAGGGTTAGCGTCGCCCCCAGCCGTCGAGGTGCGAGAAAGGGGGGCTCTTTGACAGGATGAACAGGATGGACAGGATTCTCGGGGGCGCCTTGATCCTGAACATCCTGTAATCCTGTCGAAGAAACCCCGTTCCCCGAGACTCCGGCCCAGGCGCGATTCGACCCATCCTCAGAGACCTCTGCCCCTCACGGGGTTCCATCCCTGCCGCCCCTTTCCGCGAGAGGAACCGCCATGCCCAACCCCTTCGTCCTGATCAAGACCTCCATGGGTGACCTCACCGTCGAACTCGACGAGAAGAGCGCCCCCAAGACCGTCGACAACTTCTTGCAGTACGCCCTGGAGGGCCACTACGACGGGACGATCTTTCACCGGGTGATCCCCGGCTTCATGATCCAGGGGGGCGGCTTCGCCCCGGACATGGCCGAGAAGCCCACCCGGGGGCCCATCAAGAACGAGGCCACCAACGGCTTGCGCAACCTCAAGGGCACCCTGGCCATGGCGCGCACCAACGTGGTGGACAGCGCCACCGCCCAGTTCTTCATCAACACCGTCGACAACCCCTTCCTCGACCACAAGCGCCGCACCCCCGAGGAGTTCGGCTACGCGGTCTTCGGCTGGGTCACCCAGGGCCTGGAGGTGCTGGCGAAGATCGAGAAGGTCCCCACCGGCACCGTGGGCCCCCACGGCGACGTGCCCCTCGCCCCGGTGGTGATCGAGGCGGTGGAGTGCCTGTGAGAGGCACGGGGGGGCGCTTCCCGACGGGAGCGAGGCAGGGCCGAACGCCCCCATCCTGAACATGCCGTGATCCGTCAAGAAACCCCGTCAGTCGGAGAGGAGCTTGCCGGCCTTGGCGATGTCGTGGCGTGGGTGGTCGGTGAAGATGATGGTGACCGCCTCGGGGGGGCACTGGGCGACCGCCACGAAGGTCTCGGTCACCTGGCGGGCGATCTCCCGCTTCTGCTCCACGGTGCGGCCGGCAAACCAATCGACGTTGACGATGGGCATGGGGGGACTCCTCTCTACGGGTGGGAGGGGACGGGACGGCGCCGGGCGACCACCACGCCCTCCAGGGCGAAGACCGCCACGCCGGACCAGATGCACGCAAAGGTGACGAGGTGGGCCCGGGTAAAGGGCTCCCCGTAGGCGAACACCCCGAGGCAGAAGGCGATGCTCGGGGCGATGAACTGAAGCACCCCCACCGTGGTCAGCCGTAGGCGCCCCACCCCGTGGGCGAAGCCCAGGAGGGGCAGGGAGGTGGCGAGCCCGGCGCCCACCAGGAGCGCCGTCACCCCCGCCCCCGCGGGCCCGAAGGCCCCCAGCCCGGCGCTCCCGAGCCACAGTAGGTACCCCAGGGCTGGCGGCACCAGGGCCGTGGTCTCCAGCAGCAGGCCCGGCACCGCCGCCACCCGGGCCGCCTTGCGCACCGCCCCGTACGCCGCAAAGGAGACCGCCAGCACCACGGCGATCCAGGGGAAGCGCCCGTACCCCACGGTGAGGTTGAGGACCCCGGCGGCCGCCAGCGCCACGGCCGCCAGCTGGCCCCGGCGCAGGCGCTCGCCAAAGAAGACCCGGCCGAGGAGCACGTTTACCAGGGGGTTCATGTAGTAGCCGAGGCTCGTCTCGAGGACCCGCTCGGCGTTTACCGCCCAGATGTACAAAAACCAGTTGCCCCCGATGAGGAGCGACCCCAGGAGCAGGGCGCCCCGGAGCCGCGACGACGCCAGGGCCCGCCGCACCTCGCCCCAGCCCCCCAGGATCAGGGTCACCAGCCACAGAAACCCCGCCGACCACACCACCCGGTGGCACAGGATCTCCAGGGGGGGTACCGCCCCCAGGGCCTTCCAGTAGGCGGGCAGGAGCCCCCACGCCACGAAGGCACCAGCGGTGGCGAGAAAACCCTGGCGTTCGGGGCTCAGGGGACCACCTCCCCCCCGGGAAGGCGCCCGGCGCCGCTGGCCGGTAGGCGCGGGGCTTGGAGAATCGGGATCGCGAAGGCCAAGAGCTTTCCTTGAGGGAACGCAGGAGCCGACAGCCCGGGGCGCCGACAGGGCCGCCAGGATACCAGGAAGGGGCGGCCAGGGGGAGAACCGGCGGGGCGCCCCGCTTTACCGGGAGGCCCGCAGGTGCGCCTTGAGGCGAAGCTGCTCGGCGACGATGATCGGTGATGGCACCGGGCGTCGCAGGTGCACGGCCGCGTCCTCGGCCCCGCGGCGCACCACCCGACCCTGGACCTCCAGGGGGAGTTGCCCCGGCAGTTCGAGGCGACCGGCCACCGCCGGGCCGAGGGCGGTCCCCTCGGGCACGCCCAGCCGCAGGCCCTCCTCCGAGAGGTCCAACACCTCGAGGACGGGCGCCGACCCCGCCGGGTCGGCCGCGAGCAGGAACCGGGGTCGCCCCGTCTCGGGGTAGCCGATGCGGTAGGTCTCGCGCCGGTTGGCGAGGTCCCCGGTTCCGAGGCGGTTCAGTTGCGCCTGCTTGCGCCGGAAGCGGAGCTCCTCGGTCGCCACGAACACCAGGGCGATGCCAAAAAAGCCGGCCGCCGCCACGGCGAAAGCTCGGCCGGTGGCGGTGGCGTCGCCGAGGGGGCGAAACACCTGGATCACCGAGAGGGCGAAGAGCAGCAGAAGGCCGAAGATGATCATCCGTCCGGGCATGGCCGTACTCCTGAATCGGGGGTGAGGCGCCGCGGCGCTCGCTCGCCCTACCGATCGGCACGCGGGGAGCTCCGCCCAAGGAAAAACCCACCGTCGGGCTTCCCGAGAGGGCCGGGGAGTCCAAGCCGTCCCCGCGCACCCCACCGACCGAAGCGCTGGGCCGGAGGAACTTGAGCCCCGGAGCTGAATGTCGCACAATAGGCGCCCCGGGGGCCAGGGAGGTGTGGGTGGTGCGTGGGTTGGCGACTCTCTTTCTCGCGTTGGGGCTCTTGGTGGGCGCGTGCAGCGGCGAATCGGCGAAGCCGGTGGTGGGCTCCCCGGCGCCCGACTTCACGCTGCGCGACCTCGGGGGTGCCGAGCACCGCCTGGGGGCCCTCAAGGGCAAGGTGGTGTTTCTGAACCTGTGGGCCACCTGGTGCCCGCCGTGCCGCCACGAAGTGCCCTCGATGGTGCGCCTGTACGGGCAGCTCCGGGACCGGGGCCTGGAGATCCTGGCCGTCTCCGAGGATCAGGACCGGGAGGCCCTCCGGCAGTTCATGCAGACCTACGGCATGACCTTCCCGGTGCCCGTGGACGAGAACAAGCGAGTGTACAACCTGTACCGGGCCACCGGCATCCCCGAGACCCACTTGATCGACCGAAACGGGGTGCTGGTGCGCACCTGGATCGGCCCCTTCGACTGGACGGCGCCCGACGTCGTCGCCCAGGTCACCGACCTCCTGGCGCGGTAAGCCCCCGCCGCCACGACCACTTCGCAAAGGAGTCCCCATGGAGAAGCCCAAGAAGTTGATCATCCTTGGCATCGCAGCCGTCTGTGCCGCCGTGGTGGCGGTGGGGACGGCGCGGGCAACCAGAGAGGACAAGACCTTGAAGAGCATCGACGAGATGGTGCAAAAGGCCAACGTGGACAAGGGCAAGAGCGACTGGCGGACGAAGCTCGCCAAGCCCGCCGTGGTCAGCTTCGACCCCGCCAAGAAGTACTACGTGCGCCTCGAGACCACCAAGGGCCCCATCCGCATCCGGATGATGCCCGAGGTCGCCCCCATGCACGTGACCAGCTTTTTGTACCTGACGCGCCTCGGCTTTTACGACGGCGTCGCCTTCCACCGGGTGATCCCCGGCTTCATGGCCCAGGGCGGCTGCCCGCTCGGCAACGGCACCGGCGGCCCCGGCTACGAGTTCGACGGCGCGTTCAAGCCCGGGGTCAAGCACGACCGCCCCGGCCTCTTGTCCATGGCCAACCGCGGCCCGGGCACCGACGGCAGCCAGTTCTTCCTCACCTTCGTGCCCACCCCGTGGCTCGACGGCAAGCACACCATCTTCGGCGAAGTGGTCGAGGGACTGGATACCCTCAAGGCCCTGGAGGCCCTGGGCTCCCAGAGCGGCAAGACCAAGGAGTCCCTGAAGATGAACAAGGCCACGGTGGAAGTGGAGTAGACACCCGCCGACCCGCAAACGAGGCCGCCCCCCGGGGCGGCCTCGTTTGCGATTGGGGGGGCAGGAGAACGGGGAGCATCCGGAGACCCGGCAGGGGCACCGGACCTGGACCTGGTACCCCACTGCCCGGAGCCGAAGGATCGCGGGGAGGGAGGGGACATCTTGTCTCTCACGTCGGAGGGGGAGGGCTCGGGGCCTAGGGCGGGGTTCGGGGCGCCCGGGCCCGGGCGAGGACGGCGGCCACGAGGGCGGGGCCCTCGAGCTCTGCGGCCAGCGGCAGCAGCGCCGGATCGGCGAGGGCCCGGAGCGCCCGGCGGCGCTCCGCCGGGTCGCTGCCTACGGCCCGAAGCTCCTGGCGCGCCGCCGCCAGGGCGTCGAAGAGCCGTTCGTACTCGGCGCCGAACCGCGCCTCGAGCTCTTGCCGAAGCCGCCGGGCCCAGGCCGGGCTCGCCCCCCCGGTGGACACGGCGAGCTGTAGTCGGCCTCGGCGTACCACCGCCGGCACCAGGGCGTCGCCGAGCTCCGGCCGATCGGCGACGTTGACGGGGATCCCTGCTCTCCGGGCCTCGGCCGCAGCGGCCTCGCTCACCCGCGGGTCGTCCACGGCTACCAGGGCCAGGGCGGCGCCCGCCAGGTCTCCGCGCTGGTAGGGGCGGCGCTCCCAGGCGAGCTCGTCGGCCGCGGCCAGGGCCGCCAGTTCCGCCGTTGCTCGTGGCGCGATGAGGGTGACCCGGGCGCCGGCAGCCCGTAGGGCCTCGATCTTGCGCGCCGCCACCGGGCCTGCCCCCACCATCACGACCCGCCGCCCCCGGAGGTCGAGGAAGATCGGGTAGAGCGGCGGGTGGCCGTGGTCAGGGGGCTGATCGCAGCTCATCGAGCAGCGCCGGGTGCCGGTCGAAGAGGAACAGGAGCCGGGTCAGGGCCACGGGGGGCGGCTCCACGCCCCGCTCGTACCGGGAGAAGGCGGCGGCGCCGCCGAACCGGCGGCCCGTCTGGGGATGGGTGGGGCGGAGTTTCCGCCGGATGGGCAGCGGGTCGGTGCCGACGCGGCGGTAGATGTCGTTGACCGCCGTCAGGCGGTAGTGGGGCCTTTGCTTCTCCATGGGGGGAGTATAGCGAAGGTGCTCGCGTCGCCCAAGGGTGGCGGCCGGCGGTGCCGTCGAAGGGTCCACGCCTCGCACTCGGGTCGTCTTCGGGGCGCACGGTCACGTCACCACGGCCTGGCCCGGGCCGGCCCGCCACCGGGAACTGGTAGCCTGGTCGGCGATGGTGTCGGCCGGGCGGGGTGCCCAACGCCGAGAGAGGGAGGGTGCGGATGAGCGGTGGCAGGGACGAGGGGGGCCGAATCCGGGTGGGGGTGAGCAGCTGCCTCTTGGGGGCGGAGGTCCGCTACGACGGGGGCCACAAGCTCGATCGGTTCCTCCGCGACACCCTCGGCCGCTACGTGGAGTACGTGCCGGTGTGCCCCGAGGTGGAGTGCGGGCTGCCCGTGCCCCGGCCGGCCATGCGGCTCGTGGGAAACCCGGAGGACCCGCGCCTGGTGACCATCCGGGGCGGGGTGGACCACACCGAGCGGATGCGGTCCTGGGCCAGCCGCCGGGTGAGGGAGCTCGCGGGGGAGGGCTTGTGCGGCTTCATCTTCAAGCGGGGTTCTCCCAGCTCGGGCCTGGCTCGGGTCAAGGTGTACGGCGAGCCCGGCGCGTCGCCCCAGTTGGGGGTGGGGCTCTTCGCCCGGGCGTTCCGGGAGCACTTCCCCCTCCTGCCCGTCGAGGAGGAGGGGCG